>JAQXNC010000104.1 GCA_029097145.1 Bacillota bacterium
TCTCCTTACATAAATAAAGGGAGTCTTTAACTCCCTTTATTGCTTAAATCAGTTTATTAGAATACACCAACAGCTGCTAATAAAATAGTCAGAGCTAAGATACCAAATACCAGTGTGATTGGTTTAACACCCTTCTTAATCAATCTAACCAGCACGAATACCAGTACGATAGATAATAATCCAGGCATAATAGATTCAATGATATCAAGTACGACAACTGATGTCTGTCCAACAGCGATAGTCCAGTTAAGTTTAACTTTAACTGTAGTCGCAACCATGGCACCAACCATTGTTAAACCAACGATACCAGCAGATTTAGTTAATGGTTCCATTAATCCAGATTCGAAGATTGAATCAATGAATGATGTACCGAATGAATAACCAATACGTAAGAGATACCAACGGCCAACAAGCTGTGATACACCATAAATCAGGATAAAGAGGAATGTACCTAAGATATTGCCCTGTTCACATAAACCAATACCGATACCAGCAGCGATAACTCTTAAGCAGTTAAAGAAGAATGCATCACCAATACCTGCAGTAGGACCCATTAGAGAAGCCTTGATATTTTCAATTACTTCATCAGTCACAGCACCTGTAGTTTTCTTTTCTTTTTCAAGGGCATATGTAATACCAGCAATCAGAGAGAACATAACCGCATGAGTATTGAAGAAACCATTATGTCTTACTAATGCCTGTTTTCTCTCTTCTTCGTTATCATATAGTTCTTCAAGAACTGGAGCCATAGTTAATGCGAAAGCGTTACCTTCCATCTTAACCATATTGAAGCCAGCAAATACATAACCGGCATTCCACCACATTTTTCTTAATGTTTTCTTTTCTGTATCGTTATATGTTAACTTTGCCATTAGAAGAAGTCCTCCTCAGTATTTTCTGCTGCCTTAACAGTACCTTTATTATCAATAATTGATTTCTGGATGAAGAAATAAGTAATAGCTACTGTGAAAGCCAGAATAGCGATTGCCAGTGTAGGTAAACCCATATACTTAGCCATTACAAATCCTGCAAAGAAGAATACACCAATCTGAGCATCCCAGATCATAGCTGTCAGAATTGCAAATCCGACACCAGTCATCATTGAAGATGCAGCGCTCATACCTCTCATTACAAATCCAGGCATAGAAGCTAAGAAAGCCTGTAAACCTTCAACACCAAACGCAACAGCCAGGAAAATGATAATTGCCTGTGGCAGTCTGTCTACTAATAATGCGAAAGCTGTTAACTGTATCTTATAACTTCTAACATCACCCTTTGCACATACTCTTTCCCAGTATGGAGCGAAAGAAGCCAGAACTGGTTTATATAATTCATTAACTGAAGCCATAATAGTACCGATAGGAACTGCTAAAGCCAGACCAGTTTCAACGTCAGCACCTGTTAAAACTGTAGACGCAACAGCGATAATTGCACTCGCACATGCATCAGCTGGTACTGAACCACCGATAGCTGAGATACCCATAAAGATAGCCTCTAAAGAAGCGCCCATGATGATACCTGTTTTAATATCCCCGAGCAACAAGCCAGTTACTACTGCAGTAACAATTGGTCTTGTACAAGTCTGCCAAGCCAGTAAACGGTCAATCCCATTAACAATCAGCCAGGCTAATGCACACATTAATGCGCTTTGAACCATAAATAATTATCCTCCTTTAAGGAAACACCTTTTGTTTCCCTGATGGCTTTATACTAATACATATCTAGGACTTTTTCCACGTGACAAAATTCACATAAATTAATGTAAATAAAAAATTTGCACTATCTCTAGTGCAAATTATGTCCTACATATTAATCATCTGTCTTGTGACATTTAAAACAAATGCTTTCTTATTTGAGCTTTGAACATAATCGTTGATGAGATCGAGGCTACGGGTAAATTCTTCACTGATGATATTGATGGATTTAATCAGTTCAGGGTTTTCTTCATCAACTCTAAAAGAAGTAAAGACAAAGTAATTAACTTCATTATCTTTAAAGATAACAGTCTTATTCAACCGATAGACAATAAAACAGTTCTCTTTACAGTATCTTGAATCAACTATAATATTAGCTACCTTATTTTTAATGTAGAGCTTTCTTAAATTAATTATCCTATCAGATATAATCTTGTGACTCTCAATCGAATTCGATACATCATAGGCTATATCCTGAGCCAGTTTAGCCATATTATCAAATTCATAATCAACACTCTTATATTCAATATTGTCAATGAGACTTTCAATCCTGTATCCAGGTATTATAATCTTCTCATTAATCTCATCATAATTAGCCCGTGTTGGAATCTGTGAAATCTTAATATATGGCAGGTTATAACGATAAGTGAAATCTTTAAAATTCATAATCGCATAGTCATATTGACTCTCATCAACTATACGTCCTTCATAGAATTCATAGTGATCAATTCGGTTAAACTTATCTTCACCAAAATATCTGATTAATTTATTTCTGACAAGATTAGCTCCTTCATAACCATTACGGAAATACAGTATCAGATTTCTTGGCTCATATGCAAAGTTCATCTTATCGATAATAATATAGAAGACAAAAGCCAGACGAACGATATCATAGTCACCAATATCACAATCAAATTCTTCCTTAATTCTAAAGGCAACTATCTCACCCAAATATAAGGCAATACTTGAAAGTCTGATAGAACTCTTTTCAAAGGTTGAACTGGTAATCTTAATCGAACTGCAGTTAAAGAAGACTCTGGCCATTATCGGGATCATCATCAGAGTTAATGAATGAATATTCTCTTTATTTAATAAATCAATCCCAGCTATCTCTTTGATATCTTCAAGTGCTTTAACAGCCGTCCTTTCAACATCATCCTTAAAAAGAGGATATTCCTTATCAATATCAGTCTTATCCGTCAGATCTCTCCAGAATATCAAAAGCAGTTCAAGACAATAGATTTCATCTTCATCCATAACGAAATCAATATTCTTAAACTCATTTGCGAACATACTGGCTATCTCATATTCCTTAAATGAAGATAGTATATATTTATACATCTCACCAACCTTAGCCTTATGTCCACTTAATGAACGTTTCTTTGCCAGCTGTGAATAACAGGCCAGTTTATTGAGATAGTTATCAACAATTGTCGTTTTGGTATTTCTTAAAATCTTTAACTCAAAACTTCTGATAGTCATCTTCTCTTCATTATCAAATAACTGCCAGAAATCACTGCCATCATCCTCTTCATATACTGAATATGGGAAATGTACATTGATAAGTTCAATCATACAAAGTCGTTTCTTAAACTCTTCACCATCCACCATCATCCCTTTACCAGGTAATGAAATAATATTTAACCCATAACTATCAAAGAATTTTCTGACATTCTTTAATTCCTGTTTAATTGTACTTCTTGAAAGATAAAGCTTATCAGCTATATCATCAATCTTCATATAATCATCCTGAATAATCAGAATCTTGGCAATCTGATTACTTCTTGACTGGATGAGATCATTCTCAGTCCCGACATAGGTATATTTGGTTTCAACGAGTAATTTATTTTCCTTAAACTTCTTTTCATCAATAATATTGATTTTAAGACCCTTACCTGGCTTAGCGATAAGCTCGCCACCACTCTCTTTAACATATTCCCTTAAATCGATTAAATCATTTTTTAATGTTCGATCAGAAATATTTATTCTTTTCGCAATCTTATTGATCGTTATATAGTCTTTAACATTTGATAAGATATAAAATTCAAGCTGTATTCTTCTATCAATTTCCATAATTTAATCGTATCAAAAAAGCATGACAATGTCATACTTTTATTCATTCATCAGTTTTTTATGAGTATCTATCCATAATACTGCCTCAAACACTGTAGTAACAAGCCAGCTGATAGGATAACAGATATAAATCATATCAAGCGTTCTAAACTGCGGGAAGACAAACCATAACCATAATAATCTGACACCACAGACACCAATAACCATTGAAACAGTTGGTAAAGATGATCTACCCATACCACGCATTGAGTTGATATAGATATCCATTGCCCCATTAAGGAAGAGGAAGACACAGACATAGAATAATCTGATCTTACCATTAGCGATAACCATTGGATTATCATTATATAGGCCAAGCAGGAAATCACCAAAGTACCATACCAGAACACCAGCAATAAATGATGAAGATAAATCAAGAACCATGGTATACCACATAATCTTTTTGACATTATCTTTACGCTTTGCACCAACATTCTGACTTGTAAAGGTAATTGTTGCCTGTGCGAAAGCCATCATTCCGATATAAGTAAAGTTTTCAACATTAGCTGCCGCACTGTTACCAGCGACAATTATTGATGAATCAAATGAATTGATACTTGATTGAATTACAACATTACTCAAAGAAAAGGCCATACCCTGTAAACCAGCTGGAATACCAATGCGCATTGTCTCCTTAACCACATCAAAGTCAAGACACAGTTTTCTTAAATCAACTCTTGTCGCATCGTTTTCATGTATTAGAGTATAAAGCAACATCAAACACCCAATAGCCTGTGAGATGATAGTCGCTGCAGCAACCCCAACGACATCAAGATGAAAGACGATGACAAACAGAAGATTGAGTAAGACATTAATAATACCTGATATACATAAGAAATAAAGTGGTCTTTTGGTATCACCCTTCGATCTTAAAATGGCTGAACCAAAGTTATAGACAACCATAAAGATACTACCACATAAAATAATCTTCATATAAATGGTACTCTGATCAATAATATCACCTGGTGTCGACATCAGCTCCAGCATGAATCTTGATGCGAACAAACCAAGAAAAGCCAGAATAATTCCGCCAACTATTCCCATAACAATTGATGAAGATACTGATTTGGTAATTCTTTTATGGTCACCAGCACCAATCGCATTAGCAATTACGACATTGGTACCAACACTTAACCCCTGAAAGAGTGAATTAAATAAGAATATCAGTGACCCTGTCGCTCCTACAGCTGCCAAAGCTTCCTGACCAGCAAATTTACCAACCACAATCGTATCAGCTGCATTAAACAACATCTGCAGAAGATTCATCGCCATCAGAGGAAAACAGAAAATAAAGATATTCTTAAGTAAAGGTCCATTGACCATATCGATACTGTTTTTATTCACAAGTTCCCTCCTTTGGCACTCATAAACATTATTATATGCCTATTATTTACATATTGAAAGTAAATTTTACATTATATTTGTATAATATTTACATTATTATGAAAACAAATCTGACTATTTATGTTTATCAACCCATAACAAAAGCTGATATCATCTGACATCAGCTCATTTCTTTATAACATTTCTTCACCAAGGCAATAGGTCATTATGACATTATAATCATCATCAAGAATTGTAATATCAGCGTCATATCCTTCTTTGATTAAACCCTTACCCTTAATATTCAGAAGCTCACATGGATTCTTACTCATGGCATTAACAGCCGTAACTTCATCGATATGCATATTTATAACAGCGTTTCTTAGAAGTTTATTCATCGCATTTGAACTGCCTGAAAGACGGCCATCAGGTAAACGGATACTGCCATCTTCATGAACAATAACCTTCGTTGCAGCATTCTTATCATAAACACCAGGTTTTGCCCCTTTAAGCGATACCGAATCAGTGACAATGATCAGTTTATCCTTACCCTTAATCTTCGCAAGAGCTCTGGCAGATGCTGGATGAGTATGCACACCATCAGCTATCAGTTCAGCATAGACATCAGAATCAAAGGCTGCCCCAACAACTCCAGGCTTTCTTGAATCAAACTGTGACATACCATTATATGTATGTGTAAACGATCTGGCTCCACTATCAACTGCTCCCATAGCTGTTTCATATGTAGCATTAGTATGACCAATTGCCACAACAATTCCATTTTCAGCACACCATTTAGTCATGGCGTAATCTCTATCCATTTCAGGAGCTATTGTATTATAAAGGATATTACCTCCTGATACTTCCTGCCACTTTTCAATAGTTTCACTCTTACACATCATAATTTCATATTTATTCTGTGCTCCAGCCTTATCAAAAGAAATAAATGGTCCTTCAGTATTAATACCCAAAACATGAGCACCCTTTATTGGATTCTCAATATATTTCCTGAAGAGTTTCATCGCCTTTAGAATCTTTTCTTCGCTGCCTGTTGATGATGAAGGTAAAAATCCCGTACAACCTTCTTTTGGCAAATCCTTTATCCACTTAACAAACTTTTCTTCATCAGCATTTGAGAAATCAAATAACTGATAACCATGACAGTGAATATCAACAAATCCAGGATATATTTTCATATCTCCATAGTCTTTATCATATTCATCATCATAATCCATGATACCTCTAATCTTACCATTATCAATTTCAATTACTGCTGGTACAAACTTTTCATCAATATAAACTTTCTTACTTCTTATTCTTAACATTCAAGCATACTCCTTTATCCAATTATATCACTGCAAGTCAAAATAAAACTGCCACATTACATGACAGTTAGACAATTATTATATTGCGATGACCAAGATCTGTCGCAATTTTCTTTAAACGTTCAATTTCTTCATCATCAGTAATTGAATGACCCAGGATCTCAAGACCTTCTTCTCTCACCCCAAATGGACGATACTTAATCAGTTTATAGCGGATATCTGGATTGAGATGTTTTACGACTTCTCTTACAGTCTTTTCATTTTCTTCCTTATGATCTTTCAGAATTACTGTTCTGACTTCATATAATTTATTAATATTTTGCAGATATTTAAGATTCCTTAAGACATTTGTATTATCTCTTCCACATAATACCTTATGAAAATCATTATCATAAGCCTTTACATCCAGCATACAGTAATCCATATACTTCAATAGTTCAGGATAATCTTCAAAGAGATAAAAACCATTAGAATCAGTAAAACATGTTAGACCAAGTTTTTTAACTTCCTTAAAGAGTTCAGTAATAAATTCTGCACTCTCCATGCATTCACCACCGCTGACCGTTATTCCCTGAATGAAGTCTTTTTCATAGATAATTCTCTCAAGGATATCATCAACACTTAACATATCAATCTTGGGACTAGCGAGATTCTTACATGTATGAATACAGGTATCACAGTTAACACATTTATCCTTATGCCAGATAACCTTACCCTCAATCATCTCAAGTGCCCCAACCGGACAGGTTTTAACACATTCACCACAGTTGATACAGTGATTGATTGTTTCAGGATTATGACAGTATAGACATTTAAAAGGGCATTTCTGAAAGAAGATGGCCATACGGTTTCCCGGGCCATCTACATTCGAGAATTCAATTATACGATTAACGTGAGCCTTCATGATCACCAACGATACGACGGTCTAAGGCATCAGAACAATCTCTTGCACCCTTACCAAAGATGCTGACATTATTAAGTGACTGTTTACCAGCGTCAAGCTTAGCCAGTTCACTCTTCTTTACAAGATAACCAGTTACTCTTACGACATCATTATTTTCAAGATAGCCACTGAAGTAACGCATACCATTCTTAATTGCACCCTTAATAATATCGATTAAGGCATCTGGAGTATTAACCCATGTCTCTTCAAATTTGAAGATATCACCAATACCTGTTTCAAAATATTTATGGAACAGGCAGCTATGCATTATCTGCTTTGGCATTGATGGTTCTGAACCAATTGGAATTCTGGCACCTGGTGAATTTTCTCGACCATCTGAATCAATACCAACCTGAGCATGCAGACGATAGTGATGATCAAAGTTAGCTGCATATTTAGCTTCATGTTTACCAACAATATCATGCAGTCTTTCCATGATACGTACACCTAAGGCATCAGCTTCAGGATTATTTCCATAACCCTTATTTGGATCTTTAATACCCAGAAGATGGTTACAACACTCAGCCAATCCAACCATACCAAACATACCAGTAAAGTTATCAAGTTCTACAAAGTGTTCCTTAACCAGGAAATTAGATTTAAAGAAACTGCTCTTTTCAACGATGAAGGCAATACGATCATCCATCATCTTGAGCATAATAGCTGCATAATGTGGTAAGACATTATCGATAAAGTCATCGGCATCATTAGCCTTCAGAGAACATTCATACATTCTAAGACGTGGCAGAGTGAAGCCTCCTCCACCTTCTCTTAAACCGTTGTAGCAGCTCGCAATGGCATACTTATCGCCCCATTCACTTCTGAACATCTTATCATTAGCGAAACTTGGCTTAGCAGTCTTTAACATACATTCAATACATAACTTCATGAAATCATCACTGGTTACATCTGGATTATACTTAACTGTCAGATTCGGAATAGCCAACTGCATTTCCATCGTTAACTCCAGAATCATTCTGGCAGTAACTGTATCCTTACCACTTAAATCCGCATGAACAAATGAATCACATAGTGTTCTATCGATATTGAGTAAGAATAATCCTAAAGCCTTCTTGGCATTTTCTCTGGTCTCTTTTAAGATAAATGGTTCCAATAGTTCATCCAGTGTTCCAAGATAAACAGGGAATGATGTGATTGATGGCACATGACGATACATAATCAGTAAACTGTTTAATGCCTCATATAAATCCTTTGGTGGGTTTAACTGCAAGAATTCAGAACCCTTCTCCATTAAGATACTGTAATTTGGACAGATATATCTTGGACGATATGGCGCATTACCTTCATTCAGGTCGCAGATAATACCTTCTTTTTTAGCCTCAACCAGTTCATCACTCAATTCCAGGGAATGATCAAAGCTTTCAGCAAGTCTTGCCAAAGCCAACAGCTGTTGCGAATAAGTTAGTGTTTCATCACAAATAATATTTAATACTTCCTGCATACTCTTTTACCTCATCCCAATTATACTGTTTTATCTTCATTTATGCATTCAAAATGACCGACATTTACTTAAAAATAGCCCTATAAATCACACGCTTCCGATTTTGTGACTATTTTGCTTCCGAAATTGTGAGCTTTTTACTTCCGATTTTGTGACTATTTTACTTCCGAAATTGTGAAAAAAGCTGTTATACAAAGATAACAGCCTGAAATCTAGAATTTAAAGATAATTCCAACGATTGCCGCAATGACAATCACAAAGATTGGATGCAGTTTAGGAAACTTCATCATGAATAGATATAGTATTCCAAGTAATATACAGGTCTTAAAATTAATAAATCCAAGACCATTATTTCCAACATTTAATAATGTTGAGATAAAAAGTGAAAGTGTTGCCGCAATAATAAAGGCTATAACGGCTGGTTTTAAACCATTAAAGATTTCCTTCACGAGCTTTGAATCCTTGAATCTGTCAAAGTAATTGGCGATTATACATATAACAATCACACTTGGAGCCACAAGTGAGAGTGTCGCAATCAGACCTCCAAATAACCCTCCGACATCATATCCGACATAAGTTGCCATATTGATGCCGATAGGACCTGGGGTTGATTCAGATACAGCGATCATAGTTGATAATTCTTCAACTGTAAACCAGCCAAACTTCTCTCCCATCTCAGTTAAGAAAGGAATTGTCGCAAGACCGCCACCAACTGCGAATAATCCAGTTTTAAAAAACTCAATAATAAGACTGATTATCTCACTCATCTGATCACCTTCATTCTACTCAATACTACCCCTAAGATACCCGAAAGTATCACAAGATATACTGTTGAAATATCAGTTAATACTGATAACAGTAAGGCAATCGCAAAGACCGTAAATGATCCGATATTCTTAATGCTCTTCTTCCATAATCCACTGATTGATTTAATCATCAAAGCACATACAGCTACATTAATCCCAAGCAGGGCATGTTTAACCATTTCAATTTCCATAAAATTAGAAATCAGAGCTGCAATCACAGTAATGATAATTACTGATGGCGAAATAACTCCTAAAGTCGCAATCACTCCCCCAACAACACCCTTCAAATAATAACCGACAAAGGTCGCTGTATTAACGGCGATAATTCCAGGTGTACACTGACCTATCGCATAGTAATTCATAATCTCTTCTTCTGTAGCCCAATGATGTTTATCAATAACTTCCTTCTGTATCATTGGCAACATGGCATAGCCTCCACCAAAGGTAAATAAGCCCATTTTAAACCATGTCAGATATAAATCCCATAATAATTTCATATCTTCACCCTTTCAAGTAATCAATATACATAAGTTTATAACCTGATGTCAAACAATACAACAGCACACAGTCATTATTATTTTTTATCAGGAGATATTCAGCACTAAATATAGAAAAAACCACTATTAGTGGCTCATCCATTTATATATTTTTTAAGTATCTCTACAGCGTTATAGGCTGCACCCTTAAGGATCTGATCACCTACACACCATAGGCTGATACCTTTAGGATTAACTAAATCTTTTCTGACACGGCTGACTTCAACATAGGTCTTCTCGCTGACATATAGTGGCATTGCTTCGCGATCTAAAGGCAAAGAAATAGCCGATGACTTCTTCAGTGCATCAATCACTTCATCAAGCTCAACTTCTCTTTCAAGATTTAATGTCATTGAGAGACTATGTGATCTGAGTACCGGTACTCTGACACAGGTACAGCTTACAAGCAACTTCTCATCATGCATAATCTTACGACCTTCATTCTGGAATTTCATCTCTTCTTTGGTATAACCATTATCCAGAATATCGCCAATCTTTGGAATGACATTTGAGACAATCTGATCACTGAAGGCCTTTGGTTCATATTCTTCGTTATTGGCTACAGCCTTTAGCTCATCATTATATTCATTCATACCAGCTTCTCCAGCTCCGCTGACAGCCTGATATGTCGATACAACCATCGATTCAATCCTTGAGAGTTTGGCGATTGGAGCGATAGCTGTTAAACCAATGATTGTACAACAGTTTGGATTAGCGATAATCCCATGATGTTTAAAGATATCTTCATCATTGACTCCAACTACCACCAGTGGAACATCATCATTCAGTCTAAAGGCACTGGAATTATCAATAAATAAAGCTCCACTTTGTCTGATCGCATCAATAAATCTTAAAGCTATGTCATTTTTAACTGCCCCAAAAACGACATCCATCCCTCTAAATGATGAATCCGTCGCTTCTTCAACTTCAATTTCCTGACCATTAAACAGCATCTTACGACCGACACTTCTTTTCGAAGCCAGAAGTTTAATCTCTGCAATATCCAGACCTGATTTCTCAAGTTCACTTAACATATTTCTACCAACGACACCTGTAGCGCCAAGTATCGCAATCTTTAATTTCTTTCTCATCTGATAAACCTCTCATATATGACACTGATTGTCTTTTCAAAATCTTCATTCTTTACACCGACCATGATATTCAACTCATCGGCACCCTGTGAAATAGTTTCAATATTGATATTATGGTTACCGAGTTCACCAAAGATCTTACCACTGATACCAGGTGAATTAACCATTGCTCGACCAACAATCCCAATTAAAGCTATTGGTTCACTGATAGATACTGATTTAGTATCAAGCGCCTTCTTAATCTCATCAACCATCTCATAGAGAATATCATTAACACTGTCCTTAGAGACAATCAACGAAAAACTGTCAATCCCACATGGCATATTTTCAACTGAGACCTTATATTCTTCAAGAATCTCTAAAGCTTTCTTGATGACACCAACCATGGCTGATGAACCACTCTTATAAACGGTAATTGAGATAAAATCCTTCTTACCACTGATACCGGTAATCATCGATACTTCATGAGTCATGTCATATTCATATGTATCATGCAGAATCATCGTACCCTTATCTTCAGGATGATTGGTATTTAAGATATTGATTGGAATATTCTTGGCCTTAACCGGAAAGATAGCTTCTTCATGTAAGACCTTGGCTCCAAGATATGATAATTCCCTGAGTTCGGCATAGGTAATAATCGGGATACTCTTGGGATTTTTAATAATTGATGGATCAGCTGATAAAATCCCTGAGACATCAGAAAAATTCTCATAGATTTCTGCATCCAGAAGATCTGCAAGTATTGAACCTGTAATATCACTGCCACCCCTTGACATAATCTTGATTCTACCTGATACACCAAGCCCATAAAATCCTGGGGCAACCATCGTCTGATGTTTAAGCTTTAAAGAATCAAATCTTGTCTTAGTCATTTCAAAATCAATACTGCCATCATATTTAAATGAGATAAAATCTCTGGCATCGACAAAATCATATCCAAGATACTTACTTAAAAGTAAGGCACTCAGATATTCACCACGTGACACAATATAATCAAGATTATCCTTACTGATATTATCTTTTATTGTCTTAAACTCTTTATCGAGATCGACACCTAAACCCAAAGCCTCATTAATCTCTTCAAAACGCTCCTTAATCGTATTAAAGATCGTGTCATAAGATACACCATATTTGACATGGGCATGACAAAGATATAAAAGGTCAGTTATCTTATTATCACTCTTAAATCTTTTACCAGGGGCACTGACAACGATAACCTTCCTTTGTTCATCACTCAATATAATATCTTTAACCTTTTTAAACTGATGGGCATCAGCTAAGGAACTTCCACCAAACTTAACTACTTTCATACTCTACTCCAGATCGCCATAAACTCAGCTGTTTTATAATATTTATTAAACATCTTATTTACACTGCTTCTAAATTTCAGATACTGATATCTATCATCCACATATCTTTCAATGATATCTTCTTCAACACTTATATCTTTTAAAAGACGCAGATAGAAGATATATTCATCATCATTAATGATTTCTGTCTTATCCTTAGCTAATGGTTTAATATATTTAGGATTTCTTAAATCTCTTAATAGTGCTGTCGCTGTCGCATCACCACCAGCACCATGACCAATCATCGCCATTTCATCTAAGTTATCGGCATGGTATCGGATAAGATTAAGTGTTCCTTTAATACCTCCAAAGATATCATTACATACCATCGGCATGACATAGATATTATTCTTAGAATAATGACCGATCAGTCTGATATGACTTTTCAGATATTCATAGTCACATTTATCTATCCCATCAATCCCATAACACATGACATCTCTGACATCAATCATTCGATTTTCCAAAAGACTTCCAAGAATCGTTATCTTGTTTTGAGTATCATAACCCCTGATATCAGTATCAGGAATTCTTTCAGCAAGCCCAAGTCTTTGCGCTTCTTTTAAGACATCATCAAACTTAAGACCTTCATCTTCCATCTTCGATAAGATATAGTTACATGTACCATTCATGATGCCTTCAATATCTGTAATATTTACCATCTCACGCATCTTTAATACTTCTTCAATAATTGGGATAGCCCCACCAGTTGAAGCTTCAAAGGAAAAACTTACCCCATTTTCAAAAGCCAATCCTAAAAACTCATCAAGATATAAAGCGATTACTGTCTTATTGGCACTGACAACACTCTTTTTAGCCCTTAGTGATCTTGTGATAAATTCATAAGCTACATCAATCCCACCAATCACTTCAATTACAGTATCAATCTCATCATCATTTAATATCACATCGATATCTTTTATATGACGCCTGTCATCAATAGTATTTCTATCCAGAATATATTTAACATTTAAGTCAGCAGTCTCATCCAATATCCTTAAAAGACTCTTGCCAACTGTCCCACAACCAAGTAATCCAATTTTCATACTGTCCTCTCATGAAATACACTTGTATTTATATGAAAAACATTGTATCATATCTCTTGAATAAACTCAAGGAGATAAATATGCAATTCTATTCAACACGTAATATTAATAATAAAGTCAAAGGTCACGAAGCCATCCTGAGTGGTATAGCCTCAGATGGTGGTCTTTATCTGCCTTCAACATATCTCAAATTCGATCTTGAAAAACATCTTGACGATGACTATGAAACACTGGCCTTCAATATTCTTTCATATTATTTTGATGAATTCGATGAAGCTGAATTAAAGGAAGCAATTCATAAAGCCTATACAACATTTGAAAGTAAGGATGTCACCCCTATTGTCAAATGTGGTGATGACTATATTCTTGAACTCTTTCATGGACCAACCTGTGCCTTTAAGGATATCGCACTTGAACTTCTGCCTCATCTTTTATCGATGGCGATTAAACTTAAGAATCAGGATTCTCTAATCCTGACTGCGACCAGTGGTGATACTGGAAAAGCGGCACTGGCTGGTTTTAAAGATGTAGGGCATACCAACCTCTTTGTCTTTTATCCTTTAAATGGTGTCTCAAAAGCTCAGGAAAGACAGATGTTGACAAGTGAAGGACAAAATGTCAGAGTCATTGGGGTTAAGGGTAACTTTGATGACTGTCAGAAAGCTGTCAAACAAGCCATGACATCTAAAGAACTCATCAGTTATCTCGAAGAATATAATCTGCATTTCTCAAGTGCCAACAGTATCAATATCGCAAGACTCTTACCACAATGTGTCTATTATTTTGATGCCTATTATAAACTGGTTAAAGAAGGTGTTATTAATCTTTATGATAAAGTTAATTTCACTGTCCCTACTGGTAACTTTGGTAATATCTTAGCTGGATATATCGCTTCATTAATGGGTTTACCAGTTAATAAACTCATTATGGCTTCTAACCGCAATAATATCCTTTATGATTTTATGAACTCTGGTACTTATGATACTCATCGCGTCTTCCATAAGACTAATTCACCAAGCATGGATATCATTGTATCATCCAATCTTGAAAGACTATTGAGTCTGCTTATTAATGATGATCATAAGCTCAAACGTCTCATGAATGATTTAAATGAAAAAGGTATCTATACTATTGATGATACACTTAAGTCAAAAATTAATGATATCTTTTATGCCGGCTTTACTGATGAGACATCAACTGTTAAAACCATCAGGAACTGTTTTGATGACTATGGTTATATTCTCGATCCTCATAGTGCAGTTGGTTATAAAGTCATGAAAGAATATCCAAATCCTCAAAAGAATATCAACATTTTATTATCAACTGCTTCACCATATAAGTTTAAAGAGACTATTAAAGAAGCTGGTATTGCACTCGACATGGCTAAAGCTCCTTTATCAATTAAAGAACTCGACAGTAAACCAGTATTACATAATATCAATATAGAAAGAGAGGACATTATCTCATGTATCAGAGAACTGATAAAGACTTTAAAATAAGTGTACCAGCTACCAGCGCTAATATCGGTGTTGGTTTTGATACTTTAGGTATTGCCTTTAAACTCTATAATCACTTTACATTTAAAAGATCAGAGGGTTTTATGGTAAGTGGCTGTGATGAGAAATATATGAATGAAGATAATCTTGTCATTCGAAGCTATAAACATATCTTTGATATCTTAAATAAAGAATATCTGCCAGTATCAGTTAATATTGATGCCGATATCCCAGTTTCAAGAGGCTTAGGCAGCAGTGCCACCTGTATTATCGCTGGTGTATTATCAGCCAATCACTATCTTGGTTATCCATTGACCAAAGATGAATGCCTGTATCATATCAGTACTATTGAAGGTCATCCCGATAATGTCACACCAGCCCTTATCGGAAAGCTTACAAGTGCTTTTATGGATGATAAGGTCTACTATGTAAGTCATGATGTATCATCAAAACTGAAGTTTGTCGCCCTCATCCCCAACTTTGAACTGTCAACTTCTAAAGCCCGCAGCGTCTTACCTGCTTCACTCGAGTATCATGACGCCATCAATAATATTTCAAGAGTAGATGCGACTATTAAAGGTCTTGAGAATGGTGATATGAAGCTTTTAAAAGCCGCAATTAAAGATCGCCTCCATGAACCATACCGACGCTCATTAATTAAAGGCTTTGATGTCATCGCAAAGATGACAGATGATAACAGCCTCATCTATCTAAGTGGTGCTGGTCCTACTATTATGGCTATCTTTAATGATGAAAGTCTGATTGATGAATTTATAAGTAAACTGCCTCAAGGATATTGTGCCTTAAGACTTGAAGTCGATGATAAGGGAGTAATAATCCATGAATAAGAATTATCTGATTATTGATAAAAAGGTTCTGCCTGACTATTTTGAAAAAGTTATTACAGCCAAGGAATATGTCGCTGGTGGTATGAGTGTTGTCGAAGCCGTAGAACTCTCTGGCATATCACGTTCAACCTTCTATAAATATAAAGATTATGTCTTTAGGGCTAGTGGCAGTGAACGTAATGCTGAAAAGGCTATTATTCAGATTCTTCTGAAACATAAAAGTGGTGTCATGTTGAAACTGTATGAAGCTCTAGCCAAATATAATGTCAATATTATATCCTTAAATCAGTCAATGGCTATTAATAATGCTGCCAGTGTCGAAATCACCATGGATTTAAAGGATATGGTCATTACAGTCGATGAACTGCTTAAAAATCTTGAAGCGATGGATGATATCCTCAAAGTCCATCTCATCGCCATTGAATCACTATAAGGAAGGTATGCATGAATAAATATGTTTTTATCGATGTTGATGGGACAATCTTTAATCCCAAAACCCGTAAGATTCCATCATCAACACTTAAAGCACTGAATAAGGCTCATGAAAATGGTCATCATCTCTTTATCACAACCGGTCGACCACTCTCTAATATTCCAGAAAGTATTACATCTTTACCAGTAGATGGTTTAATTCTTTCTTGTGGAGCATATATCATAATCGATCAGAAACTTGTATATGAAGGAGCATATGATCGTGATATCATCGATAATGTCAGTGCCTATCTAATTAAGCGCAATATCGGTTTCGCTCTTGAGGGACCAAAGAAGAATTATCTATATGGTGAAGCTGTCGATTTCTTTAAACAATATGTCGCGCTTGAATATGAAAGCGATGAAGAAAAAATGAATTTCCTCAAAAGTATCAACATGTGCCTATATGTAGATATTAAAGAAGATGATTATAAGGATATTCTCAAGATTACTGCCCTGACACTTAATCGCGATAATCTTGAAGGTTTAATGAAGATTCTTGACTTCAGTCGTGTTTCTTCATTTATCGATATTGAAAAAGGTAATTTCTACAAATCTGAAATAACTCCTAAAGGTGTCAACAAGGCAACCGGAATTGAATTTGTCCTGAATTATTGTCACGCCAATCATGAGGATTCTATCGGGATAGGTGATAGTCTCAATGACCTTGAAATGATTGATTATGTAAATACTAGTGTTGTCATGGGTCAGGCAACCGATGAGGTTAAGGCTCATGCCGATATAGTAACCGACACAATTGACAACGATGGTTTCTATAAAGCTTTTGAATTACTTGGGTTAATTTAAAAATCTCACGGGTTGAAAATGGTAAATCTCACGGGTTGAAAACAGGAAATCTCACTGGTTGATATTGAATTATCTCACGGGTTATAATATAATCTCAATAGAGGATATCATGAAAAACAATAGGGATTATTTACCGAGAATAATTGATAAGAGAATTGATTTATATCTGCATACATTTGGTGCAGTCTGTATTGAAGGGCCTAAATGGTGTGGTAAAACCATGACTTCTTCTCATCACAGTAAAAGTGAAATCTATCTGGGAGATCCTGATGGAAATTTTCAGAATCGAAGACTTGCACAAATGGCACCATCACTTGTGCTTGAAGGAGAATATCCACGATTGATTGATGAATGGCAGGAAGTTCCAGAACTATGGGACGCAGTCAGATTCAGTGTTGATAAATCACAGATTAAGGGCCAGTATATTTTAACTGGTTCTGCTACACCTAATCATAAAGGGATATTGCACAGTGGTACTGGACGTATTGCCAGTATCAGAATGCAGACAATGTCTTTATTTGAATCAAAAGATTCAAGTGGACTTGTTTCGCTGAAAAGTATTATTGATGGCGATTTTAGTCCTGTTATGACAGGTGAAGTAAACCTAATGCAGCTGATTGAGCTTATTGTCAGAGGTGGATGGCCTGCCAGCATTGGATTATCTCTTCAAAATGCAGTTCTTTTACCAAAATCATATATGGAAAATGTCATCACTGAAGATATTTTCAAAGTAGATGGAATCAAAAGAGATATAAGCAAAATCAGGCTTCTATTAAGATCTCTTGCCAGAAATGAAAGTACTACCGTTACAAATAAGAAATTAAAGAATGATATTAAATCTATTGATGATGAAGATATCAATATAGACACTATCGCTGATTATCTTAATCTGTTTAATCGTCTTTTCATTACCGATAATTTAAAGCCATTTTCTTCTAATATCCGTTCATCATTAAGAATAAAACAATCTGAAAAAAGACATTTTACCGATCCATCACTGGCGTGTGCACTATTAAATATAACCCCGCAAATGTTAATAAATGATTTAAACACTTTAGGTTTTCTCTTTGAATCAATGTGTCTAAGAGATTTAAGAATATACGCTGAATCATCTGGCGGTAAATTGTACCATTATCAGGACTATGATAATAATGAGATTGATGCAGTAATCGAGGCAGAAGATGGAAAATGGTACGCATTTGAAATTAAACTTGGCGCAAATCAGATTGATGAAGCTGCCAGAAATCTCAAACATATATATGATAAACTTGCAAAAAGTCCCGAAACCAGATTACCTTCAGCAATGGTTGTTATATGTGGTTTATCAAATGCCGCATATAGAAGAGATGATGGAATTTACGTCATACCGATCACAGCTTTAAAGGATTAATAATAGTCTGATTCCTTTTAAACAGTCAGTTAAATTAAAGGGGTGTAAAAATGATTTATGTCACATCAGATCTTCATGGAAGCTTTAAGGAATTTAAGGAACTCTTAAAACTGATAAACTTCAATGATGATGATTATATGTATATACTCGGTGATGTCATCGATAGAGGTGATGAACCAATAGAATTAATCAGATATATCATGAACAGTCCTAATATTGAACTGTTAATGGGTAATCATGAATATATGGCGATGATTATTCTCAAACTTCTGATAAGAGAAATTGATAATGACAAGACTGTCGATGAAGTCTTAACCCCAGATTTCTATGAGAACTATAATATCTGGGTTAACTATAATGGTGGTATTACAACTCTGAAACAGTTCATTGACCTTGATAATCGTGAACTCCAAAAAGACATCGTCGATTTTCTTGGCAGTCTTCCATTATATGAGACACTCGAAATTGATGATCATTTATATATTCTCTCTCATACTTTTGGTTATAATAACTTTAATAAAGATAAAGATCTTGATGAGTATTTCATTGACGATCTTTTAATGGATAGGGTCAGCTATGATAAGAACTATTATAATAATGATCATATTCATATCATCACTGGCCATACTCCAACACCATTAATCAGAGAAGATGGAAAGCCGAAGATTCTTCATATCAATAATCATATCGATATTGACTGTGGAGCCTGCTTTGAGGGTGGAGCCTTAGGCTGTCTAAAGCTTGATACCATGGAAGAATACTACATTAAGCATATAGAAAGACAAAAACGGCCATAAGCCGTTTTTATATTACAGTAAGTGAATATTATATTCGATAGCCTTTTTAAGTGTATCACTTGGCCAGATACATGACTGTACTTCACCAATATGAGCCTTGTTTAAAAGAATCATACACAGTCTTGACTGACCAATCCCACCACCAATAGTCAGTGGCAGCTCATCATTCATTAAAGCCTTATGGAAAGGTAATGCCAGCCTTTCAAGATGATTAGTCTTGTTTAACTGATCTAAAAGAGAATCTCTATCAACTCTGATACCCATTGAAGAGAGTTCAATAGCTCGATCAAGAATTGGATAGTATACCAGGATATCACAATTGAGATGCCAGTCATCATAGTCTGGGGCTCTTAAATCATGAGGTTTACCACTTCTTAATTTATCACCAATCCCAATAATACAGATGGTCTTTTTCTCTTTAGCCAGAAGGTCTTCACGTTCTTTAGGTGTCTTATCAGGATACATATCTTCAAGTTCCTGTGAATCGATAAAGAAGACATCTTCGCTCACAAAACCTTCCAGTTTAGGACATTTTTCAAGCAGATCATCCTGAGTTTTCTTAAGAGTCTTTACAATCTTCCTGACTGTATCCTTTAAAGTTTCAAGATTTCTTTCTTCTTTAGTAACAATCTTTTCCCAGTCCCACTGGTCGACATAGAATGAATGCAGATTATCAACTTCTTCATCTCTTCTAATGGCATTCATATCAGTATAGATACCCATATCCTTAAAATCATAACGCTTTAAAGCCATACGTTTCCATTTAGCTAGTGAATGTACAACCTCAAGATTTTCATCAATACCTTTCGCATCAAAAGAAACCGGTCTTTCTACACCATT
>JAQXNC010000105.1 GCA_029097145.1 Bacillota bacterium
TGAAGGTAAGCATCATAATGTTGCCTTATCGCATGTAGCGAGAAGACTTACCAGAATCATCTTCTATTTAGAGAAGAATGATACTGATTTTAATATTGAGAAAATGAGATAGCCGCTCATTTTAACAATCTGTTTTTAAAGGATCATGTAAATTGATTCCTTTTTGTCGTAAAAACAACTTAATTATCATTTTGCGCTTGATTTATGATAGTAAGTTACCTCTCGTCTTTATCTATCAACTATGAATTTAAAAAGCCTGAATCAGGCTTTTTAGTTATTTTGTACGATGTACGTGGACAGAACCACTTTCATATCCCATACGTTTCAGTGATTCATTAATTGTCAGCTTATGAGTTTCATTTTCCTTGTTCATACGTTTCTTGACATCCATGGCATCATTAATACCACATGGTCCATTGATACAGCCACCTTCACATGACATACCTTCAAGGATATCAAAGTTGAATCTGCCAACCTTCATCAGCAGTAACTGTTTCTTACATTCATTGGCACCATCAGCATAGTAAGCTTTAATATTATCAACACCTTCGCTTTTCGCAACTTCCATTACGGCATTGGCAACACCGCCACCCTGAGCGAAGTTACGTCCGCCAAGTGAAGCTTCCCACTCATTGCCTTCAGGAGAAATCTCTCTTAAGTAGATATGTTTAGAAATCATCATTGCAGCCAGTTCTTCAAATGTTAAGACATAATCAACACTGGTATGTTCTTCCATAGCTTCCTGTTTTTTAGCCAGACATGGTCCAATAAAGACAATACCACAGTCAGGATCTTCCTTCTTAATCATGGCAGCACGAGCCATCATTGGACTCACCATTGTCGATACATTCTTTTCATAAACACTTGGGAAGTGAATCTTAGCCATATTGACAAATGCCGGACAGCATGAAGTAGTCATAGGCACCTTATTAGCCATATGTTCCTTGAGTTCCTGATATTCTTCATAAGCTACGACATCAGCTCCCAATGCAACTTCAACGACATCAGAGAATCCAAGCTTTAAGATACCTTCTCTGATCTGTTTCAGATTGGCGTATTCAAATTGTCCCTGAATCGCAGGCGCTACCATCGCTACCATCTTTCTGCCATTTCTAATATCATCAATAACTGGCACAATCCATGAAATGTCTTCTATAGCTCCAAATGGACATGCAGCCAGACATCTGCCACAGTTGATACATTTGGTTTCATCAATAATCGCAATATCATCATCATTCCATTTAATCGCATCAACCGGACAGGCACTCTTACATGGTCTTTCTGTGACAACTATCGCATGATAAGGACAGTTTCTGGCACAGGCACCACATTCCTTACATTTATCATAATCAATAACAGCGCGGTTTTCACCCATTGAAATAGCTCCAAAGTTACATGAACCCATACAGCTTTTGGCCATACATTTACGACAGTTATCAGTTACCTGAATCTTTCTGATTGTACAGCCATCACAGGCAGCTTCAATTACCTGAACAATCTGACGAGGATTATGTTCAGCAACATCATTGGCCATCATTCCTCTAACCAGTCTGCCTCTTTGTCTTAATACTTCTCTTTCCTTATATACACAGCAGCGGTAATTAGCTTTAGTTCCTGGTATTAATGCCTTATAGTAGGCATTAAGCTTTTCTTCACTGAGCTCTCCCTTAAAAGCCAGATCAGCAGTATAACGCAGTAAATCAAATTTAATTACACGAGCATCATGTTTAAATAATCCCATAAGTTACCCCCTAATACTTCAATTATTTTATATTATATTTTTCTTTTAGACAATTTATTTGTTTACTATTTCACAAATTGCAGGTATCTGGCAGTTATCTTTGCAGCCATTTTTGAGATGACAGGTATGTTGCTGGAACGTTTATAGTAAATATCAAAGAGAATAAATACCATAAGACAGATCATCACAATACCGATTACACCATATATAAAAATCATAATCATGACAAAAATCATATTATTAAAGATACTGAACCACGAAAGAAGACATACACCGATAATATATATTAATGGTATCAGGACTGTCATGATTATAAACTGAAAACTGTGATATAAAACCATCTCTGACTTTCTTTCGACAACTATAAAAGCCAGGGGAATTAAAGCGATAAATAAATCAGTGAAACTGATATATGTGCTGACATAATAAATAATCTGTGACATGATATCAGTGCTGCTTATTTCCTCAATATTTATAACATAGAAAGTATTGTTCAGAAAGCGATATATCATGAGCAATATATATGGTATTGAGGCTACTATTTGTGGTTTTAATTTAAAGACAGATGAAACATCTTCATT
>JAQXNC010000106.1 GCA_029097145.1 Bacillota bacterium
AAGGTTTAACTCTCTTAAAGTCATATGGTTCTCTTAATATTTCGTCAAGTGATTCCTTATAACGTTTCCTTGGTCCAAGACGGTCTCCTGGAATATCCTTAAAACCATCACCTGTCCAGATATTCATTACACATGGTTCACCAAGTTCTTCTGAGAGATAATTAGAAATACGGATACACGCCTTGCCATGTTCAATCCAGAAATCACGGGTTGCCTTATCTTTTGATGATAATGTCAAAGGATCGCATTTAGGATGTGAAAAGAAGGTTGGATTAAAGTCGCATCCCAGTTTTCTTTCCTTACAGAAATCAACCCATTTCTTAAAATGTTCAGGTTTTATCTCATTGCGGTCAGCCCATTCACCTTCATCAAATATTGCATAACATGCATGCAGATTGAGTTTAGGTTTTCCTGGAATAAGCTTTAATACCATGTCGATATCATCCATTAGTTCCTGATATGTCGTCGCCCGATACGGATAATTGCCAGTAGTCTGTATGCCACCTGTCAATGGTTTAGATGGATCCCCATCAAAACCTCTGACATCATCTCCCTGCCAGCAATGTAATGAAACGGGTACTCCTTTTAATATCTTCATGGCCTTTTCAGGATCTGAGAGAATCTTTTCATATCTCACTTTAGCTTCACTATAACTCATATTCAACCTCCATTTGAACTTTAATATTTCCAATAGCGCTCGATTCAATTGGCAGCGCTATAACTTTCTTGCCTGACATCTCTTCGGTCAGCCTATTTAGATACTGGTTTTTGGCACCACCACCTACAATATAGAGCTTATGATATTCACGTTTGGTATTGTGCTCAATTTCCTCAACTGCCTTTGCATAACATCCTGCCAGTGAACGATATGCACATCTGAAATAATCGCCGATTTCAAGATGTTCCCCGAGAATATCATCAAAAACTTTCTTCATACTTGAAGGCGAAAGGAATACCGGCAGATTGACATCGGCAAGGCCATTATAACTGCTTTGTTCAGCCATCTTCACAATCTCATCAAAGGACTTTTCAGGACACAGTTCCTTTTTAAGTTCATTGATAACCCACATCCCCATAATATTCTTCTGATAACGTATATATCCAATACCACCTTCATTAGTATAGTTATTCATCATACTGTCATTATCGGCAATGCCTTCTTTGAGTTTTACTCCCAAAAGTGACCAGGTACCACTTGAAAGATATAATTCATCATCTTCCATTTCAATCCCTTCGACCGCACTGCCAGTATCATGGGTTGCACATAATATAACATTTAAATTACCGTTGACTTCTTTAGCGACTTCTTCACTAAGACAGCCAACATTCATCTTTGGTTGATCAAGCTTAGGAAATAGCCCTGATGGCAGTCCCAGCTTTTCAATAATATAGTGATCATAACCGCCTGTCTCAAGATTTAAAAGCCCGGTTGTAGTCGCATTGGTATATTCTCTGACCCGTTGTCCTGTCAGTTTATATATAAGATATTCAGGGATCATCAGAAAATCATCAGCTTCTTCAAGACGTCCATGCTGCTTATCGTCATATAACTGATAGATAGTATTAAACTTCTGAAACTGACATCCAGTTCTGGTGTATAATTCCGTAAATGGAATAATCTTCCAAACCTCATTAATATCATCATCTGTGCGTTCATCCCGATATCCAAAACATGGCCATATCTCTTTTTCACCATGCATCAGGACATAGTCTACGCCCCAGGTATCAATCGATAAACTCTCAATCACCGGGTATTTTTTAAAAGCTTCTTTGATACCTCTTATCACTTCATAAAGGATATGCTGCATATCCCAGACCAAATGACCATCTTTTCTGATCATGCCATTTCTGAAACGGTATACCTCTTCGCTTTGAATACCACCATCCTTCAGATAGCCGATAATATGCCTGCCACTTGATGCTCCAATATCAATCGCCAGATAATATTTCATTTTTATGTTCCTCTTTAATAATTTAAATTATTAATCTATTTATTTCGTTATAATTATTCTAGCACAAATAATCCTGTCGAGAAATAAACGCAGTCATAAAGACTGCGTTTATCTATTAACTGTTAATGATAATATTCAATTATTGAACTCAGATTATCGAGTTTAACCATTGTCTCTTCTTTATTGATTATCAGAGTTGGAACAGTCATAATCGCATATTTCGCTACCAGTTCTTCATTCATCTGACAATCAATCTCCTGATACTCGACATCATGTTCATGAAGAAGCTTCTTGACTGTCTTACAGTTAGGACAGGT
Organism: Bacillota bacterium; assembly: GCA_029097145.1. GTDB lineage: Bacteria > Bacillota_I > Bacilli_A > Erysipelotrichales > Erysipelotrichaceae > JAHHTG01. The sequence goes on from JAQXNC010000106.1 coordinate 2,270, forward strand.
TCTGGTACTGAAAAGAAGTACTGAATTTTCATGGTTATCTGTTTTATATGATGTTTCCTGAACTTCATTTTCATGATAACCCATGTCATATTCCTGACGGTCATCAAATTCCTTCGTCTTACCGATATTCCAGTTTTGCACCGGACGATAATAACCGGTTATTCTTGACCATACTTCAGTCTTCTCATGACACTTCGGACACTCATAGACTTCACCCTTAATATAACCATGAGTATGACAGATTGAATATGTTGGTGAAATAGTATAATATGGCAAACGGTAATTTTCAGCTATTTTTCTGACTAGATTCATGGCAGCCTTATAATCAGGCAGCTTTTCCCCTAAAAAGGCATGGAAGACTGTTCCTGAAGTATATAGAGTCTGCAGTTCATCCTGAATATCAAGAGCTTCAAAGATATCATCAGTATAGCCAACCGGTAAATGTGAGCTGTTGGTATAATATGGCGAATTTATATCATTTGACGCTGTTATGATATCCGGATACATTTCAACATCATGTTTAGCCAGACGGTAAGCTGTTGACTCAGCTGGAGTAGCTTCCAGATTATAGAGCGCATGATATTTGTTCTGGTAGATAATGAGTCTTTCACGCATATGATTCAAGACATCTCTGGCAAATATCTGTGCTTTATCACTGCCAAGATTATCTTTAACCCATGAAGCATTCAGGGCAGCTTCATTCATACCCACAAGTCCAATAGTTGAAAAGTGATTCTCAAAACCGCCAAGATAGCGTTTGGTATAAGGATATAATCCTTCAAGAAGTAGTTTAGTGATTACTTCTCTTTTGACATTGAGTGATCTTGCAGCGATATCCATCATACGATCAAGAGATTTGTAGAATTCTTCTTCATTTTTCGCAAGATAGGCAAGGCGTGGAAGATTGATAGTCACAACCCCAATTGAGCCCGTTGATTCACCACTGCCAAAATAACCGCCCGATTTCTTTCTCAGTTCTCTTAAATCAAGGCGTAGACGACAGCACATGGAGCGAATATCACTTGGTTCCATATCGCTGTTAACATAATTTGAGAAATAAGGCGTACCATATTTGGAAGTAAGTTCAAATAGAAGACGATTGTTTTCATTATCGCTCCAGTCAAAATCCTTTGTGATGGAGTAGGTAGGAATTGGATACTGGAAACCTCTGCCATTCGCATCACCTTCAAGCATGACTTCAATAAAAGCCCGGTTAATCATATCCATTTCTTTCTTGCATTCACCATAGGTGAAATCCATCAGTTTTCCACCGACAATACATCTTTGGTCTTTTAAATCAGATGGCACAGTCCAGTCAAGAGTAATATTTGAGAAAGGTGATTGTGTACCCCAACGCGATGGTGTATTAACGCCATAAACAAATGATTCAATAGCGTGTTTAACTTCA
>JAQXNC010000107.1 GCA_029097145.1 Bacillota bacterium
AAAAAATGAAGAATAAACCCATAAACAGGGAAGATTCTTCATTTTTTATCTTGTATTAATATGTGTTATATTATCTGACACTGGTATCAGGAATAATCACAGTATGATTACCACCTGTGTTATTACTTGTATTAGCTGCCTTGATAGTTATGGTTAATTTTACATCCGGTCCATCAGGATTACGATAATCTAAACCACCAGGTATCTCTTTTAAACCAGAAAGATATACTAGAGTCTGTTCAACCTTACATTCTGGATCATAATTATTATCTGGATGAGCATCCCATGGGAATATCGCCAGCTGATATTCCTTGCCTGAATAACCAGTTACCTTAACTTTATCAGGTAACTTAAATTCATCGATAGGAGTACCGTTTTCATAAGTTAATGCTGGTTGTTCAATGCCTATAATACTATCTTTGGCAGTAAGATCAAATTTAACAGTTAGTGTACCATCCTCATTTACCTTAACATCTTCGACTTTAACATTTTCGCCTTTTATAGAATCTTTAATTCATATTAACAAATACATATCCATCTTCTGGAGTTAATGTAATAGATGCTTTGTATGTTTTAGAATAAATTGCAGTTTCATCAGTTGTATCCCAAGTAATTAAAGGCATTGTACTATCAATACCTGTTGTATTACATACAGCATTTGTGGTTAAAGGATAACCAGCTACAGGTGGTTCAACACTAATATCTACACTACTGATTGCTTCCTTAGCCTCAACTGCATAAAGCAATCCGTCTGAATCTTTGCGTTCAATCCATATCTTGCACTTTGATAAATCGATATCTGTTAAACTTAAACTTGCATTACCTTTTAAGTCTTTGATTATATCATTTTTTCCAATTTTAAAATCATTTCCTGTAAGTTGAAATGTATAATACCAGTTTTGTTCACCGTTTCTGCCTTGAACAAACAATGTACAATCACCATTGGAACTAACATATATATTCTCGTTATCATAACTTATATTTCCAAGATTTTTGCTACTACCATCAAATCTTAGCAACATATGATCTTCTTTATTTAATGGTCCTAATGAACCATCTTTAGCAGCTGAAGCAAACAGAACATTAGTTAAATCTATGTTAGAAGCAGGCTGAACCTTGCGCTTTTCAAGAATCTCGCTGCGGCTGACATGATCACCCGGAAGAGCAAGCAACACACTGTGATTATTGCTATCGTCAGGATAGCGCAACCAGAAATTATCTCCGCTACTCCAGTATCTGCTCATGGCAAGAACTGTACTATTATCACTTCCTGCTTTAATGGCGTTATAGGAAGAACCGTAACCGTCTGCCGTCAGTGAATAAAGCTTATCTGTGGTTGTATAGGTTAAATAATTATTAGAACTATCTTTATTAAATATATCCTTAGTTGTCACTGTGGTATCATTCATCAAGCCCTGCTCGGTTGAGGTAAAATAGTTTTCATTCGTTGCTATGCCCTGCAATGTCACTCGGAGATCACTAGCTCCATAGTGGTTTGCCATTACAGTTATACTGCCTGCAGTTTCTCCGTAACCTGTTCCGGCTTTATAATTATATGTCTTATTGCCTGAACTAAACGCCTGTCCTGTTACTATCGGACTTGCAGCAAATATAATAATATTATCAATCAATTTATCCTCATCATCTTTTATTTCAGAATCTTGCCCTAAAATATACCATTCTAGTGGTTCATATGAAATTGAATCATTTTCACCTATAACCTGCTTTTTCCCAAATACGATCTTACCAATATTTTCTGCTGTTCCATCAGCATTTGGCGCAAACGTATCATCAATCATTTGTTCTTTTGTCGCATATATTGATACATCAGGTGTTTTGGGTGTATCTTCACCTTCAGCATAGATGCTTACTGGTAATATGGTTATCAACAACAATAAACTGATAATTAATAATGCTGCATTTCTTTTCATTTTGTGTTGTTTCCTTTATATTTATCTATAAACAATATAAGAGCTTCTTTAAGAATAGAAAGCTGGGATTTAAGATAGAACTCATCTTCAAATAAGGCATAATGAACAGAGGCTCTTATCAAAATGAAGATAAGTGGGGTTATCTTTTCATATGGGATACCAAGTTTACTCTCAAGTGATTTGGCATATTCAGTATATCTTTGATCTACACCCTTAAAGAATTCCTGACCATATTTCTTATATTTAGGACTAGTATAAACCTGATACATCAGACAATACTTCTTTCCATGTTCCTTAGCTGTCCAGTATGGTACTTCATCAATGAATTTCCATAAATCTTCCACATTATTTGGTGCCTTAGCCATAAAGTCATCTTCGACCTTAGCCATACAATATCCTGTAGATTGAATAATTAAATCATCAAGATCATTAAAATACTGATAAACACTGGCCACATTAAATCCACTCTTATCAGCTATATCCTTCATACTGATGTTATTTAATCCACTATCAGCATAACAGTCAAAGACTTTCTCCATTATTTCTATTTTCTTAGCTTCTCTGGCTTTAACATTTACTGTACGCATAAAATATTTACCCTTCTTATATATAAATACCTGTTTATAATTATACTATTTATCAATACATCAATCAAATACTTAATATTAAAGGATGGTTACCCATCCATTAATCTTCATCAAAATCAAAATCATCCAGATAATCAATTAGACTTTCAAGGATAACCATATCCTGTAAATCATCATCATTATCACTATATGATAAACGACTTCTAATTGATAATACATCTTCCATCAGATGATATATTTCACCATCACTCATATCATCCTTATAAGCTATATGATATTTATCAAGAGTTTTGGCATATCTTTCAATAATCTTCTTTAATTCCATGCTAAATCATCATCTTTACAATATATATTATATATCCAGCCAGTAAGATAATTCCACCTATACGATTAAGTGATTTCTTGGAATAAGATAGTACAAATAATAAGACAGCTGCCACAATCGCAATAACTCCATCAATTAAGAATGCACTGTCAAAGAAAATAGGGGAAGGTGATACAAGACCAGAGATACCTAATACAAATAAGATATTGAAGATATTTGAACCGACAATATTACCAATCGCGATATCTGTTTTACCTTTTCTGGCTGCCGTAACAGATGTAACCAGTTCAGGTAAAGAAGTTCCAAAAGCGACAATCGTTAAACCAATAATACGATCTGAAATACCAAAGATCTTGGCAATAGCTTTGGCTGCATCAACTGTCAGATTACTACCAACTACTATCATCACTGCCCCAATCACAATTAGAGCCAAAAGTCTTAAATAGGTATCCTTTTCACTCAGTTCTTCAACTTCTTCAACTGAATCTACACCTTTTTTAGAAAGCCAGTATAGATAACTTAAGAAAGCTATAAATAAGATAATCAGTAAAAGGGCAGCCAGACGGTTAATCTCATGGAAAAAATAACCCATCATGCATAAAATAACTGTAATAATAACCACAAAAGGGATTTCAATCTTTAAAGTATTATCCTTGATTGGTAATGTCGCAATAATTGAAGTTAATCCCAGAATTAAGGCGATATTCATAATATTTGAACCAATCACATTCCCAATTGATATAGCTGCTCCATTATTTAAGGCTGCTGTGATACTGATGGCAGCTTCAGGAGCGCTGGTACCCATCGCCACAATCGTTAAACCGACAACTATTTCAGGGACATGCATCTTAATCGCAATCTTGCTGGCACCATCGACAAAGACATCAGCACCTTTCATTAATAAGACAAAACCAATAATCAGTAAACTAAAATTAAAAACTATCTCCATATTTCCCCCTATATTATATTTAGATGTTCCAGAAGAATCTTTAAACCAATAATAATTAAGACAATACCACCAAACATTTCAGCATTACTCTTAAATTTCATACCCAATGTATGTCCTAATAATACGCCAATAAGTGATAAACCAAAGGTAATAATCCCAATAATACTGACAGCCATTAAGACATTGACATTTAAAAAGGCGAAGGCTACCCCAACCGCTAACGCATCAATACTTGTCGCAATCGCCATCATGGTCAATTCCTTATAATCAAGACGATAGATACATTCATCAATCTCTTCTTTTTCTCTTGATTCCTTAATCATATTAAAACCAATAAAACCTAGCAGGATAAAGGCTATCCAATGATCAATACTGGTAATATAACTTTCAAACTGTACACCTATCACATAACCAATAAGAGGCATCATTGCCTGAAAAACCCCAAAGAATAAGGCAATAATCACTGCATATTTCTTATTGACTTTAATCATCTTGAGACCCTGACAGATTGATACCGCAAAGGCATCCATTGCCAGTCCTACACCGATTGATATCATTGTAAATATACCCATAATACCTCCTAAATTAAAGAAAGACTCACACATGTTTAAAACCATGCATGAGTCTCATTATTTAATGTTTGCCAGGCTTATAGCCAGGATGTTGACAAACAACGTATCTACGCTAATTACTCCCTCACGAGCTAGTATATATTAGCCCATAAGTTCCATTAAATCAATAGTGAAACACTATTTATACATCAGGGTACGCATTGAATTCAAAATCGCAATAAATGATACTCCAACATCCGCAAAGACTGCCATCCACATATTGACATATCCAAAAGCTCCAAGTAATAATACGAAGGCTTTAATCCCTAGGGCAATCACAATATTTTCCTTTACGATATACATAGTCTTACGAGCAATCTCAATCGCCTTTGATATCTTTAATAACCTGTCATCCATAATAACGACATCACTAGCTTCAATAGCGGCATCACTGCCAAGACCACCCATCGCTATACCGATATCAGCTCTTGTCAAAACAGGGGCATCATTAATCCCATCACCCACAAAGGCAACCTTAGCTGTATCACTTAATAACTCTTCAATCTTTGTAACTTTATCTCCAGGTAATAAACCGGCATAATACTGATCTATACCCAGTTTATCCGCGATATCTTTAGCCGTCTTTTCATTATCTCCTGTCAACATGACTACCCCAATATGATTATCCTTAAGTCTTAAGACAGCTTCCATCGCATCATCCTTAATTTTATCAGCGATAATTATATTACCCAGGTAATTATCTTCGCTTGCAACATAAATAACTGTACCTGTTTCAGATGCCTTTGTATAACTGATATTATGCATCTTCATAAGTTCTTCATTACCGGCATAATATCTTAAGCCATCCATCATGACTGATAAACCCTTACCAGGATATTCTATAACTTCTTTAGTTAAAGAGATATCAACATCCTGACCATAGGCTTTCTTAATTGAAAGGGCAATTGGATGATTAGATGAAGCCTCAATCATCGCTGTAATTCTTAAGAGTTCATCTTTATCTACACCATTGGCATTAATCTTTGAAACTTCAAATGAACCTTTAGTCAGAGTGCCAGTTTTATCAAAGACAATCTTTTTAACTTTAGTCAGTGTCTCAAGATAATTACTACCTTTAATAAGAATACCTTCTCTTGAAGCTCTACCTATACCACCAAAGAAACCTAAAGGTACAGATATCACTAGAGCACATGGGCAAGAAATAACTAAGAATGAGCAGGCTCTAATCATATAGTCATTAAAGTCACCACCAAAGAAAAGTGGAGGTATAACTGCCAGTAATACAGCTGCAATTGTGACACATGGTGTATAGTATTTAGCGAATTTCGTAATGAACTTTTCAGTTTTAGCCTTCTTGTTTGAAGCATTTTCTACAAGTTCAAGAATTCTGGCTACGGTTGAATCATCATATTCCTTAGTTACTTCAACTTTCAATAAACCATTAATGCTGATACAGCCACTTAAGATCTCATCACCAGTATTAACTTCTTTAGGAATAGACTCACCAGTTAAAGCTGAGGTATCAAGTGAACCATAACCTTCTATCACCACACCATCAAGTGGTACCTTTTCACCAGGTTTGATATAAATAATATCACCAACACTGACATCTTCAGGATCAGTTTCAACCAGTTCACCATCTTCCATGATGTTGGCATAATCTGGTCTGATTGCCATTAGAGAACTGATAGAATCTCTTGATTTACCCACGGCATACCCTTGAAATAATTCACCAACCTGATAAAGCCACATAACCATTACAGCTTCAGGATATTCCTTTGTATAAAAGGCACCAAAGGTCGCAAGAGTCATTAAGAAATTTTCATCAAAGACCTGTCCATGACCTATATTCTTAATCGATCTTAAGATGACATCATAACCAACCATTAAATAAGCTGCAATATCAAAAAGAACACTATAAACCCCTAAAGGTAATATCTTACCTGTAATAAAGATAATCAGACTGACAATAATCCTGTTTCTTAATTTAATCAGTTTCTTAGACATAATTTATTTATTGATAACGCAATCAGGTTCAATCTTCTTACAGATAGCGATAGCTTCATCCAGGATTTCATCAAATCTTTCATCAGAGGCATCAAGTTTCATTTTCTGAGTCATAAAATTAACACTTACACTATTAACTCCATCAATCTTAGCGATAGCTTCTTCCATTTTAGCTGCGCAATGTGCACAATCGAGATCTGTTAATTTAAATGTTTTCTTCATACGTTTTATCCTACCTTTAACTGTAGTATATATGAACACTTGTTCATATGTCAATATATTGAAGAATATTTATCAATCAATTATAATAAAACATGTAATGAGGTAAATTATGATAGACAATAAATGTGACTGTATTCCTTTAAATCCTGAATTAATTGAAGATGTTAAGAAAAATATGCCTGATTTTGATGATGTCATGGAACTGGGTGATTTCTTTAAAGTTATGGGTGATTCAACCCGTTTACAGATATTAATGGCCCTGTTCAGTTCAGAATTCTGTGTCAGTGATCTCTCAAATCTTCTAAACATGTCACAGTCTGCCATCTCACATCAGCTAAAGGTCTTAAGGACTTCAAAACTAGTTAAACAGCGTCGTGATGGCAGGGTTATCTATTATTCTCTTGATGACGAACACATTAAAACTATTCTGGATATGGCATATGCCCATATAATTGAAAGATGATTTGTGTAGTGTACCGGTAAAGTTAGACCGATATAAATAAACTAACTTAATGTTAATTGTTTGAAGGATTGTTGTCTATAAGCTAATGGACTCAATCCTTTTCTTTTTGCGTTAATTCTTTCTGTATTGTAATAAGTAATGTATTCTTCCATTGCAGCTATAAGTTCAGCTCTTGTTTTAAAGTGATATCCATAATACATCTCGTTCTTCATGATGCCAAAGAAGTTTTCCATTAAAGAATTATCCATACAGTTCCCTTTTCTGGAGAACGACTGTTTAATACCCTTATCCTTTAGCCATTGCTGGTAAGGTTTCATCTGGTATTGCAAACCTTGATCTGTATATGCCTCTATGGCTTATAATGATCTAATAAAAGAAACATGTATCGTTAGATCAATGTCTAGAGCAGGAAAGCCTACTGATAATCCTGTAAATGAATCGCTGAATGGATGGATCAAAGAAGAATTATATATTGATTTTAAACTAGATGATTGTTTCAATGAACGTGAGGCAAGAGATCTTGTGAATACATACGTAAACTATTACAACAATAAAAGACCATGTTATTCAATAGGCTATGATACACCAAATCATTATTATGAAAGATATATGAATGGTGAACTTGAGAAGAAAGATACTTTTTCAAAAAGAATTTTATCTGAGGAAACAAAGTTTGTACAGAAAATGAAAGAAGCGTCTACTTCTATAAATGAAAATAAAGAAAAAGATTTATAATTGTCAACTTCTATAAAAACAAATCAATAAATTTTATTTATTTTGTCTACTTTTCTTGACTAGTACAATGGCATTTGTTATGATCATCAGTGGAATAGTAAATATTTTTACTAAAACTGTTTTTTCAATAATAATACTCGCCGGAGGTTGTATCGGTATATTCATTTTGCTTTGCAAAAAGGCTCGAAAGTTTTACTAATATAATTACGCCGGCAGATAAGCAAAAAAATTTTAACAGCCCGCCGTTAGAAATATATGTTATGCAGCGTTTTATTTTAATTCAACGGTGAAAGCATGAAAGAGATACTAAGAAAGGGATTCTCCATGCAAATCTGACAAATACATAGGTCTAAGATGAGTATCAAATCATAGTTCATCCTGCCAATCAGATATGACACTATAGTACGGCTTGGGTTTAATTGGAGAATACTGGAAAACATTGGAGATGAAGTTGTGATACAATGATTTGGAAATCAGTCATGAGGCATGTTCTATGACTGAGAAAAATGTTTGGGAGTGGATTTGTATGAAGAATAATAAATTATTTACTATCTTACTGATGGTAGCACTACTTGTGTTTACTACAGCCTGTACAAAAGATGAACCTGAGGAAACTGTCAGTGAACCTGACCAGAATGAAACACAGCAGATTGTTGAAGAAAATTACGCTGATGAGGAATTCCTGAATGATTTTGTAAAGGCTCTTGTGGCAAGATGGGGGTATAAACCAGATTTTGAATATGAAGAAGGTTCATCTGATCATTTCAACTATTTCACAGAACTGGTTCAGATTGAACGCGATATTCTAAATAAGTACAGAAATGAAAAATTCCAGGATGCAGGACTGGCTGAACTTTGTAACAGCTATCTTGATGGTCTGGATCAGCAGGATGAAGCTTTATCCTATCTGATGAACAATTATGATGCATTCAGTGGTTTATGGCGTACAGCAAGAGATCAGAGAGCTATCTGTATTAAGGCAATTTATGATGAAGTTTCCGGTTTCATAGTTCCAGCAGAACATGAATATGGACTCTATCATATGTTGACAGCTGCTTATATTTCTCAGAATTCAGATCAGGTTTACAGCTTATTAAACAGCGCCATTAAGAATGGTGACTATAAACTGGAAGGTTCAGTTTTATCATTCAGTATTCTGAATACAACTGGTTTTGAATTCCGTGATTATCCAATCTACGCTGATTTATATGATAACGGCACTTATGTTTACTATGGAATATTTGAACTGAATTCCTGGAAGCCAAATGAAGTCTGTGACTTTGTATTCACTTTAGATCCAAGTATTGGATTCGATACAATTGAAATTACAGTAAACTAATTCAAAATATAGATATTATCCTGAGCGCAGGATAATAGGCTCTCCAAAAATTATGGGGGAGAAGCCAAAATCCGTGGGGGAAACCATAGGGGAGAATGAAAAAATCTATGGGGGACTCCGTGGGGGAGAGAAAGAATAAAGAAGTCTGATAAGAGGAAGAAACAGCCTTGAATCAGACTTCTTTTTATGTAGGATTAATCGGATTTTTTCTTGTAAGGGCCTCTGGTTTCGCCCGGAGAATGGACCTGTTTTAAAGAACGAGGAACGGCTAAGATAGGAGGATTGTTCCGGTTA
>JAQXNC010000108.1 GCA_029097145.1 Bacillota bacterium
TGAACAGAGATTAATGCAGCAGGGCTTAAAACTTGAACAGTTCTATCAGTTTACTGGTCAGACAGAAGCTGATTTAAGAAGCAACATGCGTATTGATGCTGAAAAGAAGGTTAAGTTACGTCTTGTGCTTGAAGAAGTTGCTAAAGCAGAAAATGTTGAAGTAACTAAGGAAGATATTAATGCTGAATATGAAAACATTGCTAATCAGTATGGAATGAAGACAGAAGATGTTATGAAGTATATTCCAGAAGACAATATTAGCTATGATTTGAAACTTAGAAAGGCATTAGAAATCCTTAAAGCTTAATTTTCCTAAAAAGACGCATTATGCGTCTTTTAAATAAATGAGTTTATTACTTTATTGTAGTAATTGATATGTAGGAGGTAATTATGTCAGAAACCTATATTGTACCTTTATTATGTACAAGAGGAGTAATTATATTTCCTTCTCAGGAAATGAATATCGACGTTGGTCGAGAACTGAGCAAAAAGGCAGTCGAATATGCTAATCTCAATAACTCTTATATCTTTTTAACAACACAGAAGGAACTTGATGTTGAAGTACCTAAAGCTGATGATATCTATGAAATTGGTACTTTATGTAAGATTCAGCGATTCCGTAATAAAGAAGCCTTTTATCGTATTGGTTTTATGTCGATAAGCCGTGCAAGAATTAAAAGACATCTGGATATCGATTGTGTACCAGCTGTCGAAGTTGATACTCTTGATGAATATATTAATGATTCAATTGTTTTAAAATCACTTCTGGCAAAGGTTGTTAAAGAGATGGAGGATCTTAAGCCTAAAGCTAATCCTCAGACAAATCTTGAGTTGATGAGGAATATTGCCAATGGTGTTGGACCTGGTGAATTATGTGATTATTTTGCTCAGGCATTTCTTCTGGATTATAAGGATAAGCAGAAATTCCTCGAAGAGACTGATATCAACAAGCGTGTCGAATTAACGCTTGAGTATATCAGAGATTTAAAGATATTTAATGATATCGATACAAAGATTGACAACAAAGTTCGTGAACATATTGAGGAATCACAGAAAGAATACTATCTGCGTGAAAAGATGAAGGTCATCAAAGATCAGCTAAGTGATGGTAATTCAGCTAATGATACTGATACCTTGAGAAATCGTGTTAATGATAATCCATATCCTGAAACAGTTAAAAAGAAGCTCTTAAGTGAAATTGATAAGCTGGAAATACTGCCAATGGCAGGTGGTGAATATGGCGTTGTCAGAAACTATATTGACTGGGTGATGGATATTCCATGGTATCAGCGTTCTAAAGATAATGAAGATTTAAATGATGCTAGAAGAATACTTGATGAAGATCACTATGGTCTTAAGAAGGTCAAGGAACGTATACTTGAATATCTGGCGGTTAAACAGATGACAAACAGCCTTAAAGGTCCAATTATCTGTCTTGTTGGTCCACCTGGTGTAGGTAAAACATCTTTGGCTAAATCTGTTGCCAGAGCTTTAGATCGTAAATTTGTCAAGATCTCACTCGGTGGTGTTCGTGATGAAGCGGAAATTCGTGGTCATCGTAGAACTTATCTTGGAGCATTACCAGGAAGAATAATTCAGGGCATGAAAAAAGCAGGCACTTTAAATCCTGTATTCCTAATTGATGAAATTGATAAGATGGCAAGTGATTTTAAAGGTGACCCATCAAGTGCGATGCTTGAGGTTCTAGATCCAGAACAGAATGCTTTATTCTCAGATAACTACATTGAGGAATCGTATAATTTAAGTGAAGTACTATTCATTGCTACTGCTAATTATATCGGTAACATCCCTCCAGCTTTAAAGGACCGTCTTGAAATAATCAATCTGAGCTCATATACCGAACTTGAAAAGATTTCAATTGCCAAGGAACATTTGATTGGAAAACAGATGGAACAGAATGGTTTAAGAGCTTCACAGTTTAAGATTTCTGATGATGCGCTGATATATTTAATTAGGCATTATACCCGTGAAGCAGGTGTAAGACAGCTTGAAAGACTGATTGGATCATTATGTCGTAAGGCTGTATTAGAAATACTGGCTAATGGTAAAAAGCGTGTTAACGTCAGCAAGAAACTGATAAATGAATGGCTGGGTATGACGATTTATGATTATGGACTTAAAGAAAAGAAAGATCAGGTCGGTGTCGTAACTGGACTGGCATATACAGAATTTGGTGGCGATGTCTTAGCTGTTGAAGTTAACTCTTTTGAAGGTAATGGAAAACTGGTCGTTACTGGTCAGCTTGGAGATGTCATGAAAGAATCAACTCAGATTGCCCTTGACTATATCAAGGCTAACGCAACTAAATATGAAATTAATCCTGAATTCTTTACCAAGAATGACATTCATATTCATGTACCTGAAGGTGCGGTTCCAAAAGATGGGCCTAGTGCTGGCGTTACACTGACAACCGCTATTATTTCATGTATAACCAAAAGAAAAGTTCATTGCGATTTAGCGATGACTGGTGAAGTGACTTTAAGAGGCAATGTATTACCAATTGGTGGTTTAAAAGAAAAATCATTAGCTGCTCATCGAAGCGGAATTACAACAATTCTCTTCCCTAAAAATAACGTTAAGGATCTAGAAGAAGTACCTCAAACAGTAAAGGAAAGCATTAAGTTCATCCCTGTTGAAAACATTGATGAAGTACTTAATTACGCTCTGGTAAAATAATGGTTACTTTTATAAAAGGTGTCAGAACCGGAAAGGATTATCCAGAATCGACTAATGAAGTCGTAATTGTCGGAAAGAGTAATGTTGGCAAATCAAGTTTTATTAATGCATTATATAACCAGAAAATTGCCTATGTAGGTAAAACAGCTGGTAAAACAAGAATGCTTAATTTCTTTGATGTTGATGGTAAATATACAATGGTTGATGTCCCTGGATATGGTTATGCCAACCGTTCAAATGCAGAACTTATTGCCTTTGGTGAAATGATGGATAACTATTTTGGTACAAGAGATGCACTAAAACTTGTTGTCATGATAGTTGATATTCGTCATAAACCTACTAAAGATGATATCGAAATGATGGAATTCTTAAGACATCATCATATGAACGTTATGGTTGTGGCTAACAAATCAGATAAGTTATCATACTCCAAATCGCTTGAATCAAAGAAACTCATTGCTGCGACCTTGGGAATCGATGCCAATTATATTTATCCTGTCAGCAGTTTAAAGAAGGATAAAATAGATATTGTAAGAAATATTATTGAAGATAAGATGAGTATATAATTACTTGTATTTGAATGTTTATTTGCATATAATATAAAAAACGAAGAAAAGAAGGAAGTAATTAGCAGGTGACACATAGAGATATTCAGTGTGGTGTAATGAATACGTACTGGTAATGAAAAGTAGTCTTGGAGTTGATTATTTGAAACAGAGTAGAATAATCCGTATCATCTGCGTTAGAGATTTGAGGTATCGAAAGATATAAATTAAGGTGGTAACACGAAACACAGTCGTCCTTATTGGGGACGGCTTTTTTATTTAAGGAGGGTAAAAATGTTAGATCAGAAATATAATCCACAAAAGGTTGAAGAAAACAAATATGATAAGTGGATTGAAAAAGGTTACTTTGAATGTGGTGACAAAACCAAGGATCCATATTGTATAGTGATACCTCCACCAAATGTTACAGGTAAATTACATCTTGGACATGCGATGGATAACACTTTACAAGATTTATTAGCAAGATACCATCGTTTAAAAGGTATGGATGTTTTATGGGTACCAGGTATGGATCATGCAGGTATCGCAACACAGGCCAAGGTTGATGAAAGATTAAAGAAAGAAGGCATTTCAAGATATGATATCGGAAGAGAAAAGTTTCTTGATCGTGCCTGGGAATGGAAGGAAGAATATGCTTCTTTCATTCGTTCACAATGGAAGAAACTTGGTATTTCAGTAGACTACCGTAAAGAACGTTTTACTTTGGATGAGGGATTATCTAAAGCGGTTGCCAAGGTCTTTGTTGATTATTATAAGGAAGGTTTAATCTATCAAGGTAAACGTATAATTAACTGGGATCCTGAAGCTAAGACAGCTTTAAGCAATATCGAAGTAATCCATAAGGAAGTTGAAGGAAAGATGTATTACTTCAGATACCATGTAGTAGATAGTGATGAAATCTTTACTGTCGCAACTACAAGACCAGAAACTATGTTTGGTGATGTTTGTGTAGTAGTACATCCAGAAGATGATAAACTGAATCATCTGATTGGTAAGAAATGTATTAATCCTGCTAATGGAGAAGTATTACCTATTATTGGTGATGATTATATTGAAATAGGTTTTGGTACAGGAGCGATGAAATGTACCCCGGCTCATGACCCTAATGACTATCAGATTGCTTTACGTCATAATCTTGAAATGCCAATCTGCATGAATGAAGATGGTACCATGAATGAATTATGTGGTGAATTCAATGGTTTAGATCGTTATGAATGCCGTGATAAACTGGTAGAAAAGATTAAGAACCAGGGTGATTTTGAAAAAGAAGAAAAGATAGTTCATAATGTTGGTCATTCGGAAAGAACTGGTGTTATGGTTGAACCATATCTTTCTAAACAGTGGTTTGTTAAAATGAAACCATTGGCTGATGCTGTATTAAAAGCTCAGGAAAGTGAAGAAACTAAGATTAATTTCTATCCTAAGCGTTTTGAAAAGACTTTTATTGGATGGTTAGAAAATATTGAAGACTGGTGTATATCAAGACAGTTATGGTGGGGACATCGTATTCCTGTATGGTATCACAAGGAAACTGGTGAGATTTATTGTGATGTAGAACCACCTAAGGATATTGAGAATTATGTACAGGATGAAGATGTTCTGGATACATGGTTTTCAAGCGCATTATGGCCATTTACAACACTTGGATGGCCTGATGATACGGAAGATTTAAGACGTTATTTCCCAACTTCATGCATGGTTACCGGATATGATATCATCTTCTTCTGGGTTGCCAGAATGGCATTCAGCGCTAGACATTTTATGAATGATGTACCATTTAAAGACTGTCTGATTCATGGATTGATTCGTGATGAAAAGGGTAGAAAAATGTCTAAATCACTTGGTAATGGTATTGATCCAATTGATTTGATTGATACATATGGCTGTGATTCATTAAGATTCTTCCTGTCAACGAATTCGACTCCTGGCTTAGATATGAACTTCTCAAAAGCGAAGATTGAAAGTGCATGGAATTTCATCAATAAATTATGGAATGCATCACGCTTTGTACTCATGAATAGAGATGATGAATTTGTACCAGGCGAACTTAAACTGTTATCATTAACTGACCATTGGATTATTGAGCGTTTAAATAATACAATCAAACAGGTTACAATGAATCTTGACAGATATGAATTTGCAATAGCTGGTAATGAGTTATACAGCTTTGTATGGGATGATTTCTGTTCAAATTATATTGAGTTTGCTAAATCAGGTTTAAACAGTGACAACAAGGAAATCAAGAACGCTACTTTAAATACATTGTTGTATGTACTTGAAGCCATCTTGAAACTGCTGCATCCATATATACCATTTGTTACTGAAGAAATATATCAGGCAATACATACTAGTGAAGATACAATCTGCAAAGAAAAATGGCCTGAGACTTATGATGGAGTAGATTTAAATGCTGCTGATAAAGTAGATACACTGATTGAAATTATCAAAGAAGTTCGTGAATTAAAGACTGAAAACAATATTAAGCCATCCCAGGAACTTTCAATGGCTGTTGAAACAGAATTTGCAATCGATGATAGCTTTAAGGCGATTCTTTTAAAGATGGTTAAGGCTAATATAGTTGATGGTATTAATGGTGAAACAATTGTTCGTCCAATCAGTAAGGGTAAAGTATACTTCGCAATGAATGAAGTAGTTAATGTTGAAGAAGAAATTGCCAAGATAGAAAAAGAACTGAAGAATCTAGAAGCTGAAATAAATCGTTCTAATGGTATTCTAAGTAATGAAAACTTCATCAAGAAAGCACCATTAAGTAAAGTAGAAAGCGAAAAGGAAAAACTGGCTAAATATCAGACTTCATATGATACATTATTAGCTAAACTAAAAGAGTTAAAATAATGGAAAAGAAGAAGAAAGGTTTTCTTACATTAGCCGCTTTATCATCGATACCGGTTTTATATTATGGCTCAGGAAGTGTGATCTTCAATAAACTGTTTAAGACAAATCGTGAATATGAAGATAAAGATACTCTTGATATGCTACCATCAGAATATGCTAAAGATATGTATCGAGAACATATAGTAGATGATATTAACTGGTTCAAGGCTTCAAAGACTGAAAAGATACAGATTAAATCATTTGATGGTTTAATGCTTGATGGAATAAAAGTAATAAATCATGAAACTGATAAAATGATTATGATGTTTCATGGTTATAATACTGATCGCTATGCACTTTTACGTCAGGCAAAGATATTTGCTGATCGAGGATATAACCTTCTGATGGTTGATCAAAGAGGGTTTGGTCATTCTGATGGCAGATATACAACTTTTGGATTTAAGGAATCACTTGATGTTGTATCTTGGATGAAGAGAGTTGTTGATGAGAATCCACAAGCAGTGATCGGATTATATGGTGTATCACTTGGTGCGTCTACTGTTATGAAAGCACTGGGTTATAAACTTTATGATAATCTGAAGTTTGCGATAGCTGATAGTGGATACAGTTCACTTGAAGATATTCTCAAATATCGCCTTAAAACAGATATCATTAATCCAGCTATCAGTGTTAAAGTTAAAAAAGTTCTGGGTTTTGATGTTAAGGAAGTTGATTGTGTCAAGGCTCTTAGCTTAAATGAAACACCACTTTTGATAATTCATGGTGAGGATGACAGAATTGTACCATCATCTATGGCTAAGGAACTATATGATGCAAACTCAGGATATAAAAAAATATGTATATTAAACACTTCAGACCATGCATATGGCTGTTATTTGGAAGAATTTACGAAAGCGATAGATGAATTCTTAAAAGATATAAATCAATAGATATGTATAACATGTAAAAATATGTTATCGCTTACAATTTTTATGTTATAATCTTAAAGTATGAATGAGGAGGAAAATATGAGCGCAAAGTACGTTTATATGTTTAGCGAAGGTAATGGTAAGATGCGTGAACTCCTTGGTGGTAAGGGTGCTAACTTAGCCGAAATGACTAATTTAGGTATGCCTGTTCCTCAGGGTTTTACTATCACTACTGAAGCTTGTGTGCGTTATTATGATGACAATGAAAAAATCGCACCTGAAATTTTAGAAGAAATCGCTGCTGCAAAAGTTAAACTTGAAGAAATCAGCGGTAAGAAATTAGGGGATCCAGCTAATCCATTATTAGTATCAGTTCGTTCTGGTGCTAGAGCTAGTATGCCTGGTATGATGGATACAATCCTTAATCTTGGTATCAATGATGAAGTTGTTGAAACAATTGCCAAGAGAACTAATAATGAAAGATTCGCATATGACTCATATCGTCGTTTTATTCAGATGTTTGCTGATGTTGTAATGGGTTTACCAAAGAGCGAATTTGAAGTTATTATCGATGAATTAAAAGAAAAGAAGGGCGTTAAATTAGATACTGAATTAGACGCTGAAGACTTAAAAGAAATGGTTGTTAGATTCAAGGCGTTCTATCGTGAAAACCTTGGAACTGATTTCCCTACAGATCCTAATGAACAGCTTGAAAAAGCTATTGAAGCTGTATTCAAATCTTGGAATAATCCACGTGCAATCTATTACCGTAAGATGAATGATATTCCATCTTCTTGGGGAACTGCTGTTAACGTTCAGATGATGGTATTCGGTAACATGGGTGATGACTGTGGTACTGGTGTAGCATTTACTCGTAACCCTGCAACAGGTGAAAAGAAACTGTTTGGTGAATTCTTAATGAATGCCCAGGGTGAAGACGTTGTTGCTGGTGTTAGAACTCCACAGAGTATTGATCAGTTAAAAGAAATCATGCCTGAAGCATATGCACAGTTTGTTGATATCTGCAATCGCCTTGAAAACCACTATCGTGATATGCAGGATATGGAATTTACTATTGAAGGTGGTAAGTTATTCATGCTTCAGACCAGAAATGGTAAACGTACAGCTGCAGCTGCATTAAAGATTGCATGTGACTTGGTTGATGAAGGCTTAATCAGCGAAGAAGATGCATTAATGATGGTTGAACCTAAGCAGTTAGATGCTTTATTACATCCTCAGTTTGATGCTGCAGAATTAAAGAGTGCTGAAGTAATCACAAAAGGTTTAGCTGCATCTCCAGGTGCTGCTACTGGTGAAGTTTACTTTACAGCTGAAGAAGCTATCGCTGCTGCTAATAACGGACATAAAGTTGTATTAGTTCGTCTTGAAACTTCTCCAGAAGATATCGAAGGTATGCATGCTTCTCAGGGTATCTTAACTGTAAGAGGTGGTATGACATCTCATGCTGCAGTTGTTGCTAGAGGTATGGGTACATGTTGTGTATCAGGTTGTGGTGATATCACAATTGATGAAGAAGCTAAGACATTCACAGTAGCTGGTAAGACATTCCACGAAGGTGATCATATTTCACTTGATGGTTCTACTGGATTTGTATATGGACAGGCAATTAAGACTGTTCCTGCAACAATCTCTGGACATTTCGAAAGATTCATGGGTTGGGCAGATAAGACAAGAAAATTACAGGTTAGAACTAATGCTGATACACCAAGAGATGCTAAGCAGGCTAAAGAATTTGGTGCTCAGGGTATTGGTTTAGTTCGTACTGAACATATGTTCTTTGAAGGCGACAGAATTAAGGCTGTACGTGAAATGATCGTATCTAAGACTGTTGATCAGAGAAAGAAAGCTCTCGCTAAGTTATTACCAATGCAGCAGGGTGACTTCGAAGCTATTTATGAAGTTATGGCTGGATTACCTGTTACAGTTCGTTACCTTGATCCACCTCTACATGAATTCTTACCTACAGCAGAAGCTGATATCGTTAATTTAGCTGCTGAAATGGGTATTGAAGTTGAAGACTTAAAGAATGTTATTACTTCATTACATGAATTTAACCCAATGATGGGACATCGTGGATGCCGTCTGGCAGTAACATATCCTGAAATTGCAGAAATGCAGACAGAAGCTGTTATTCAGGCTGCAATCAATGTAAATAAGAAACATCCAGAATTTGATATTCATCCTGAAATCATGATTCCACTTGTTGGCGATAAGGCTGAACTTAAGTTTGTTAAGGATGTAGTAGTTAAGAAAGCTGAAGAAGTAATGGAAAGAAATGGTGTTACTTTAGCATATAAAGTTGGTACTATGATTGAAATTCCTCGTGCTGCTTTACTGGCTGATGAAATTGCTGAAGAAGCTGAATTCTTCTCATTTGGTACTAATGACCTGACTCAGATGACATTTGGTTTCTCAAGAGATGATGCTGGCGCATTCTTGAAGGACTATTATGATCGTAAGATTTATGAACAGGATCCATTCGCAAGAGTTGACCAGAAGGGTGTTGGTAAGCTGATTAAGATGGCTGCTGATCTTGGACGTTCAACAAGACCAGATATCAAGTTAGGTATCTGTGGTGAACATGGTGGAGATCCTTCTTCAATTGACTTCTGTCATAGAGTAGGATTAACATATGTTTCTTGTTCTCCATTCCGTGTACCAATTGCTCGTTTAGCTGCTGCTCAAGCTGCAATTAGAAACAGATAAATAAATAGACCCAGGATTTTAAAAACCTGGGTTTTATTTTTGAATGTACATGCTTTTTTTATTATTTTAAATGTTATTATAAAAATGTAAAAACAGTATATAGTGTTTAGATTAATATGAGGAAAATATTTAGAAGAGTTAAATATGATTTTAAAAAAAGATTTGTTTAACATTTTTTAGAATGCCTGGTCTTTATAATAGTTTTAACACTAATGGTACTATCATTATATATTAAAGAGTCGTCTGATTTAATGGAAAGGAATATAATCAAGAAATTTGATTTATATGCTGAAGTTAATACTAATATAGATTATGATGCAAAAAGAGAAATTATCGAAGAAAAAGAGACAGAATATTATGAATTTATAAATGAACTTGTTAAAAATAATTCGTATAGTTATTTTGACTATAATAAATCAAGTGAATATTTAAGACCTGTACATGTTTTAAAAATAGATAATGAAGACTCCGAATTTTACTGTCCAGAATATGAAGATGAATATAATGTTGAAGAGTATTTTAAAGACTGTGAAGCTGTGATAAGTGATATCTGTAATGGTTTTTATAATTTTGATGTCTATGCACCAAGAAGCACACTAAATGTTCTGCCTAAAGAATTTAAATTTGGTCTTGGAGAACTTGTTGAAGGAAGATATTTCCACCAAACTGAAATCGCAGGAAATGATATGGTATGTATAATACCAGATAATCTAAAAAGATATACTAAAGATGGATCTTCAGAGATTGAAATAGGAGACTATATTACTATTTCTGAGATATTGGTTGATAATGGTCAATTAGTCTCTTATTTACCATATGAATTCAAGGTTGTTGGCAAGTATAAAAGTGTAGATGGACTTGGATTCAGGACAACAAAATATACAACTGAACATCCGATATATATCAGTCATGAGAATTTCAATAAAATATATGATCAAGCAACTGTAGATTACAAGAATAATAATTTGAGATATCTTGGTGATAGATCATTTTTCATGCCAACAAATGCTGTTTTTAAATTTGATACAGGAAGAGATTTCAGATATTTCGTTGAATACTTTGAAAATCTCAGGGTATCTAAAAATGTTGATTACTCGCTTAATACAACTGCCAATAATATATACTATTCAATACAGAATATTATGTATGTCGCAAATATTATTTCATACGTATCGTATGCAGTGATATTTGTACTGATTGTTTTTGCATTATTAATCATGATATATAATCTTGAGTCACGACAAAAAGAAATTGGTTTACTTATATCATTTGGAGAAAAACGTATCAATATCATTATTCAGTATGTTTTTGAAATCCTTACAGAAGTTATTCTTATGCTTGTTCCATCTATCATTATAGGTAAAAACATCGGCTTGAGATTATTGGCGAATACAGTTTCTGCCAAAGATATTATCGATATATCTGACTCAAAAATGCAGATAGGTGTTGGTGATGAGATGATAAGTATTGATATGTTAAGTAATGCAGATATTTTAAGGATAATCATACCTGTAATTCTTTTATTGATACTTATATTATCTGTTGTTTCTTATTTGTATATACGAAATGCTAATCCAAAAGAAATTTTAATAGATGAATGATTATGAAAAAATATTATTTTATTGATATATTAGATCAGATATTCAAGAAGAAAAGAGAATCACTCCTTGTTTTTAGTCTGGTTTTATTATCAACTGTTCTTTTATCAATCACAGTTTTCTTCAAATATAATGATTCAGTAGATTCTAGTATCAATAACAACCTGAATCTTCGTTATAATATTTCAAACAATAATCTTTATGGTATAAGTTCTAAGAAAAATGAACAGAACTATGGCAACTCATATTCATATAATCTATTAAGAATCGTGCAAAAAATTGAAGAGGCTGGTACTAGCCAATATATAGAAAACTATGATTATAATCTCGTTTTATTTAATTTAATAACGAGTAATCATAACACAATTGAATTATTTGGAACACGTAATCACCGACTAAATGAAATAATTAGTATTGTAAAGGGCAGGGAACTGAGTGAAAGTGAGATTATTAATGGTTCTAATAATATTCTGATCAATGAAAGTGTTATGATCGATAATAAAGAAATAGATATCGGAGATAAAATATATATAGAGAATGAATATAATCAAGAATTAAACCTTGAATTTAACGTCGTCGGAATATATAAGAATAAGGATTATAATGCATATTTTGATAAAAATGATTTACTATTCAGTTATCCGAATACCGCAATCATTTCAAATGAGTACATTAAAAACTATCTGAAAAAATATGATGTCGCATATGATGAATGTTATATAAATAATATATATTTTGATGTGAGTGATTATCATAATTATGAAAGAGCTGGTATAGAATTAGCTGAAATCATGACCGATATTAATGACTTAACAAAACCTTCAGCTGATATGTATATTGATGATTTGAATAATACTTCAATACTTGAAAGTACATCATCAATAAAAAATGTTTTTACAATGATTTTTGGAATTATATTTGTACTTGTTTGTGCCATGTTATTTAGTACGGTATTCTATTTTATATATAAAAAAGAACGAGAAATATATTTATATAAAGCCCTTGGGCAATCAAATCTTAAAATTGCAGTACATTATTTAATTGCTTACCTGATAATAACTGTTGTAGCATTATTAGCTGGAATAATTGTTGGTTATAATATATCACGTATCTTGGCTTATTTCCTTAAAATAAACAGTACTTTTAGACTAAGCTTTCTATTTGGAAATCTCAATGATAGATTACCTGTTTTTTACATAGATTTTATTTCGATTATAAAGATAACGATACTTATTATTGCAATAATGAGTTTATCTGTATTTGTTGCAGTTAATTATGTTAATAGAAATATATTAAAGAGGAAATAATATGGAAAAATTACTAGAAATCAGAAATCTATCTTTTAAATATAAAGATAAATACAATGAACGGGTTATTTTTAAGAATTGTAACGAGTGTTTCAATAATAATACTTTTTATGCAATACTTGGATCATCTGGATGTGGTAAGACAACATTATTATCAGTAATAGCTGGAATGGATGATCGATATGAAGGTGAAGTTCTTTATAAAAATAAGGAAATCAAAGATATTGGAATAGATAATTTTCGAAGGAATCATATTTCAATGATATTTCAGGATTATAATCTTTTCCAGCATTTGAACTCTATTGATAATATAATGTTAGCCGTTGATATTTCTTCAAATCACAAAAACATCAATAAAGATATTATTCTACAAAAATTGAATGAATATGGAATAGATGAAATAAAGGCAAAAAGAAAAACAAGTACTTTATCAGGTGGTGAAAAACAAAGAGTAGCGATTGTCAGATCAATATTTGTGAACAATGAAATTATTATCGCGGATGAGCCAACTGGTAATCTTGATAATGATTCTTCGCTTTTTGTGGTTCAGGAATTTAAAAAATGTCTAAAGATCATAACAAATGTGTAATTATGGTTACGCATAATCTTGAGATGGCTAAATATGCTGACAAAATATTGAGAATTGATAACTATAAATTACTATCCGAATGAAGCTCTTAGTAGCTTCTTTATTATTGATAATATGATGTCT
>JAQXNC010000109.1 GCA_029097145.1 Bacillota bacterium
ACACATATTTTCAAATAATGGTGTATCTATCAGCTCTGGACGATTATATCTTGGACGTCTTGGTCCAAGAAGTGGACCACCATCATGAGCTACCTTACCAATCTGATGACCTAAGGCTGCATTCCATGAAGGATATCCAAGTCCCACGATATAATCACGAGCCACACTGTCAACATAATTACCAGTAACACCAGGTTTTAAAGCTTTAGCTGCTAAAGCGATGCCATCTCTAACTGCATAGAAGGCTTTCTTGACATCTTCTGGTGCATCATCTTCATCATCTTTCAGAATGTAATACATTCTCTGGATATCTGATGCATATCCATCAAGGGTAATTCCAAAGTCAACATTAACGACATCTCCCTTAGAAATAATAAAATCTGGAGCTCCTACATGACCCTGAGGACATCCGATTCCAGCAACTACTCCTGGATTCTGCGATTTAGGCCATGAATATCCAAATCCTTTTCTCTCTACTTCTGTCTGGAAGAATTCAGATACATCTTTACAGTTTACACCAGCCTTGATTACCTTCTTGGCGTCCTCAAATATTTTTTCAGTTTCAATGACTGCTTTTTGAATCTTGGCGATTTCATCTTCAGTCTTGATACCTCTTACCATTGTGATAATCTTTTCTGCTGAGATAACTTCAGTATCGATCTTAGCTTTTTCAATTGCGTTTTTAATCAGAGTATACATTCCAACACTCAACCCATCAGCACTAGGGTTATTCTTGGAATAATCAAGAGCGATCTTACGTGGCTGATATTCAGATAGTACCTTTGATAATGTTTCATCAAAGCTTACCGGGAATGGGATAACCTCATCAAACGCTCCATCTATTACATATCCATTGGCATCAATAGGTGTACATACAACTAATGACTTATGTTCTTTTAGAAATATTAATGCCGTCTTACCGATGAAATCTGTATCAGTCAGGATATCGAGAGCTGGTTCTGATTTCGTTGAAGATTCCTGCCCAGCGACAATCCACATATCAGTATCATTCAGTACAAGACTTTTATATGCTATTTCAATCTTTTCTCTATTGAACCCCATTTGTCTTTCTCCCTTTATGAAAATTCATATGTCTATAATACATGATGAATTTTCTCATTTCAACATTTTCATGAAAAAAATTCATATAATATGTAAATATTTCTGAAAACATTTTCATTTTGTTTATTTTTATCTTTTTGTGTTTTATGATATTTAAAAAGGAGACCACAATGAAACAGAAAAGAATTAATAAAACATTAGATATAATGAAGTCTTTGAATCTCGATATGGTAATTTATGCCCCAAGTGCCAATTTCCAGTATCTTTTAGAATCAGATGACTTTTATTTTCAAAGAGCCTGCGACACCAATATTATGGGTCGAGCTACAGGTTACAATCTTCCAGAAGCCTTACTGCTTCTAGATTCAAAAGGCAATCTAAACATCATCACCAATCGCCATCACGCTGCATATTTTATGGAGAAGTATAAAGACTTTACAACCTGCAGCTACATGGACCAGTTTGAAGATGCGATGGCACCATTTATTAAAGGTAAGCGTATCGCTGTTGGCTTTACATGTTTTGAACATATCACTTCATTGCTTAAGGCTATCGATGAAGATATTGAGGTTGTTGATGGTGAAGATCTTTTAAAAGACATCAGATGTTTTAAGGACCAGGATGAAATAGCCAAGATTAAAAGAGTGTGCAAGTTTACTGATGATGCCTGCATGTATGTCGTAAAGAACCTTAAACGTGGTATGAGTATGCGCGAAGCTGAAAATCTCCTGGTTAAATATGGTTATGAAAATGGTGCTGATGATCTTTCATTCCCACCTACAGTCGGCTTTAAAACCCGCAATACCATCACAACCTCAGAGGTTGGCTATTATGACCGTGAATGGAAGCTTCAGGATAATACCAGTGTCGCCTTCGACGTTGGCTTTATGATTGATGGATACTGCAGTGACTGGGGACGGACAATCTTCTTTGGTAAGGCCAGTGAAAATGCCAAAAAAGGCTATAAAGCCCTCAATGAAGCTATTCTCTATATGGCAGATCATATCGTCCCATATAAGACCAATATTAATGAATTATATAGAATGGTTAAGGATAAGGTTGAAGAACTTGGCATGGTTGATTATCTCCGCTATAAGGATATTGAAATGCTTGGCCATCAGATAGGGATTGACTGTCATGAATTCCCGCTAGTCAATAAGGACAATGACTTCATCATTAAACCAGGTATGACATTCGCTGTTGAGCCTAAGATGTGGTTTGATAATGAAATGTATATGCGCGTTGAAGATATCATTCTGATTACTGAAACTGGTGCTGAAATTCTAACTGATTTCCCAAGAGATCTTTTTGAGATAGAACTTGACTAATATGTGTGATAATCACACATATTTTTTATATAATATAGATGTTTCATGGAGGTACAAATATGTCCAAAGTTTATTTTACAAAAGAGATAACTCCTGAGAAGATGATTGAACTGTATAATCTTTTAAGTTCACATCTTGAAGGTAATATCGCTATCAAACTGCATTCTGGTGAAAAAGGTAATCAGAACTTCTTAAGACCAGCTTTCTTTAAACCGCTGATCGATCTTGTCGATGGAACTGTCGTTGAATGTAATACTGCCTATGATGGTGAACGTAATACTTCAAAAAAGCATATTCAGTTATTAAAGGATCATGGATGGTCTAAATATTTCAAGGTTGACCTCATGGATGAGGAAGAACCAGATATGGTACTTGATATTCCTGATGGAGAAATTATCAAAAAGAACTATGTCGGTAAGAATCTCGCTAAATACGATTCAATGCTGGTACTATCACACTTTAAGGGTCATCCAATGGGCGGTTATGGAGGAGCTTTAAAGCAGCTTTCTATTGGTATTGCCTCATCATATGGTAAAGCCTATATTCATGGAGCTGGTGAAGTTGAAAAAATCTGGACTGCCGATCATGATCTCTTCTTAAAGAGTATGGCTGACGCTGCATCAAGTGTTACCAGATACTTTGATAATAAGATTGTATACATCAACGTCATGAAAAACATGTCAGTTGACTGTGACTGTTGTGCAGTAGCCAAAGACCCATGTATGAAAGATATTGGTATTCTGGCTTCACTCGATCCTGTCGCAATTGATAAAGCATGTATCGACCTTGTCTATAACTCAAATGATAAAGGTAAGGCTGATCTCATTAAACGAATTGAAAGTCGTAACGGTACTCTGACAATCGATGCCAGTGCTAAACTCGGTATCGGTTCAAAAGAATACGAACTTATTGAACTATAATCACAAAGCTGTCATATGGCAGCTTTTATCTTATACATTAAAAAAGAGTGGTAAATTTACCACTCACACACTTTAATTCGATCGGGATTTCTTTATTTTGCCTCGTCGACCCAAGGCCGAGGAAATTTCAATATCGAGCTGGTGAAGAACTTATATCTTCACTAACAGTATATCAGATACCAAAGGATTTCTCAATCGCTAAGGTGAGTGTCTTCATTATATTATTGCTTTGAAAAAAGTTTCCTCAATCTGGTTTATAAATATGTACTATAATTATCTTAAGGAAGGTAATAAACAAAATGATATTAGACGATTATCAAAAACGTGTTGATCAGCTGTTTAACCAGATTAAGGAAACTCAAAGAGATAATATTATTAAAGCTGGTAAGATGATAGCTGATACTATTGATGAAGGTGGCAATATTTACCTTAGCGGTATCTGTCATTCTATTGAAATGGATCTCTTTAATCGTGGTGGAGGACCAGCATTCTATCGTACATTCCACTATAAGTTAGATGTCCAGTCAGATGCCAGAAAAAGAGACCGCAGTGATCTTGATACCAATATGGAAGGTCTTGGCGCCTATATTCTTAAAGCCAGTACCATTAGACCTGGTGATGTATTATTTGTAGGCAGTGTATCAGGCAGAACAGCTTCTGTAGTCGATCTGGCATATGAAGCCAAGAAGATGGGTATTAAGGTTATTGCCATGAGTTCCATGAGCTATGCCAAAGATGTTGGCCCAGTACATTCATCAGGCAAAAAACTCTATGAGATTGCTGATTTGACACTTGATAACTGTGCTCCTAGTGCTGAAGCCATGCTGGAAGTTGAAGGTATCGAAGCTCATTTCGCAGCCGCCAGTGGTATTGCCAGTTCATATATCCTCTGGTCAGTTACTGCAGTTGTCTTAGAAGAGATGCAAAAGCGCGGTAAAACGCCATTACTTCTAAAGAGCGCCAACTATCCAGGTGGTAAAGATTATAATAATGCAGAAGTATATCCTCATTACGAGAAATA
>JAQXNC010000110.1 GCA_029097145.1 Bacillota bacterium
TTGACGACATAATATGTCGCAATAATCTCATCAATACTGAAAGATGGGATAACTGATTTATAAGTATATGAGCTAGGAGCTATGATCTTCTTAAATGATGCATTAGAAGATGCATATAGAGTAATCGTGATATTATCATTCATTGGCACAAGTGCGAAAATAACACCTCTATTAATCCTGAGATTACGATGAATAGCATATTCAAGATATTCATGATCATAGATTATAAGCATTCCCATACCTTCATCGAGTGACAGATAGATATCTTCATCAAAACAAATGAATTCATTAACCGTCTTATCATTTATAGATATGTGGTTCAAGATCAGTTCGTGGTCTTTGGGCAATGAATTTATGGGTTGACCATACTTGAGGAAGTTGGCACTGGATGTTTTCTTATACATCCTAGATATCCTCAATCTTTATGACTTCTTTATGACGGTCATATTCCATAAAGTCTAAACCATGATCACTGTATTCAATTTCACCCAGCTGGCTATCATATGGATCAGCTCTGAAGTTCTCTTTGGCAATGCTGAAATCAGCATAGAATCTATCATTAGCCAGCATACGGTAAGGGTCAAGATTAGTCATATAGAAGATTCTTCTTTCCTCATCGTTATATCTTACTGCATCAACACCATATGATACATCAGTATAAATATAACCATACGGTTCCAGATAGAAAGCTGCCCAGTCATGACCACCACAGAAGTTATATTCACTGGTATAACCACTCTGCCAGATGGCAGGTATGCCATTTAGACGACATAAGGCAATAAAGAGTAGAGACTTAACACCACAATCACCTTTGGATTTATTAATAGCGTAATCAATAATATTATCTAAGACAAAATAACTTGGCATAAAGGAATAACGGATATTAAGTGTAATATAGTCATAGAAGGCTTTAACTTTTAAAAGTGGATCATTTATATCCTTAGTCAGTTTATCGGATAATTCCTTAAGTTTATCAGTAAAGATTAGATGTGGTATTTCTTCATCAGTATTAAAGTGAGGTTGTAGATATTGAAGGTGAACAGGGTTATTCATCATTTCATCAAAATCAACATATCTTGAAGTATTGGTAAAAGAATATTCGACCATGAATTCATGATTTTCTTTAATATGTTCCTTAAAGCAGACTGTCTTTTGACTGGCATTATCGTCATCGAGATAACATATTTCAGGATAAATCTTATCAATAGTAATATCACTTATATAATCTGATGATTTAGGAATTGGTATATGGACAAGAATATCACCTTCCTTAAAGTATTCATCTTTAATCTTAATGGTATTTCTGATAGTAATTCTCTTTGAGATTGAACCCTTATCTTTAATGATTCGCATTGTATCTTTTAAAAGACTATTCTCTTCCATGTTGTGAATGGCTAAAGGATGAGGTTTCTTTAGTCTTTTGGTAAATTCAGGGAAAGAATTAACCATGACTTCTAAGAATCGATTAAAGTAATATTTCACATCATTGATATAGATATAATCAATATCGTAATCGTTAAATTCTTCATCTTTAAAGTCAGGCACATATTCTCTGATGATATCCAGTACTTCATTTAAGGTATAGGTATATTCATTGGGCAGACGTTTAATGATTTCTTTTTGAAGTATTAAGGTATTTCTTAAAGCTTCATCGATACTGGTTTCAAGATATTTATCTATAAGTATCTGACATTTATCAAAATAGCCATGATCTTTGGCTTCCTTTATATCATCAGGTAATGGGTTATTAACATACTTAAAGAGATGATTCTGGTTCA
Organism: Bacillota bacterium; assembly: GCA_029097145.1. Taxonomy (GTDB): domain Bacteria; phylum Bacillota_I; class Bacilli_A; order Erysipelotrichales; family Erysipelotrichaceae; genus JAHHTG01. The sequence goes on from JAQXNC010000110.1 coordinate 1,779, forward strand.
TAATTCGCTCCTTATATAGTTCCATTGTAACAAAAATCTCGCTTAGTGCGGGATTAATCGTATAGTTTGTATAGAGCCTGAGTTCCCAGGTCTTCATAACCTTCATCCTGGAGTTTCTTATACTCTTCAAGGACAGTTTTAAGAACTTCAAGATTAAGATTCTTATTAGTGGCTTCATCATCAGCCAGTTTCATATCTTTGATAAAGTGTTTGATAAAGAAACCTGGATTATCATCGTGATTTAACATCTTTAAACCATTGTTAGATAACTGCCAGCTGCCAGCTGCCCCATTTGCGATAGCCTCAAAGACTTTTCTTTCATCAAGATTCATATATCTGGCATAGGTTAAGGCTTCAGCGACAGCCCCGATTGTTCCAGCGATGAGAATCTGATTAGCCATTTTGGTATGCTGACCTGAACCAGTTTCACCGATATAATTAATAGTTTTACCCATGGCTTCAAAGACTGGCATACATTCATTAAATGTATCTAAGTCACCACCAACCATGATTGATAGAGTACCATTTTTAGCCCCTGTATCACCACCTGATACTGGCGCATCCAAAACGCTGATGCCAAGTTCTTTGGCTTTATGATAGATTTCTTTCGCTAAAGAAGGTGAACTGGTTGTCATGTCAATGGCAATATGACCTTTAAGATACTTTAGAATCTCTTCATAACATTCCCTTACATCTTCTGGCATACCAACAATAGTGATGGCGATATCAGCGTCACTTACACAGTCTTTGATACTTTCAGTAAAATGAGCTCCAAATTCTTCTAAAGCTTTAGCCTTAGATGGTGTACGATTATAGACATTAACTTCATAACCGTTTTTAAGCAGATTCTTTACCATACTGGCACCCATGACACCAGTTCCAATAAATCCAATACGCATATTCTATTCTCCTATCAGTTTAAAATGTTTAAGGGCACTAATAACCCCATCATCGTCAATCCCATCGGTTACATAATCAGCGATATCTTTAGTCTTGGGATGTCCATTACCCATGGCTACACCAATACCGGCATATTCTAACATCGTCGCATCATTTTCGCCATCACCAAAAGCCATTGTTTCATCAAGACTGATATCATAATAATCACAAAGAGCTTTAATACCCGTGGTTTTATCACCATTGGCATTAATAATATCGAAAGCTTCATCAAACCAGTTGATTAGTTTAGAGTTAGGAAGATCAAGACTGTATACAGCTTTGATATTCTTGGTATAAGCCATAAACTGGTAGACCTTATTACCACTGTAATGATCGATTCTTGGTGGTTTGGATGAGATACTGTTTTCAATATTGATCACATGTTCATCGACATAGTTGATATAGATATCTTTCTTTTCAATGATGATAATTGGAAAGAGCTTATCTTCAAAGGCTTTCACAAGAACTTCATTGTCGTGTTTTTCAATTGGATTCTCATATATCACATCAAAGTCACGATTTAAGACCAGCTGTCCATTCATTAAGGCATAGCCATCATATGGCATATCTAAGACACCCATGGTTTCAAGTTCATTATATGAACGTCCAGTAGCCAGGAAGACTTTTATATCTTTGCTCTGTAAGTCCTTTATGGCTTCTTTTATAGCAGATGATATGGTGTGGGTCTTATGAGAGAAAATAGTCCCATCGACATCAAAAAATATTCCTTTAATCATATACATTGATTTTAGCTTTTATATGACTTTAGGACAAGTAAAAAAGATGACTTCATCATCTTCTATTGGAATATAGGGCAATACCACTTAAGGCATGATAACGGTTAATGGCTTTTAGAAAATTCTCTCTTGTGAGATTTGATCCGACCTGTTTAATGGTTTCACTGGCAATTATATTAGCCAGTTTAGCAGCTTCCTTAAGATCAAGATGCGAAGTCAGTGATGCCAGGATAGCCCCGGCATGTGAATCACCAGCACCAATTGTATCAACAGGAATATCAGGATAGCCTTCAACATAATATTTCTTCTTATCTCTGATATAACAGCCCTTATCACCAAGAGTGATGATAACAGCATTATCAGTTAATCGATAAAGATAATCAGCAGCTTTCTCAATATCTTCAAGACCAGTGATTCTTCTGGCTTCAGAATCATTGATATGAATTATTGGATGAAGTTCATACATGCGTTTTAAATAGTCTTTATTAATGAAAGTCAATCTTGGACCCATCGCAAAGAAAATCTTTTTACCTGATTCTTTCAGGAAATCAATTATTTCATTGCCATAGAAGTATTCACCATAGAAGTCTTCAATATCAAGTCCACTGACATAGACATATTCAACCTCACTCATATCGATATCTTTAAACCAAGATTTATCAAAGACATATTCAGCTGAATGTTTTGAGATATATGAACTGTCATTATGTTCATCAAGAAAACACATGCAGACCCCATTGTCTTTGTCTTTAACTTTATGAATTGGTGTAATACCTTTTTCTTCCAGCATCTTCTCGACAACTGAAGCAATTCTGCCAGTACCTATTGGGCAGCCAAAGATTGGATGATTATTAAACATCTCTAGAATGTTATAGACATTATAAGCCATACCACCTAAAGAGAAGCTCACATCTTCCATTTTGGTACCATATGGAGTATTTCTGGTTCTTGAGATTATATCCAGAACACATGAACCTAAAACCAGGACTTTCATGAATCTATTGTACTATTTATTTAAAGAAATTCACAACTATTACAAGAGCACTCAAAGAAATCAGAATGATACCGGTTAGCTGATTTAACAGCTTGGAATCAACTTTATTGGCAATACGGGCAGCAATACGGGCAAAGATTAGCGTGAATAAAACACAAAGAATAAGACAGGTAATATCACTGATACCACCAATCGCAAAGTGTGATACAGAACCGGTGAAGGCTGTAAAAGCCATGATAAAGACACTGGTACCAACAGCAGTTTTAAGTTCATAACCTAATACACTTGTTAATATCAGTAACATCATCATTCCGCCACCAGCACCAATAAAACCGCAGATAAAACCAATCAGGCATCCAGCAATAATCGATCTTATAAGTTTAGTCTTAGGATCAATAGCTTCCATCTTTTCTTTAGTGGTATTAACTGGTCTTATAAGAAACTTAACACCTAATAAAAGAGTCATAAAGACTGAGAAGTTGCCTAGAGTACGGCTTGGTAAAAGACTAGCGATATAACTGCCAATAACGGTAAATAGTAAAACTGAAATCATCATGACGATACCATTGCGGATATCGAGATTACCATTCTTATAGTAGGTATAAGCACTGATGGCACTGGCTAAGACATCACTGGCTAAGGCAATCCCAACAGCGTTATAGGTATTCATATCAAGAAATGATACCAGCATTGGCGTAATGACAGCTGCCGCACTCATACCAGCAAAGCCAGTCCCAAGACCAGCCCCCATACCGGCTAAGAAACATACAAATAAAGTCAACATAATATAAACCTCACTAAAGTTCAAAACTGAACTAATATTAATACAATTAAGTGAATTTGGCAAGTACTAAGTATTTTCAATTATGGGTTTAAAAAGAATTCATAATAATTGATCATGTAATCTTTTAGTCACTGTTTTATTTATGAAAAATGTTTGCGCTTCATAATTACACATTAAAACAGATTATCATCAAGTACTGGGCATATCAGTAGCTATTGATTATTTGGTTGGATATAATATAATTAATTTAGAATAATTCTAAATTGAAGGAGGTTATATGACCAGATATGCTGAGATAATACTGGATATCATCAATCACGCTGAAGATCATTTAACAGCTGAAGATATCTATCTGAAAATGAAAAGTATGAATGAAAAAATCGTTCTGGCAAGTGTCTACAACAATCTGGCAACACTCTTAAGTGAAGGATTGATTCGTAAGATATCGATAACAGGTTCAAGAGACTACTATGACCGCATAAAAAAACATGACCATCTGGTTTGTTCAAAATGTGGCAGAGTTAAAGATATCTATCTACCAGATTTAACCGATATGATTAGGAATCAGCTAAATTTAGATATTGATTCATATGAAATACAGGTTAAATACACATGTCATGAATGTAGTAAAGGAGATCATTAAAATGGCAAAATGGAAATGTAAAGTATGTGGATATATCCACGAAGGTGATACAGCACCAGAAAAATGTCCTGTATGTAAACAACCAGCATCTGTATTTGAAAAGTTAGAAGAACCTAAACATAAATATGCAGGTACTCAGAC
>JAQXNC010000111.1 GCA_029097145.1 Bacillota bacterium
GCATGAATATAAGAAAGCCTCTACAGATGATATTGCAGCCTATGCCAATATCTCTAAAGGTATGCTGTTTTATTATTTTAATAATAAGGCTGAACTCTATGAAGATGTCTATGACTTCGCTCATAAAGTTATTGAATTTAATATGATTGATGAAAAAGTTCTAACCATTACTGATTTCTATGATCTTATAACTTATGCAACCCATCGAAAGATGCAGGCCTTAAAGCAATACCCATATCTTTTAAACTTCTCTATCCGTTCATACTATACTGATAAGGAAGATATCTCTGAAACAATCAGACATAAATCAACCAGTAATATTAAAACCAACTATCATATCTTCTTTAAGAATATTGATATTCATAAGTTTAAAGAAGGTATTGATCCATATGAAGTCTATAAAATGATGGTCTGGATGGTAGATGGCTACCTTCATGAAAAGATGATGAATAATGAATTAATTAATCCAGATGAAAGCGAAATGATGTACCTGAAAATGGTTAAAATCATGAAACCTGCAACCTACAAGGAGGAATACCTATGAGTATTATACATATAGAAAATCTGACCCGCGACTATAAAGACAATAAAGGTATCTTTGACATATCTTTTGATATTAATGAAGGTGAAGTCTTTGGTTTCTTAGGTCCTAATGGTGCTGGTAAAACCACTACCATCAGACATATACTGGGCTTTTTAAAGGCTAAAGAAGGTAAAGTTCAAATCAATGGACTTGATGTCTGGGATAATCATGAGAAACTTATGGAAAACATTGGTTATATTCCAGGTGAAATAGCCTTCTTTGATAATATGACTGGACTTGAATACCTGAAGTTCATTCATAATTACCGTAATGATAAAGTCAATCATATGGATGAACTGATCAAGATGTTTGATCTTAATCCTAAAGTTAAAATCAGAAAGATGTCTAAGGGTATGAAACAGAAAGTTGGGATTGTTGTAGCATTTATGCATGATCCAGCTATTCTGATTCTTGATGAACCAACATCTGGTCTTGACCCTTTAATGCAGCAGAAGTTCATTGAATTAATTGACAGTGAAAAGAAAAAAGGTAAAACTATACTTCTTTCATCACATATGTTTGAAGAGGTTGAAAGAACCTGTGACCGTATTGGTATTATCCGTCAGGGACACCTTGTCGCCCTTAACAGTGTTGAAGAACTCAGAAAGCAATACGTTCATAACTATGAAGTAACACTTAAAGATGAAAAGGAAGCTATAGCCTTTGCCAAAGACTTTAATGGTATAAGAGATGGTCTAAAGGTCAAAGTATCTTCCAAAGAATCTTTAGAAGACATCTTTATGAAATATTATGATGGAGGTCAAGACAATGATTAATCTGACTCTATATAAACATGAAATGAAAAACAGCCTCAAGCTGATGCTTATATTCCTGGCTGTTATAACTCTTTATGTCACAATTATCATCAGCATGTATGATCCTGAAATGATGGAAATGCTTGATACCTTTGCCAAAGCCATGCCTGAATTAATGGCAGCCATGGGAATGAATGTCACTATTGCAAGCAGTCTTATGGAATTTATGATTTCATATCTCTATGGCTTTATATTATTAATCTTCCCAATGGTCTTTACTTTCATTAGGGCCAATGCCTTAATTGCCAAATATACTGATAATGGTTCTATGGTATCTTTACTAGCTTCTAATGTATCAAGAGTCAAAATAGCCCTGACACAGCTCTTATCATTAATTACCAGTATTATTATCATTATTATCTATTCAACTATCCTTGAGATTATTACAGCTAATATATTATTTGATAATGAACTGATACTATCAGAACTGTTAAGAGTTAATCTTGGTCTATTATGTTTACATTTATGTATCGCATCAATCTCATTTTTAGCTTCATGTATCTTTTCAGATTCCAAACTGTCTTTAGCCTTTGGTGCTGGTATCCCAATGCTGATGTATGTCTTAAAGATGCTGGCAAATGTTGGTGGTGATGCTGAAGTATTTAAATACACCACAATCTTTACTCTCTTCGATGCATCAGGTCTATCATCCGGTAATACTGATGCCTATATCATGGCTTCAATATTATTTATTGCAGCTATAGTACTTAATATTATTGCAGTATATATCTTTAAGAACAAAGACTTACATATCTAACATTTACGGAATAATGCATATCATTTGTATTATTCCGTATTTTATATCTATTATTCTTTTTATTATTCCGAATATATAATATAATTGTATCAGGGGTACAAATATGAGTGAAATGATTAATGTTAAAGCTACATCTAAATTATGGAATATCTCCGAAAGAAGAATAACTGCTCTTTGTAATGCCGGTAAGATCGATGGCGCATATAAATCAGGTAAATCATGGCTCATCCCAAAAGATACTACAAAACCTGAAGATGGCAGATTCAACAACTCAAACAATAAACGTAAACCAAAACTACCATTACCTGTAGGTGTCTCCGATTATATTCTGGCTTCAAGTGAATACTACTATATCGATAAAACCATGATGATTAAAGACTTTATTGATGAAAAACCTGTCGTTTCATTATTCACAAGACCACGCAGATTTGGAAAAACTCTTAATATGGATATGCTTAGAACATTCTTTGAAAAAACCGACAAAGACACATCTATATATTTTAAAGATAAGAATATCTGGAAGTGTGGTGAAAAGTATCGTTTATATCAAGGTAAATACCCAGTGATTTTTATTACTTTTAAAGATATTAAATATAACAGTTGGACTTTAACCCTCAAAGCTATTTCTAAAATATTCTCAAAAGAAGCTTCAAGACATATGGAACTTCTGGAAAGTGATGCATGTAATAAATATGAGAAGGAATCATTTGAAAAGATATTATCTTCAAAATGTAATGAAGTAGAATTGTCAAACTTCCTGTCTGATCTTTCACACATGCTTCATAAACATCATAAAGTCGCTCCAGTAATTATCATCGATGAATATGATATTCCTATTCAGCAGGGTTATATCAGCGGCTTCTATGACGAGATTATAATGTTCATGCGTAATCTTTTTTCTGCTGGTCTAAAAGACAGTAAGGATCTGTCTTTTGGCTTTATGACTGGTATTCTAAAAGTATCAAAAGAGAGTATCTTCAGCGGTCTTAATAACCTGATGATTAATTCAATCCTTGATGATAAATACAGCTCTTACTTCGGTTTTACTAAAGATGAAATCATATCAATGTGTAAGTATTATGAAGCTGAGGACAGGATTGATGAAATATGTGAATGGTATGATGGATACAGATTTGGTAATACTGACATCTTTAATCCGTGGTCAGTGATCAATTACTTCAGTAATAGTCTGTCACCACGTGCATACTGGCAATCAACAGGAAGTAATGATATTATCGGCACCATCATGAATGAATCCGATACTGAAATATATGATAAACTGACATCACTTCTAAGTGGTCAATCTGTCACAACATATATCGATACCAGTGTCATATATCCCGAAATAAAGAATAATCCCGCAACAATCTATAGTTTTCTCTTAGTTGCCGGATACCTCAAGGCCACAAATAAAGTATTATCTGATAATGGTAATTATATCTGTGATATATCATTACCTAATAAAGAGATATCTCAGGTATATCATAAAGAAGTATTGGATAAACTCAATAATATCATTCCTCAAAGAATGGCTATCGCAATTGAAGAGGCAATATATAAAGGAGATTCTAATACTTTAAAAGAACTGATATCAAAGCTGTTAATCCAGTCAGTGAGTTCATTTGATACTGTCAGTGAAAACTTTTATCACGGTCTAATGCTAGGTATATGCGCACTCTTTTCAGGCAGTTATATATCATCTAATCGTGAATCTGGTTTTGGAAGATATGATATCGAACTAAAACCGCTAAACAAAAAACTGCCTGGCATAATTATTGAACTTAAATATAAAAAAGACT
>JAQXNC010000112.1 GCA_029097145.1 Bacillota bacterium
TAATGGCTCTAATAATACAGGCTTTGCCTTCTTGAAGCCATCCTTGAATGCCATAGAAGCTGCAATCTTGAATGCCATTTCTGATGAGTCAACTTCATGGTAAGAACCATCGAATACAGTGACCTTAACGTCTACTACTGGGTAACCAGCAATAACACCGTTAGCGATCTGCTCCTGACAGCCCTTATCGATAGCTGGAATGTATTCCTTAGGAATAACACCACCAACGATCTCGTTAACGAACTCGTAACCCTTGCCTTGCTCGAGAGGCTCGATACGTAACCAGCAGTGACCATACTGACCACGACCACCAGACTGTCTAACGAATTTACCTTCACAGTCAGCAGCCTGTCTGATAGTTTCTCTAAATGCTACCTGAGGAGCACCAACATTACATTCAACCTTGAATTCTCTTCTCATACGGTCAACGATGATATCTAAGTGTAATTCACCCATACCAGCGATGATTGTCTGGCCAGTTTCTTCATCAGTATAAGTTCTGAATGTTGGGTCTTCTTCAGCAAGTTTAGCTAAACCAATACCCATCTTATCAGAGTCAGCCTTTGTCTTTGGTTCAACTGACATCTGAATAACTGGTTCTGGGAATACCATGTTTTCAAGAATGATTGGATTCTTTTCATCACATAGAGTATCACCGGTAGTAGTGTCTTTTAAACCTACTGCAGCGGCGATGTTACCAGCTTCAACTTCTGAGATTTCTGTACGCTGATTAGCGTGCATCTGTAAGATACGACCGAATCTTTCTCTCTTGTCTTTTGTTGCATTTAAGACATAGCTTCCACTATAGCAGATACCTGAATATACACGGAAGAAAGTTAATCGACCAACGAATGGGTCAGTCATAACCTTAAATGCTAAAGCTGAGAATGGTTCTTCATCTGATGCATGTCTTTCAGCTTCAGTTCCATCTAATAGAGTACCTTTAATAGAAGGGATATCTACAGGTGATGGCAGGTATTCTACAACTGCATCTAGAAGTAATTGAATACCTTTATTCTTATAGGCACTTCCACATAATACTGGGAAGAATTCTGAAGTGATTACAGCTTTACGAATTGCTGCCTTGATTTCAGGAACAGTAATTTCTTCACCTTCTAAGACCTTCATCATTAGATCGTCATCGAAGTCAGCAATCTTTTCAATTAATTCTTCTCTTAAAGCTTCTACTTCATCAACATACTGTGCATCGATGTCTGATTCAGTAATATTTAAACCAGTATCATCGTTGTACATGTACTGTCTGCGTTCAACGATATCAATGATACCGCGGAATGTATTTTCTGCACCGATAGGCATCTGGATAGCTGCTGCCTTAGCTGCTAAACGATTACCGATAGAATTTACTGACATCATGAAGTCAGCACCAGTAGCGTCCATCTTATTACAGAAAACGATTCTAGGAACTTTATATTCAGAAGCTTGTCTCCAAACAGTTTCAGTCTGAGGTTCAACACCAGCCTTTGAGTCTAATACAGTAACAGCACCATCAAGTACACGAAGTGAACGTTCAACTTCAACAGTGAAGTCTACGTGTCCTGGAGTATCAATGATGTTGAAACGCGTCTTAGGAAGCTGTTTTTTAGAACCGCCCCAGAAACATGTTGTAGCTGCAGAAGTAATTGTGATACCTCTTTCAGCTTCCTGTGCCATCCAGTCCATCTGTGAAGCACCATCGTGTGTTTCACCGATCTTATGTGTTTTACCTGTAAAGAATAAGATACGTTCTGTACATGTAGTCTTACCAGCATCGATGTGCGCCATGATACCGATATTTCTAGTATTCTCTAATGAATATTCACGAGCCATCTTGTATCCTTCCTATTACCAGCGGTAATGAGCAAATGCTTTATTAGCTTCTGCCATCTTGTGAGTATCGTCTTTCTTCTTAACTGAAGCACCCATACCATTTGCAGCGTCCATAATTTCATTAGCTAAACGCTGTTCCATAGTCTTTTCGCTTCTTAATCTAGAGTAGTTAACAATCCAGCGAAGTCCAAGAGTTAATCTTCTTTCATCTGATACTTCAACTGGTACCTGGTAGTTAGCACCACCAACTCTTCTTACTTTTAATTCTAATTCAGGCATTACATTGTCCAGTGCTTTTTCAAACACTTCCATTGGCTGCTGGCCTGTTTTCTTTTCAACGATATCAAATGCATTATATAGAATGTTCTGAGCTACACCTTTTTTACCATCAATCATGATTTTGTTGACTAAACGCGTAACTAATTTAGAGTTATAAATTGGATCTACTAATACATCTCTTTTTGCAATATGTCCTTTTCTTGGCATTTTAATCTTCTCCTTTCATGATTATTTCTTTACTTTAGGTTTCTTTGTTCCATATAATGAACGGCTTTGCATACGGTTATTTACACCAGCACAGTCTAATGTACCTCTGATAATGTGGTAACGTACACCTGGTAAATCCTTGACACGTCCGCCACGAATAAGTACTACACTGTGTTCCTGTAAGTTATGTCCGATACCTGGAATGTAAGCAGTAACTTCCATACCGTTTGATAAACGTACACGAGCGTATTTTCTTAAAGCTGAGTTTGGTTTCTTAGGTGTCATTGTTCCAACACGAGTACATACTCCTCTTTTTTGTGGAGATGATAAATTAGTTGGACGAGACTTTAATGAGTTGAATCCTCTGTTTAATGCAGGTGATTTTGACTTATAAGTCTTTTCTTCACGACCTTTTCTTACCAATTGGTTAATTGTTGGCATTTGTTGTTCTCCTTTCCCTTACTTATCTAAATAATATGCACACACTTCCATGTGTTCCAAATCTTGGCACAATATATAGATTCATATTTCAGAATCCAGTATTAACCAAGCTTTGTAAGTATAAAACAAACCACAAGCTAAAGTCAACATAAAAATGTCAAAAAATGCGATATTTATGCGATTTTAACGAAATTGGCACGCCTGGTAGTGTGTAAGATATTTGTTTTTCTTTATCGTGAGTAAAAAGAAGGGGATAATACCATGTATTTATTTACATTCTAAAAGGAGATGCGTTATACTATTGATGTATGAAAACGTTTCCATGAGTGTTCATGGATATATCATAATGAAATCAAAAAGGGGTATGTTATGAGAAAAGCAGGTTTACTTATTCCAGTCGCATCATTGCCTTCGCCTTATGGGATTGGTGATTTTGGTAAAAGCAGTTATCAGCTGGTTGATCTTTTGAAAAAAGCTGGATTTAAAATCTGGCAGATTCTTCCATTAAATCCTTTAGGCTTTGGTAATTCACCATATCAGCCATATTCTTCAAAGGCAATGGATGAATTATATATCAGTCTGGATTTATTAAAGGAAGAAGGTCTGATTAAAAAGACTAAGACATTTAATAAGGCTGCTGATAAAATTGCCTATGGTGATGTCAGAAAATTTAAAGAGCCATATTTAAGAGAAGCTTTCAGTAATTTCAAAAAAGATAAGGATTATGAAGAATTTGTCAGTGATCAATGGGTGAGACAGTTTGCAGTCTTTTTGACATTAAAACATAAAAACAATAATCAGTGCTGGACAGAATGGAATAAAAAAGATAAGGAATGGATTAAAAAACCATTTGATTTAAAGGAACTTAATGATGAAGTAGAATATCAGATGTTTATTCAGTATATTCTATATAAACAGTGGATAGAGTTACGTCAGTATGCCAATAAACAGGGTATTGAAATCATGGGTGATTTACCAATCTATGTCGGTATTGATTCACTGGATGTCTGGTCATACCAAAAGGGCTTCTTGTTGGATAAAGATGGAAGACCAACATTTATAGCTGGTGTACCTCCTGATTTCTTCAGTGCTACCGGACAAAGATGGGGAAATCCAATCTATGACTGGAAAAAACAGAAGAAAGATGGGTTTACATTCTGGCTTGATCGATTGTCATATAATTCAAAGTTGTTTGATATAGTTCGTATAGATCACTTTAGAGCCTTTGACACATACTGGAAGATACCTGCAAGCTGTGAAACAGCGATTGATGGTGAGTGGGTAGAAGCTCCGGGTTATGATCTCTTCGATACAATATATAAGACATATCCAGATATCAGAATTGTCGTTGAGGATTTGGGTGATTTAAGACCTGAAGTCTTTACTCTTAGAGATCATTATGATCTGACTGGTATGAGAATTGTTCAGTGTTCATTTGATCCAGATAAGGAAATGGAAGATAGAGAAAATCTCCTGGCTTATACTGGTACTCATGATAATCAGACACTCAGATCATGGTATGCAGAATTAAGTGATCTCGAAAAGAATCATATCAGAAAGTTTTTCAAACGCCATGGTTATAATTATCCTGTTCCTTCATTAAATATGATTCAGTATACTCTTGATACCAAAGCCAAGATAGCAGTTATTCCAATGATCGATCTTCTAAATAAGAATGATTCATGTCGTTTAAACCGCCCTGGTACTGTTGGTGATCCTAACTGGCAATGGAAGATGAAGGACTTTAAAGAGTTTGAAAATAATATTGAGCTATACAGTTCAATGATTAAAAGAGCTAAAAGATAAAATTAAAAAGATTAACCAAAACTGGTTAATCTTTTTAAGTCATTATGTTTTCATGTCTGATGGTACAGATGTCATGATCAATTTTGACCATTCTTCCATATCCATTATTTAAAAGGGATTCCATTTCTTTAACGGCTTCATACGAAATGGTATAAAAGTCCTGTCTGCAGGTATACATGCCATTGGCAGTGTATCCTAAAAGAGTAATTCCATCAAAACCAGAGACCTTTTTAAATACTCCAAGTTTTATCAGGGCATTAATGGCACCAATGGCCATCATATCACTGGCAGAGACGATGACATCATAGTCTAAGCCTTTTTCCAATACAGTTTTATAGGCCATAAGTTCTGAGAAATTACAGTAATCAATATCAAGATTGAAAGAGTATTCTTCCTGAAGTTTTTTAATTCCATCGATACGCATATCAGTGACATAACCATTATCACCACCGGCAAGATATAGAATATTATGGTCATTTGAAGGATTAATAATCTTTTTGGCAACTTCATATTGTCCTTTGGTATGATCAATCATGATTGACGATACATTATCTGAAATGAATGGTGCATCAATGACACAGATCTTGAACTGACCAGATTCTATCAGTTTAATAACGCTGGTATCATCTTTGGTTATTCCAGAAACTATAATCCCACTTACACCTAATGATGCAAAATACGCTATGATTTCATCAGTTTTCTGATTATCACTATCCTTATAAAAGACAGTGATTATTTCAAGTCCATCATTCTTGGCACAGTCAAACGCCCCAAGGATATACTGCATACTGATTTCATCAATCCATTGACGGTTATTGTTGGTTTTTATATATAGTGCGATACGGTTTTTCTTTTTAGATGAGAGATTAGAGGCAGTTATATTAGGAATATAGTTCAGTTCCCTAACTGCTTCCATTACTTTTTTCTTGGTAGTTTCAGAAACATTTGGATAATTATTCAGAACTTTAGATACTGTACCAATTGAAACTCCTGATTTATTGGCAACATCTTTTATCGTATATACCATTTGTAAGTTACCCCTACTTAATTATAAAACATATAAAATAAAAAAATGGATATAAAATCCATTTAATATATTAAGTGGCGTCCACGGAGGGACTCGAACCCCCGACCGTACGCTTAGAAGGCGTATGCTCTATCCAGCTGAGCTACGTAGACGTTTCAGCGCTTAACTATATTAACATATTAAAATATTAAGCGCAAGTCTTTTTTTGAAAATAGTCTCTTAAAGAGTAAACACAACCACAGTATTCCTGTTCATAAATCTTCGCTTCTTTATTCATAATCCGATTAATATCAATTCCGCCATCTTTCTTAAAATCTGCATATAAGTATCTGACGCTGCCGAATTTCTTTTCAAGTAAGCTGCCAATATAATTGATATAATTAGCGTTTTTATGATTAGAGATTGACATAACGGTAGTGAAATATGCGAAGTTGTTGTTAATGGCATATCGATAGGCTTCAAGCATTCTTAATCCATAACATTTGGCGCATCTTTGCATGCCTTCTTTCACATTTGCATATTCAGATAATTTTTTCTGATATTCATCATCATATTCAGGAATGATAACCTTAATATCCTTATTAATAGATGCAAGGTACTCCAAAAGGGTATCAAGACGTTTCTGATATTCTTCATAGGGGAAGATGTTGGAGTTACCATAATAGATGGTTATATCAAATGTCTTCGATAATAACTCAAGTGGATACATACTACATGGGCCACAACAGACATGCAGTAAAAGTGAAGGTCGGCCTTCAATCTTTTCAAGCTCTTTTTTAAATAATTCGTTATAGTTATTCATTATCAATAAACATACTGTCACCAAAAGAGAAGAAGCGATATCTTTCTTTAATGGCTTCATTATAGGCATTCATAATCATTTCTTTAGAAGTAAAGGCACTGATCATCATGATCAAAGTAGATTTAGGTAAATGGAAGTTGGTAATCTGGGCATCAATAGCCTTAAATTCATATGGAGGATAAATAAAGATATTGGTATTACCACTGCATTCTTTAAATGTTCCATATTCCTTCATGATAGTTTCAAGAGTTCTTGTTGAAGTGGTACCAACCGCAATAATCCTTCTACCTTGAGCCTTGGCTTCATTTAGGACATCAGCTGTCTTTTGCGACATTGAATAGTATTCATAGTGCATATGATGTTTTTCAACTTCATTTTCCTTGACTGGTTTAAAGGTTCCAAGACCGACATGCAAGGTTACTTCTTCGATAGTAACACCTTTAGCTTGAAGTTTTTCATCGAGCTCTTTAGTAAAATGCAATCCAGCTGTTGGGCAGGCAGCACTACCGTTAATCTTGGCATAGACTGTCTGATAACGGTTATTGTCTTCAAGCTTTTCATGAATATATGGCGGTAAAGGCATAGACCCTAGTTCTTCAAGCACTTCAAGGAAGATACCCTCATACATCATTTTAAACACTCTGATGCCTTCATCCTTGACCTCAATACATTTTGCCTTAAGTTTATCGCCACAGTTAATAATAGTATTAAGCTTGATAGCTTTGGCATTACCACAAAGACACTCAACTTCATCATTGCCCAACTCCTTAAGGATCAGAAGTTCAACTACTGCTCCAGTTGGTTCCTTAATACCTTTTAATCGAGCTGGAATAACTCTTGAATTATTTCTGACTAAAACATCACCAGGTTTAAGGTAATCAATAATATCATAGAAATGTTTATGTTCAATCATGCCAGTATTCTTATGAAGAATCAGAAGTCGTGATTCATCTCTTTTTTCACTTGGATGCTGAGCTATGAGTTCTTCAGGTAAATCAAAATCAAAATCATCTACACGCATTAGAAACCTCTCTCATCAAATTTGTAATTCTTAAGTATTTCTTCCTTGTATTCCAAGAAGCGGTCATTTTCAATTGCTTCTCTTGCACCTTCAACAAGTCTTATTAAAAAACGCAGGTTATGAATTGATAACAGTCTTGAACCAAGACCTTCATTACATCTGTATAGATGATTTAAGTAGGCTTTAGTATAGTTACGACAACATTCACAATCGCATGCAGGATCTAAAGGTGAGAAATCTTCCTTATAGATATTCTTTTTAATATTGATGCGGCCTTGACTTGTCATGAGTGTTCCATGACGGGCAATTCTTGTCGGTAATACGCAGTCAAACATATCGACCCCACGTTCAATACCATTTAAAATATCATTAACAGCTCCAACACCCATCAGGTAACGTGGCTTATCTTCTGGAAGATAGGCTATTGAATAATCAATCATCTTATACATGGTTTCCTTATCTTCGCCAACAGAGGTTCCACCGATTGAATAACCGTCAAAGTTCATATCTGCTAAAGCAACTGCACATTCTTTTCTGAGGTCTTCAAATTCACCACCCTGAACAATTCCAAAAAGAGCCTGGTCTTCTCTTGTATGGACATCAAGACCACGCTTAGCCCAGCGCAGAGTGCGATGCATAGAATCCTTAACATATTCATAAGAACTTGGATATGGAATGCATTCATCAAATGACATAGCAATATCACTGCCAAGATTCTGTTGGATTTCTATACTCTTTTCAGGAGAGATAAAGAGTTTAGATCCATCAAGGTGAGATTTGAAGGTTACACCTTCTTCTTTAATCTTTCTTGCGTCAGCCAAAGAGAAAACCTGGAAACCTCCACTGTCAGTTAGAATAGGTCCATCATAATTCATGAATTTATGTAATCCACCAGCTTTTTTAACAGTTTCATCACCTGGTCTTAACCATAAATGATATGTATTGGAAAGAATCACTGATGATCCGATATTTTTAATATCTTCTGGAGATAAAAACTTGACTGTTGCTAGTGTACCAACAGGCATGAACACCGGTGTTTTAACTGTCTTACCAAAGACATTCAGTTCACCAAGACGTGCCTTGCAGTATTTATCTTCATGTATTTTTTTATATTTAAAGTTTTTCATTAATATCACCCACAATATAATATCATAAGTTGTGATATACTAAAAACATGAATAGTAAAGATATCAAAACCTATAATCTGCCAAATGATACCAGGATTATTTATCGTCTTGAACTGAAGCCGACATTTCTGCTTGTTGTATCAATGCTTATAGGGTTTATTCTGGTAATTCCATTTACGTCAATTGGGGTCGTAATAATTTCGATTGCCAGTTATTGTCTGGTTTTTTTGCCATCGAGAGTTTTACTTGAATTCCATGATGATTATGTAATCTTTTATAATAAGGCTTCTCATGAAGACTGTGTCATGATTTATTATGAGGATATCATGAAATGGCGTTATATCAAAGGACGTAAGGTGGATTATTTGGTTGTCGAACTTGAAGACGGAACAAGAGAAAACATTGAATGTTTTAACTATCGTGCAGTAACGAGATATATGCGTATGTTTGCAGCTGATAGAGAAGTTAAAAAGAAGAAAACGGTATGAAGCTAGTAGCGATTGATTTTGAAACTGCCAATTCCAAATCCAACAGTGCATGTTCATTGGGAATTACTATATTTGATGAAGGGGAGCTCGTTGACAGCTATGCCTTTTTTATTAAACCTCCAAGAGAGTCAAGATACTTTACAAATACCTTTATTCATCATATAACACTCGAAGATATTAATGATAAGCCGGAATTTGATGAGTATTATGATGACTTAAAACAGGTTTTTGATGGCGCTGTCCTTGTGGCTCATAATGCACGTTTTGATATTGGCGTGTTAAATGCCATGTGCGATTCATATAATCTTGAACATTTTAGAAATCCATATATCGATACAGTTACACTTTCAAGAAGGGTATTTCCAAATCTTATAAATCATCGTCTGAATACCGTTAGTGAATATCTGGGTGTTGAACTTAATCATCACGAGGCATCCAGCGATGCCTATGCATGTATGATGATTGCATTATCGGTGATGAATATGAGCGGAAATTATGATATAGTAGATTTAATGAGACAGTTATCACTAAGAATATTTTTCAATAGATGATAAAATTTACATTTTGTGAAAGTTATTTACAAAAACAGCATACTATAGTAAAATGGTAAAACAGAGGGTTACAAATGAAAGACTACGAAAATAATGCCTTATTCTGGCAAAAATTAGACACATTATATTTATCAAGCGACTTCGTGATTAAATATGATAAGGGTACTACACATCCAGATTATCCAAATCTGCGTTATCCTTGTGCATACGGTTATCTTAAGACATTGAGCAGTGAAAAGGACGGAGCTATTCCATGTTTTAAGGGAAGTGGGTTATCAGAAGTTAATCAGGTTATTGTATCTGCTGATATCTTAAATAAAGTAATTGAAGTAAAAGTACTGGTTGGATGTAATGAAACAGAGGTTGAAGAAATATTACGTTTTTTAAACCAGACTGATTTCCAGAAAGCTATATTAGTAAAAAGAGGAAATACTGTTCCATCTTGGGGTTTAACAGAAGATTAATTCTTCTGTTTTTTATAATTGTTTAGTATAATGATTAAAACAAATGGAGGAAGACATGGCGGATAAAATTATCGTATTGGACTTTGGCAGTCAGTATAATCAGTTGATAGCCAGAAGAATCAGAGATTTTGGGGTATATAGTGAATTACATCCAAACACTATGACTCTTGAAGAAATCAGAAAAATTGATGATGTTAAAGGGATTATCTTCTCAGGAGGACCTAACAGTGTCTATGATGAAGATGCCCCTAAATGTGATAAAGCTATATTTGAATCAGGATTACCTATACTTGGTATATGTTACGGGATGCAGATGACACACTATGAAAATGGTGGAGATGTTAAGGCGTGTGAAAAGAAGGAATATGGACGTGCTGAAATAGAAATTACTACTGATTCTTTGTTATTTAAGGGATTACCAAAGAAGCAGGTTGTATGGATGAGTCATGGTGATCAGGTCAGCAAACTGGCTCCTGGATTTGTATGTGATGCCTCTAGTTCAACATGTACATATGCTTCAAGTCATAATCCTGAAAAGAATATCTATACTGTACAGTTCCATCCAGAAGTAAGACATTCTGATTATGGATTAGATATATTAAAGAACTTTGTATTTGAAGTATGTAAGGCTGAAAAGAACTGGTCAATGCAGAGTTTTATAGAAACCAAAGTTAATGAGATTAGAGAACTGGTTGGTGAAGATAAGGTTTTACTGGCTTTATCTGGAGGTGTTGATTCAAGTGTTGTAGCAGCACTTTTAAATAAGGCAATCGGTAAACAGTTATACTGTATGTTTATTGATCATGGATTACTCAGAAAAGGTGAAGCTGAAAGTGTTATGGAAATGTTTGGTAAAAACATGGAACTTAACCTGACAAAGATTGATGCCAGCGAAAAATTCCTGGGCAAGCTTGCCGGAGTAACTGATCCCGAAAAGAAGCGTAAGATAATTGGTAATGAATTTGTTTATACTTTTGATGAAGAAGTTAAGAAACTGGTGGCTGGCGAAAACATTAAATGGCTGGCACAGGGTACTTTATATACTGACGTTATTGAAAGTGGAACCAAGACTGCGCAGACTATCAAATCTCATCATAATGTAGGTGGATTACCAAAAGATATGCAGTTTAAACTGATTGAACCATTAAATACTTTATTTAAGGATGAAGTACGTGCTTTAGGTATGGAACTTGGATTACCTGAAGATATGGTATGGAGGCAGCCGTTCCCAGGGCCAGGTCTTGGTATCAGAGTAATAGGTGAAATTACTGAAGAAAAACTAGAAATTGTCAGAGAAAGTGACGCAATACTGAGAGAAGAAATAGCTAAAGCTGGTCTTCAAAGAGATATCTGGCAGTATTTCACAGCCTTAACTAATATGAAATCTGTAGGCGTAATGGGCGATCAGAGAACCTATGCATACGCTGTAGCTATTCGTGCAGTAACATCTATTGATGGTATGACAGCAGACTGGGCAAGAATACCGTATGATGTACTGGCAGTTGTATCAAACAGAATTGTTAACGAAGTTAAACACGTTAATCGTGTACTCTTAGATATTACATCGAAGCCTCCTGGCACAATCGAGTTCGAATAGTTCCGAAAGTGCTTAAAACCGCTAATATTAGCGGTTTTTTGATCTTGGTTTTCTTGTTTTCAACAAGTTCCTAGTAGTAATCTTTATAGCAGATTCTTCATCTAGTCCCAGCAAGTCTGAAGACTTGTTCATTTTCTACCTTCTGGTCTTTCTTTTTTAGTTGTAGTACAAAGACATAATAAAAACGCTAGCATTTGCTAACGTTAGTAATTGGAATCCAATGTTTTCCTGTTTTTGTTTGGTTTTTGCTTATTGTTTCTGAAGAGGCACGAACTCAACCTTTAAGCTCATTCCCATTCCAGCAGCCAGTCTTTTAAGCATTGCCAGGCTTGGATTTCTTGTCCCATTTTCAATTCTACTGATATCGGCTTGGGTAATGCCGGTTGCTTCGGATAAGTCTTTCTGTGTCATATGCTGGCTTTTTCTGGTATCAATCATTGCCTGGATAATGTCGTATTCAGGAGAAAGCTCATCATATGCAGTTTTGACTTCAGGGTCTTTTAAGATTTCTTTTTTAAAGTCTTCATACTTAACCATTTTGATTCCTCCTTTGGTAATCTTCTCTGTATTTTTTAGCAGTTTCAATCACATTCTTAGGTGTCTTCTGTGTTTTTT
>JAQXNC010000113.1 GCA_029097145.1 Bacillota bacterium
CTTCACCAGAAATATACCTATGGTGTATGAATAAATTTGGACTTAAAAATGATGAATGTCTGGTAGTTGAGGATTCGCCATTTGGGATTGAAGCTGGTAAAAGAGCAGGTATGTATGTAGTTGCTAGAAAGACAGTATTCAGTTTCAGTCAGGATAAGGCTGATATTATAGTTGATAATCTCAATACCATAAAGAAGAGATTGATGATGTTGTAGGGAATAAGAACTAAGAATCTGTGCTATACTATCTTTGATAATTATCCCTTCTTTCCAATTACATTAGACACAATCATATGATAGAAGGAAAAAGGTCGTAGTGTTAGTATTATTTCTAATATTCTACGACCTTTTATTGTTTATATATCAATTATTTACATAAATAATTGTTAAATATGTATGTGCACTGGTATGAAAAAACGAATAGTTTGATTCCTTGTACGATACTAAATATAATGAAGTTACGAGGTGCAAAGAATGACGTTATATACTCTGAATTTAAATCTAAACAACTGTTATAACGTGATGGTGAAATTGAATTAAAATTGTTTTGTTGACTTGGCAACTCGGTTTTTTTGGTAAACAAAAGAGCTATGAAAAACTCAATTATAAAAAATGAGTTATCATAGTTCTTTCTTTTGTCGATAGTAGCTTTTTACGATAAGGAGGATATGACGATAATTAAGATATGACTAGATGTGATATATTCTATCGAAATATTTAGCTACTAATTTATCGTTGTATTCAGCTCCGCCAATAATATTCTGAGATTTGAATACTGGTGGTACAATGCCTTCTGCCAATAATAACTCTGCAGTCTTTAATACAGCAGCCTGAATAATCATTGCAGTAGTAATTGCAGACATGCCACAGATTTCAGTATCAAGTCCATCAAGGCTTATCATGGCATCACCTTCCTTGACACAGTTATCAATTACGACATCACCATACTGATATAAATTCTTACCTGATGAATGTTTTGAAGGTAATACGGTTGTTGAAGCCATTGAAGTGATTACAACAATCTTGGCACCTTTTTTCTTAGCTTCAATTGCCATTTCAATCGCTAATGGGTTTCTACCAGAATTAGATATTAAAACCAATACGTCATTTTCTCTGATATCGACTTTTTTCATAAATGATGTACCAACACCTTCGATACCTTCATATGCACCACCTGCTGGTTCTTTAATCTGTTTTGTTGGAATAAAACCACCGGCTCTAAAACATAATTCACTAGCTCCAGCCTGCGAATGACCTGAACCAAATGCCTGCAACATACCGCCGGCCTTAAGACTTTCAGCGAAAAGTTTAGCTGCTGCGTTAATGTTTTCTTCCTGAGTTTCATCAAGCTGATGCATGAGTTCTTCAACACATTCGTATACTTTATTCATAGTTTAGTACCTCCAATTTAATAAATTATACAAAGATAGTATAGTATATATGAATAAAATATACAATAGTTAATAATTGATTATGAATATTTTATATAATAGAATTAGTTTGGTGATAGAAAATGATTTTTACAAAAATAAATGCAATTAAAGATAATCTGACAGATAATGAAAAGAAAATAGTTGAATATTTAAAGAATAACTGTAATGATTCTAAAATAATGACTTCAACTGAGATTGCTTCTAGAATCAACGTCAGTCAGCCAAGTGTCATCAGACTATCTAAGAAACTGGGTTATTCCTCTTTTAGAGAGATGCTCGCCGATCTGCCAAATGAAGAAGACACAATTGAAGATCGAAGTTTGCAGGATGGTGAAAGTGATGAAGAAACCCTTTTGAAGATATCGACGCAGATGTGTGAAATCATTGAATCTACAAGGGACGTTAATGACTTGAAAGATATTCAAAGATGTGTTCGAATGATTAAAGAAGCTCCATCTGTAATATTGTTTGGAGTAGAGAGTTCTAATCTCTTTGCACATTATATGGCTAACCAGTTGACTAAACTGGGAATAGTTGCTTTGACAAGTGAAAACTATCATACGACCTTAATGCAGATCAATAATGCTTCTAAAGACAGTGTGTGTTTCCTCTTTAGTGAAACTGGTGAAACAGAAGAAGTATTAAGAGTAGCTTCTTTATCAAAGAAGTTGGGATTAAAAACGGTCGCACTTACAAGAAATGTTAAGAATTCCTTGCATAGTTATGCAGATATAGTATTAAAAACAGTCACATTTGATACTATTACGAGATTCAATGTGACAACCATGAGAACTTCTATGCTTTATATTATTGATGTGATCTATCTTTTGATACTTAAATCTGATTTTAATGAATACAATAAACATATAGAACGTTCTGAAGAGCTGACACATTATAGAGATAGGTTTAAAAGTAATTGACAGACTTAATGTCTGACAATATAGAAGGAGAACAAAAAATGAATAGAAATGAATTAGCTAAGTTATTTGATCATACATATCTCAAGGCTTATGCAAGTTATGAAGATATGAAAAGACTTTGTGATGAGGCGAAGAGTATTGGTTGTGCCATGGTGGCAATTAATTCTTCAATGACAAGAATCTGTAAGGAACTTTTAAAGGGCACCGACATTCATGTAGGAGCTGCCATATCTTTCCCTTTAGGACAGACAACACTGGAGACTAAGCTTTTTGAAACTAAAGATGCCATTGATAATGGGGCTGATGAAATTGATTATGTCGTAAATCTGACAGCTGTTAAAAATGGTGATTATGCCTATGTTGAAAAGGAAATGACAGAAATCAGTAAACTCTGTCATGATAATAATGTTATATGCAAGGTTATATTTGAAAACTGTTATCTGACTAAGGATGAAATAGCTAAATTGAGTGAAATAGCTTTGAAGGTTTTACCAGATTATATTAAGACAAGTACTGGTTTTGGAAGCGGTGGTGCGACCATTGAAGATGTAAAACTGATGAAGAGTATTGTTGGTGATAAAGTAAAGGTTAAGGCAGCGGGTGGTATTAGAGATTTAAAGACATGTATGGCAATGGTGGAAGCTGGAGCTTCAAGAATTGGTACCAGCAGTTCACTTAAGATCTTAGAGGAATATGATAATGAAAACAGTCATTAAGAATGCCGATATTATTATTGATGGAGAAAACAGAATATCTGGCAGTATTCTTGTTGAAGATGATAAGATTGTAGAAATAAGTGATAATAATGATTTAAGTGGTGATAATGTGATTGATGCCATGGGTAATTATCTTATGCCAGGTATGATTGATATTCATCTCCATGGATCTTACGGTTATGATTTTATTAATAATCCATCCTTAAGTGTAAATAAGGTAGCAGAAGGTCTGATTAAGGAAGGTACCACGAGTTTTATGGCTTCTTTGACGGTTGTCAGCCATGAAGAGTTATGTAAGCTATTAAAGGAATATAGTGAAGTAAAGAATAATAACGGAGCTAATTTTTTAGGTGTACATTCTGAAGGACCATACCTGAGTGTTAAATATAAAGCACTTATGGATGAGAAATATCTTAGAGATTTTAATCTTAAAGAACTTGATGAAATGCTTGATAGTGCGAATGGTGTTTTAAAGATTATGACAGTGGCACCAGAAAGAGATGGTTTTAAAGAGTTTGCAGCTAAAGCACTAAAGAATAATGCAACTTTAATGATAGGTCATTCATCAGCTGATTCTAAAACAGCCTTAGAAGCTTTGAAAGAGGGATGTACTGGTTTTACGCATTTATATAATGCCATGACTCAGCATTTGCATCGCGATCCTGGTATTGTAACAGCAGCTTTTATTGATGATAAGGCTTATGCTGAACTGATAGTCGATGGTTTTCATGTGAGAGAAGATATTGTTAAAGCGACATATAAGATACTTGGGCCAAAAAGAATATGTCTTATAACTGATGCCATGCTTGGAAAAGGAATGGATGATGGAATTTATACATTTTCAAATCTTAAGTGTAAAAAGACTGGCAATACTGTTCAGGTTATAGAAACAGGTAGAATAGCTGGTAGTGCCATAACGATGCTTGATGCGATTAAGAATATGCAGAGATTTACTGGTTGCAGTATCAATGATATTGTGAAGATGTCATCATATAATCCTAGTATTATTGCAAAAGTTAATGATACCAAGGGAAGTATCGAAAAAGGTAAAGATGCCGATCTCATTATCTTAGACAAGGATTTAAACCTTAAGATGACAATGGTTAATGGGGAAGTTTTGTTCATAAAATAAAGTAAAATTTTCTTAAAATTAA
Source organism: Bacillota bacterium (assembly GCA_029097145.1). GTDB lineage: Bacteria > Bacillota_I > Bacilli_A > Erysipelotrichales > Erysipelotrichaceae > JAHHTG01. The sequence continues at coordinate 4,223 of JAQXNC010000113.1, forward strand.
CATACATACAAATGCCAAATTTAAAGGCAAATGTATGTTTTTTT
>JAQXNC010000114.1 GCA_029097145.1 Bacillota bacterium
TTCTGGATCTTCAGTAACGATATTTTCTCCTCTAAGTTCAGCTGCCAGATCGGCATCAAGCGGTTCAGATACGCACTGAATACTCTCGCCATCCATCATCGCATTCTTAGTCAGGATATAATAAATCATACTTTCATCATCTTTCTTGATGAAATTATAGACATTGATAGCCAGATCATACATCTTCTTACCATTTCCTGAAGTGAAATATGTTCCAATTGGAAGTTCAGATTTAACTTTAGCATAAACTTCATCAACCAATGTTTCAATTTCTTCAGAAGATAAACTATCTTTAGTATCAACATTGATTCTTAACTGACCAGAGGTCAATACTGCGTCACATTTTTCAACACCACTGATTGAAGATACAGACTTTTCAATGTTTTCCATATTTGTCTCTGTAATAGCTGGTTCTAAATCTCCTTTATAGCGATCACCAAAGATTGGATTTCCTGTCTGTAAAGCAGCAGACAAAAGTATACCACCTAGGATCAGACATGGAATCAGAATGATGATGATTCCACAAATGATTATCAACGCAGCTCTAGAGAGCTTTCTTTTTTTATTCTTTGTTTTCTTTGTTTCACTCATAATATCACCAGAATTATTGTACCACATTTAAAACAACATTACTAACGCTTGTCTAATTCCTGTTTAACAAGCTTAGATGCCATCTGTGGATTAGCCTGACCCTTAGACTTCTTCATAACCTGTCCTACCAGGAATCCCATCGCACGGTCTTTTCCACCTTTATAATCAGCAATTGAATTAGGATTTTCATCAAGCACTGCATTGACAATACTTAAAATAGCTCCTTCATCACTTACCTGCTTCATTCCTCGATCCTTAACAATCTTACGAGGATCACTGCCATCGAGCATTGCTTCTAAGACATCCTTTGCCTGTTTACCAGAGATTTCTTTATCCTCTATCATATTAGAAAGAATTGCCAAAGACTCACTTTGAACCTTTGTATTGGTTATATTCTGATTATTCTTGACAAGTAAACCCTGTAATTCACTCATCAATAAGTTTAAAGCAGATTTGGCATTCTTAGCTTTTTTCATCATCTCATCATAATATAGAGACATTTCTTTATTCTGAATCAATGTTGAAGCTTCAGCATCACTTAATCCATATTCTTTAATATAACGATCATGTTTCTGATCAGGTAATTCAGGCATATTGTTGCGAACTTCGTTTAACATTTCATCACTTAAAAGAATTGGGAAGATGTTAGGTTCAGGGAAATACTTATAGTCAACTGCACCCTCTTTCTTTCTCATTGATACAGTTATACCAGTTTTCTCATCAAAACGTCTTGTTTCCTGATAAATAGTTTCTCCTTTTTCAAGAGCTTCTTTTTGACGATTAGCTTCATAATCAATCGCCAGTTTAATATTATTGATACTGTTAAGATTCTTGATTTCTACCTTAGTACCAAAGACATCTGAACCTTCAGGTTTAATAGATATATTGACATCACATCGCATTGAACCCTCTTCCATTCTGACATCGCTGACATCAAGATAAAGTAGAGTCTGACGTAATTTTTCAACATATAAAGAAGCTTCTAATCCAGATGACATGTCTGGTTCTGAAACAAGTTCAATTAATGGAACATCAGCACGATTAAAATCAATCAGTGTCTCATCAAATAAATGGAACTGTTTGGCTGTATCTTCTTCCATGTGAATTCGATTAATTCTGATTCTCTTGGTTTTACCTTCGACATTAATATCAATATAACCATTTCTTCCAATTGGATGAAACTGCTGTGTAATCTGATATCCTTTAGGTAAATCTGAATAATAATAATTTTTACGGTCAAACTTCACAAGAGGATCGATATCAAGGTGTAAAGCCATACATGCTTCTAAAGCTTTCTTTACAGCTTCCATATTGACGCATGGCAATGTTCCAGGAAAAGCTAAATCTATTTCATTGACACATGTATTAGCTTCAGATTTAAAGGCATATGGTGCTCCTGAAAACATCTTGGTCTTAGTCTTTAATTCCAGATGGATTTCAATCCCAATTACTACATCATAATTCATTTAAAAATCCTCCTTAACAAGATCCTTAAGACCAGTAATCTCTTCGATTGCTAAAGCGATATTAAACATATCAGCTTCTTTAAATGGATTGCAGGTAATATTTACACCAAATGGCAGATTATCTTTAAATCCCATTGGTTGAGTAAGTGATGGAAGTCCACCAAAATTACCAATAACTAGATGATTTTCGGCTATCAGATATTCAGGAGCCAGTTCATCACTCTTATTACCTTTGATAAGTGGTGCTACATTACCTGAAGCTGGTGCGATTAAACAATCAGCATCCTTAAGTTCTTTCATAACTTCATCAACAATCAGTCTTCTGACTCTTTGAGCTTTTTTAAGCAATCTTTCCTGATTCTCTTCAAACAGAGAGTATGAACCAACTACAAAACGTTGTTTAATAAAACTTGAAAAACCTCTTGTACGTGTATTTATCATAATTTCTTCCATGGTATTACCATCTACACGATGTCCAAAACGTATTCCATCAAGATTAGAATGATTAGCTGTGGCTTCAGCATTGGCAATAATGAAATATGTTGGGAATAATGCTTTCATAAGTTTATCATCAAATCGAACATGTTTGATGACAGCGCCCTTTTCTTCAAGTCCTTTAATCACATTATTAAAACTGTTAATAATTATATCTTCTCTGATGTTTTCAACCACATTATCAAATACCAGAATCTTTTTACCTTCTACATTACTGTTTAATAATTTAGAATATTCATCAACCTTTTCAAAAGATGATGTCATATCATGGTCATCTCTACCAGCTAATACTTCAAGGACTAAAGATGCATCCTTAATATTTCTTGTGAAATAGCCAACATGATCAAGACTTGATGCATATGGAATGATACCATATCTTGAAATACGTCCATATGTTGGCTTAACTCCAACTACGCCACAGTATCCAGCTGGTTTTCTAACAGAATCACCTGTATCAGAACCAATAGCGACACTGACTGCTCCACTTGCGACTAATACAGCACTTCCACCACTAGATCCTCCAGATATACGATTGAGATCATATGGATTATGACATGGACCTATCATTGAAGTAAGATTTGATCCACCCATTGCCAGTTCATCCATACTGGCCTTAGCCACAAAAACAGCGCCTTCTTTTCTGAGTTTTTCAACAATTGTCGCATCATAAACAGGATAATAATTATCAAGTATTCTACTTGCTGCAGTAGTCTTTATACCTTTAGTTGAAACATTATCCTTTAAAGCTACAGGAATACCCTTAAGTTTACCTTCAAGCTTATCATAATCAATATCTTTTGGATCGATAGCTGTGATAGTCGCATTTAACTTGTCCTGATAAGCTACTACTTTTTCATAAGCTTCATTACATCTGGTTTTGATATCCTGATTCATTAAACTATCAATACTCATTATTTAACCACCTTTGGCACAACAATATGCCCTTCCTTAGTTTTTGATGCATTCTTTAGCGCATCTTCCTTATCTATCACATGTGATACTTCATCTTTTCTTAAGAAAGATGTTGGTGTATCAAAAGGATATATCATTTCCTCCACACCATCAGTATCGATTTCATTTAATATAGCCAGCTGTTTTTCAAATGTTTCAAAGTCATTGATAATATTCTGAGCTTCTTCTTCATTGACGTCAAACATTATTCGATTAGCCAGTTCCTTAATCTCTTTAATCTCCATAATTTCTCCTAACTATTTATAATTCTGATAAATTCTTCTTCAGTCAATGTCTTAACATTTAACTGACGAGCTTTATCAAGTTTACTGCCTGCTTCACTGCCATATATGACATAGTCTGTTTTCTTTGAAACACTTGATGATACTTTTGCGCCTAAAGATTCAAGTAATCTTGTAGCTTCATTTCGACTGTAATTAACAAGCGTTCCTGTCAATACACATGTTTTATTAGTAAAGACTGATTCTTTCTTTTTAACTCCAAGATATTTCATATTTAATCCATGCAGTTTAAAACTGTTTATCATGGCTCTATTTGAATCATCATGAAAGAAATCATATATTGCCAAAGCTGTGATACCACCGATATCCTTGATATTTTCAAGCTCTTCTACACTTGCATCCATAAGATTATCAATATTTTCAAAGTGTTCAGATAGTATTTTGGAAGCTTTTTCACCAACCTGTCTAATGCCGAGCCCAAACAGCAGGTTTTCCATAGAATTCTCTTTACTCTTTTCTATCGCATCAACAAGATTCTGATACGATTTCTCAGCAAATTTCTCAAGCGATAGAATTATATCTCTTTTTGTATGTAATGTATAGATATCTTCAAAGGTCTTTAATATGCCATTCTGATAGAATGTCTCAACACGTTTTTCACCAAGCCCATCAATATTCATCGCATCTCTTGAAGCAAAATGTGCAATACCTGTAACCACCTTAGCCGGGCAGTCATTATTTATACAGTAATGAGCTGCTTCATTCTTTAAACGATATATCTTCGAATGGCAGATTGGACATACATCAGGGAAAACATAAGGTATCTGAGTCCCATTTCTTTCTTCCTTGATACTTCTGACCACTTCAGGAATAATATCGCCTGCTTTTCTGACAATAACAGTATCATTAATGCGAATATCTTTTTCTTTAATCATATCTTCATTATGAAGTGTTGCATAAGAAACAGTAGATCCCTGAAGTCTGACACTCTTGAGTTTTGCATTAGGTGTACATTTACCTGTGCGTCCAACAGTAATAAAAATATCTTCGATGATAGTTCGCACTTCTTCAGGTGGAAATTTATAGGCAATTGCCCATTTAGGGACCCTTGAAGTAAAACCTAATTCCTTTTGAATATCATAACGGTTAACCTTAATAACCATTCCATCTATTTCATAAGGAAGATCATGTCTTTTATCTATTGTCTTAAGAATATAGTCGTATATTTCATCTATATTATCGAATAACCGATTATTCTCATTTACTTTAAAACCCAGACTTCTGGCATATTCAAGTGAATCATAATGTGTCAGGGCATTGATATCATCAGGGACATAATACCAGAAACCATCAAGCCCTCTTGATGCAGCAATCTTTGAATCAAGCTGTCTGATCGAACCAGCAGCCGCATTTCTTGGGTTAGCGAACTCCTCTTCGCCATTTACAATACGTTCATGATTGACTCTTTCAAATGCCATCTTTGGCATATAAACTTCACCACGTATTTCATAACGATTCTTATAGGGAATCGTTTTAGGAATTGATTTAATAGTCTTGACATTCGATGTGACATCTTCACCTTCAATACCATTACCTCTTGTCACTGCTCTAACAAATTTACCATCTTCATAAAGAAGATTCATTGCCAGTCCATCAATTTTAAATTCTGCACAATATTCAATTTTACCGTATATCTTTTCAATCTTTGCAGCCCATTCCTTTAATTCTTCATAGGAAAATACATTACCGAGTGACAACATTGGCTTATCATGAATGACTTTTTTAAATTCACTCAATACCTCATATCCAGCATGTTGAGTAACTGATTCAGGATCAAACTCTTCAGGATACATGGCTTCAAGATTCTCAAGTTCACGATATAATGCATCATATTCACTATCTGGAATTGTCGGTTTATCCAGTGTGTGATATTCATAGTTATATTGCTTTAAAAGTTTTCTTAATTCAAACAATCTATCTTTACTCATAACTAAAATTATAACATATCTCCTATAAATGAAGTATTAAAAAGACACACGAGGTGTCTTAATCATCAAGTGCTGATAATACAGCTTCTTTCCACTCTGCATAATCCATACCATTACCTTCATAATCATAACAGTAGAATTCAATTCCTATATCATTAAATTTGTCGAGTGTTTCAAAACATTCTCTTATATCCGATCCATCATCACCACTTCTGTTCATAGAATAGCGATAACTCAGCAATGAATCATCGTATACTATAGAAATATAGGAATAATAGTGATAGGTACAGCTATCGCAGTCATTTATTACATGTTCTTTTTGAACATGATTATCCTGATATTCTCTTAAATAATCTATTAATTCCTGACTCTCATTAATCTTATAACTTTCAATATAATATCCCTTATAGTCATCTTCCATTAAATCAATAGATGCATGGAAATTAACATCCCGAATCTGTTTACAGTTTCTATAGCTATATACAAGACCAAAGCCATCAGTAATATCAGATAACTTGATAGCTCCAAAAGATAATACAATTGCTAACACAAAGAGCAATACACTCTTTTTTGTGAATGTAACCTTCCTGATATATACAAAATTCATTATTGAATAGGCAATAAAAGTCAAAGCGACGTATAATATCGTATCTTTGAAATCCATTCTTGTAAACATTACTGATAAAAGGAAGCATAGTGTTGTTACTCCAATTACAAGTGGATATGTAAAGAAGGCATCAGTAATCTGTTCAGCTCTTTCAGGTTTGCGGTTTTTAAGCTCGTAAAGCGTAAATCCCAAACCAATTGCAGTATATACGATTACATTGATATAATCTCCTAAATTAAAGACCAATGAGTCGTTATAGAGCATCATTGATGCAAATTCATAAAATATCTTATATACAGCAGCTGGTAAGAAAAAGCTTGACAATGAATATCCAAAATTCAGGATAACATTTGCGATATTATAATCAAAAAATACTTCTAATACCAAATAGACAAGAAGTGGCATCAGTATATATCCACTAAGGATTACAAAACTATCAATAATCGAATTACATTTAAGATTTATCCCCATTGTGAATAATGACACACAGGCAATAAGTAAAAATGAAACAATCAGATAACCAATTAAACCAATCACTGATATATGCACTAATGAATATAGAATTACTGGTAAACTGGATATCAAAAGGATTATATAAATCTTAGAGATTACAGATATGTAGGTTGTAATGATTATTTCGTTATGTTTTACAGGTAACGAATAAAACATATCAACACTACGACGATTCTGGATTATAGATAACTCTACTATCGGTAATACCAGACATTCGATTATTACAATTACAAAAATTATCGAGAAATAAGATGCAGAATTATACACATCGTGTATATTGATAAAATATATCATAGTAAACAGAAGATTGATTACTAATAAAAAGATATTCAGGTTTCGATGTGTCTTGAATAAATATTTTAAATATTCCTTATTCATTATTTAAGCCTCGGCTTTCTACTTCATAGATAAACAATTCTTCAAAATCAACATTCAAATAATCAATCATTAATGGGTTATATTTTTTAAGACGATTAATAATCTCATCTTTATTACCTTTAACTACGATAGTTAAAACTCTACCAGTTGCCTTATGATGCAGGATATTAAAATCATGATATATTTCTTCTGGAATGCCATTTTCAAAAGCCAACTGATACTTTGAGATCATTTCTTTACTCTCTTCGATATCTCCAGATGTTGAAATTTCACAATGGTCAAGCAAACCAAACGAATCACAGATATCTTCAAGTTCACGAAGATTATGACTTGATATAATAACTGTCACACTATTCTCATCAATCAGTTTGATCAGCAGACTCTTAAATGTTGTCCTGACAACTGGATCAAGACCATCAAAAGCCTCATCTAGTATTAAAAGTTTAGGTTTAATCGCAAAGGCAAAAATCAAAAAAGCCTGTCTTTTCATACCTTTGGAAAAATTAATCAGTGGTTTATTAGGATCAAGTTTAAAAAGATTGAGATATCGGTAATACTCATTTTCATCAAAATTATAGAATGTCTGATAATACTCTTTAAGAGATTTGATTGTCGATGTCTTTGTATAGTATGGGTCATCTGAAAGATATAAAATATCTCTTCTGACTTCTTCATCAGTTCTGGTATTTTTGCCATCAAATAATACCAAACCACTATCAGCCTCATAAACGCCAGATACAATTCTAAGCAATGTTGATTTGCCAGCACCATTAATGCCTACAAGACCAAATATTCTGCCACTATCAATTTTTAGCGAAAGATTTCTTAACACTTCTTTATCATTAAAACTTTTGCATATATCTTTTATTTCTAACATTTAAACACCTCGTTAACAGTATCAACTATTTCATCATATTTAACACCCATGTCTTTAGCTTTCATAAAAACTGTCTTTAATTCATTAAGAATTTCATTCTGATTATCATAACTCTTTTCAGAAACAAAGGCTCCTTTTTTCGATAACATATAAATATATCCTTCATTCTCAAGGTTCTGATATGCTTTCATAACAGTATTCGGATTAATTCCAAGTTCATTCGCCAGTTCTCTGACCGAAGGAAGTTTTTCATTTGGTTTAAGTACATTTAAATTGATGAACTGGATAATCTGACTCTGGATCTGTTCATTTATCGGTTCTTTTCCATGTAAATTCAATAAAAACATTTTACCTCCTGTATTATCTGTATTAATTGTACTATTTGTATTAATAATAAGTCAATAAAAAAACAGATATTCAAATGAATATCTGTTTAATGGTTTATGAATTGATTTTTTTGATTATATCTTCTATACGTTTAGCGTTTTCTAAGCTCTTATCCAGAACAAACTTCAATTCTGGAACCTTATACACCTTAACACGTTTAGCCAGTTCAGAGCGGATATACCCCTTAGCATTATTCAATACTTTTAAACCAGCTTCATTACGTTCTTCCTTGCCTAAGAAAGAAACATATACTTTCGCATAACTTAAATCATTAGTAACCTGTACTTCAGAAATAGTTACAAAACCAAGCTTTGGATCCTTAATTGAAAACTGTACAATATCAGTAATTTCTCTTTGGAATAACGACTGTATCTTTTCCTGTCTTAAGCCCATTAATCCTGTTTAACCTCACGGTCCTGATATACTTCAATTATATCGTTTTCCTTAATATCGTTATAATTCTCAATTGTTAATCCACATTCATAACCACTGTTGACTTCCTTGGCATCATTTTCAAAACGTTTTAAAGAACCAAGTTTACCAGTATAAACAACAATACCATCTCTTATCAGTCTGACTTTTGAATCACGGACAATCTTACCTTCAGTTACCATACATCCAGCAATTGTACCAACTTTCGAAACCTTATATGTCTTTCTAATTTCTGCCTGTCCAATAACAACTTCTTCATATACAGGAGCCAGCATACCTTTCATGGCTGCTTCCATTTCTTCAACAGCCTTGTAGATAATATTGTGAAGACGAATATCAACACCTTCTTCCTGTGCCTTTTTACGAACGTTGGCATCAGGACGTACATTGAATCCATAAATTACTGATTTAGAAGCACTTGCCAGCATGACATCTGATTCTGAAATGGCTCCTGCCTGTGATCTGATAACATTGACCTTGACACCATCAACTTCAATCTTAGATAAAGAAGAAGCTACAGCTTCGGCACTACCTTGCACATCCGCTTTGATAATTACTGGGATTTCCTTGATATCTCCAGCTTCAATCTGTGAAGCAAGATCATCTAAAGACATTGCAGAAGTTGCCTTACGTTCCTTATCGATCTTAATACGCTGACGTTTTTCTGCAACTAGTCGTGCTTCCTTATCATTATCAAATACCTTGAAGTTATCACCTGCTACTGGTACATCATTTAAACCAATAATCTCTACTGGCATTGATGGTGGAGCAACCTTAATTTCTCTACCTGTATCATCGGTCATCTTTCTGACTTTACCATGACATACACCAACAACAATTGAATCACCCTGTTTCAATGTTCCATTCTGAACAAGTAGAGTTGTCACAGGTCCGCGTCCCTTATCAAGTTTAGCTTCAATTACAGTACCTGTAGCCAGTTTCTTTGGATTAGCCTTTAATTCCTTAACTTCTGATACAACCAGAATTGTTTCAAGAATATCAGTAATTCCATCACCTTTCTTAGCGCTACAGTTTACAAATATTGTTTCACCGCCCCATTCTTCAGGGATAAGTCCAAGATCAGCCATTTCATTCTTTACGCGATCAGGATTAGCGTCTGGCTTATCCATCTTATTGACTGCAACGATAATTGGAACACCTGCAGCCTTTGAATGGTCAACAGCTTCTCTTGTCTGAGGCATTACACCATCATCTGCTGCAACCACAATAATTGATACATCAGTGACTTTAGCCCCTCTGGCACGCATCGCTGTAAATGCTTCATGACCCGGAGTATCAAGGAAAGTAATCTTCTTACCATCAACTTCAACCTGATAGGCACCAATATGTTGTGTAATACCACCAAACTCACCCTCAACAACCTTTGTCTTACGGATTGAATCGAGTAATGTTGTCTTACCATGGTCAACATGCCCCATAATAGTTACAATTGGAGGACGTTCCTTTAAATCCTTAGGATCATCGATTTCATCATCTTCGAGACTGTTTTCATCTTTTGGTTCTTCTTTTTTGGCATCAATTCCAAATTCTAGACATACAAGTTCAACTGTCTCATCATCTAGAGGTGAATTAATAGTTACCATTTTTGATAACATAAATAAGATTTTAATGATATCACTGGCATTTTTATTACATTTGGCAGCCAGTTCAGCAACAGTTATGCCATCAGTATATGTTATAGCTTCAACCTTAACATTGCTGTTTGCATTCTGTTGTGGATTCTTATTAAAACCCTTCTTATTGTTGTTTGGTTTCTTCTTAATCTGTTTCGCCATAATTGCACCCTCCTTCTATTTCTTTAATAAATCCCTTTGCAAAACCTTCATCAGTTATTCCGATAGTTTTAGTGTTATTTCTACCAATCGCTAAAGCCAGCGTATCACTGTCATATACAGTTAAGCAGGGAATGCCATAATAACTGCATTTCTTAAGATATCTCTCTTTTGTCTTTTCGCTTGCATCACTCGCAATAAACATGAACTTAACAGTTCTGATTCTCTCGAGAATGACTTCACCAAAGATAATTTTATTGGCTCTTCTAGCTAAACCGAGAAGAGATAAAGTCTTATCCTTCATTAATTACTCTTTCGATTTCCAGATAGATATCTTCACTAATCTTTGTTTCTAAAGCTCTTTCAAGAGAATTACGTTTTTTAGCCATTTCCAATACTGATAAATCTTTTTTGATGTAAGCACCTTTACCGTTGGCTTTACCTGTTGTATCAACCTTTACTTCGCCTTCCTTGTTTTTTACAATACGTAAAAGTTCTTTCTTAGGAAAAGATTCATTGGTTACAACACAACGTCTCATTGGTATCTTTTTCATCAATTAGTCCTTATCGTAGTAATCATCAAATTCGTCGAAGTCGATTTCATCATTAATCCATGAATTCTCATTTTCAGCTTCTTCGTTTAATTCGATTTCTTCTAATTCTTCATCAGTATATTCTGGTTTGATTTCATAATCCTTATCGCGTTTAAGATCATTAGCACGAAGTCTTCTTTCTTCTTCTTCGCCCTTCTTACGTCTCTTCTTTTGAACTTTAGGTTCTTCTTCACGTTTAGACACATTAGCCAGATCTTCAAATTTAGATACATATTCAGTTTTCTTTTCACGTGTCTTAACTACCTTAGGTGTTTCAGCTTTCTTTTCCTTAACCTCACTCTTATCGCTTACAGGTTCTTGAGCAATCGTTTCTACAACATCAGCATTGTCTTCAGCATCAACTTCAGAAACTGGTTCTTCACTTGTTTCCTGAATTACTGGTTCTTCATGTTGAAGAGCTTCTTCATCTACGATATCAACAATAGTGATTTCTTCTTCTCCACCATTAACTTCCATCTCATCAAGAGCGTCCTCAAAGATATCACCACTCTTTTCAAGTTCAGCATCAAATTCAGCCTTACGCTTTAAGGCTTCTTCCTGTAATGCCATAAACTTCTTCATTTCTTTTTCTTTTGCAATTCTGATTTGATCTTCATGGAATTCTCTTACTTTTGAAGCTACATCAATGCCCATAGCTTCAATATCACTGACTGTCTTGATATCAATCTTACGATCTGTCAGTTTGACAGCCAGCTTGGCATTCTTACCCTTCTTACCAATAGCAGCTGAAAGCTGATCATCACCAACCATAACAATCATTGGACGATTGTTGCGATGCTTCTTCTTTTCAATTTCTTCTTCTGTTAAACCTTCATAGTTTTCTTCAGCATAGAAACATGCCTTAACTTCGGCAGGCGATAAAGCATTTTTGACTAATTCACCAATATCATCATTCCATTCAAAGATGTCAATCTTTTCACCCTTGATTTCCTGAATAACAGCCTGAACACGAGTTCCGCGAGGCCCAATGCACGAACCGATAGGATCGATATCTTCATTCTTAGTGTAAACTGCCATCTTGGTTCTTTCACCAGCTTCTCTGGCGATTGCACGAATTTCAACAACACCCTGAGCAATTTCTGGTACCTCTTTTTCAAAAAGACGTTTTACAAACATTGCATCAGCTCTTGATAAAGCAACCTGTGAACCTCTTGAATTCTTTGATACTTCCTTGATGACTGCTCTAATCTGCTGATTTTCACGATAAACTTCACCTGGAATCTGTTCGCTCTTAAGCATGATACCAATAGTATTCTTTAAATCAACCAGGATAAACTTATCTTCAACAGTCTTGATAACACCGTTGATTAAATCATATACACGATCTTTATATTCATCATAAACACGCTGTTTTTCATATTCCTTAACCTTCTGCTTAAGCATATTCTTGGCTACAGAAATAGAAGAACGTCCAATTTCATTAAAATCTACTTCTTTAGAAATGATATCGCCAACTTTGGCATTCTTATTTAATAAAACTGCATCATCATAAAGAATATCCAGTGTTTCATCATATTTATCTGAGTCATTATCAACAACTGTCAGGTCATGATAAATTTTCATTTCCTTAGAATCTATTTCAACTCTGACTACAGCTGCTGGTGCATCGATATGTTTTTGATATGTCTTGATGATTGCTTCTTTTAAGACATCCAGAATGAAGTCGGCTGATATTTTTCGATCATCCTCGAAAACTCGCATTCCTTCAATAAATTCTTTACTTTTTAGGTTAATACCGCTCATTTTCTTTCTCCTTTAAAATTTTACAGCTAGGCGTATTAATTTAATATTTGATAATTCAACTGATAACTTCTTACTGATGTTTTTTTGCATATAGCTGATTTCAATTCTGTCTTCAGATACATCAGTCAGTGTTCCTTCAATCTTCTTAATGCCATTTGTTTCTTTTTTCATTTTAACAAAGACATATTGTCCTTTGGCATTCAGGATTTCATCATATCCTTCAAGAACTCTTTCTAGGCCGACAGTATAGACATCCAGAAGATAAGCATCATCAATATAATCCTTTTCGTCCATAAATTCCGAGATTAGTCTTGATACTTCTGATATGCCATTCAGATCGAGATGATTATCTATTTCAACATGCAGTATATAATCATCTTTTTCTTTACCATAACTGACACTATACAGTTTATAGCCCTTTTCTTTACAGAACTGATCCAATTCTTTTCTTATTTCATCAATATTGGTCATTCTTCCTCCTTGAAAACATAACATAAGGAGTGGTTACCCACTCCTTTTTAGCAATGTAATTTTATCATAATAAAATGAATTAAACAAGCTAGAATAATGATATTTGATTAGTATCATCAAGATTTTTTAATATTCCCATCTCATCCATTTTCTTGATCAGTGTATTTGATAACTGCGTACGATTAATAAGGTCTTCTTTAGAGATAAATGGTCTTTCATTGCGTGCTTCAACAATACTGACGGCAACGTTATCACCAAGACCATCAAGAACCTTGAATGGTGGAATAATTTCGTGATTATTTTCTGGATTAACCAAGAATTCAGTAGCCAGTGACTTTTCAATATCTATATTGGTTAATCGATAACCTCTTGATGCCATTTCATAACATATTTCGAGCGTATCGTATAAATCCTTTTCTTTCTTGCTGGCTTGATTATTAGGATCTTTTGACATCATTTTGCCATATAGATAATCCATTCGTGCTTTTATCTTTGAAGCATCCTGAGTCATGATAGAAATATCATAGGCATCACAGCGTAAAGAGAAATATGATACATAATAGTATTCAGGATGGTAGACCTTAAACCATGCAATTCTGACCGCCATAATAACATAGGCTACAGCGTGAGCTTTCGGGAACATGTATTTAATCTTCTTGCATGATTCGATATACCATTTTGGCACATTATGCTCAAGCATAAGTGATTCATGTTCAGGAGTTAGTCCCTTACCCTTACGAACCTTTTCCATGATGTCAAAACTGGCTTTTGGAGGTAAATCATATTTAAGCATTGTAATCATGATATCATCACGACATCCAATAACTTCACTTAAGGCAATTCCTTCCTCAATCAGATCTTTGGCATTATTATTCCAGACATCCGTACCATGTGAAAGACCAGAAATCTGCACAAGTTCTGAGAATGTGTGGGGACGTGTCAATTCCAGAATACCACGTACAAAACGTGTACCAAACTCAGGTAAGCCACAGGCACCAGTTGGTTCATCGTAATCAGGATTAATAATATCAAGAGCCTTTGAACTGTAAAACAGTGACATAACCTTAGGATCGTTCATCGGTATTGATTTAGGGTCAATACCTGAAATATTCTGCAAAAGACGCATGGCCGTTGGATCGACATGTCCAAGAATATCAAACTTTAGGACATTATCATGAATTTCATGGAAATCGAAGTGAGTAGTACGCCAAACAGAATTTGGATCATTTGCCGGATACTGTACAGGTGTAAAGTCATAGACATCCATATAGTTTGGAATAACAATAATACCACCAGGATGCTGACCCGTAGTACGTTTTACACCTTCACATCCTGAAGCCAGTCTTTGTCTTTGAGCTTTAGACATATTAGTAATATTGTTTTCTTCACAATATCCAGATACATAACCAAAGGCCGTTTTCTCAGCGACGGTTGAGATTGTACCAGCCCTAAAGACATGATCTTCACCAAAGACTTCACGTGTAAAAAGATGAGCTTTTTCCTGATATTCTCCAGAGAAATTAAGGTCAATATCAGGCACCTTATCACCATTGAATCCTAAGAATGTTTCAAATGGTATATCCTGACCATCTCCACGCATTTTTGTATTACACTCAGGACAGTATTTGTCTTCAAGATTATAACCAGATGCACATATTTTATCATCAACCCATTCAAGATGTTTACATTTAGGACAGATATAGTGAGGTGGTAAAGGATTAACTTCGGTTATTCCCATCATAGTCGCTACTAAAGAGGAACCTACTGAGCCTCTTGATCCTACCAGATACCCATCTTCATTACTCTTTTTTACAAGCAGATGCGATACATAATAAATAACACCATAACCATTACCGATAATGGCATCCAGTTCACGTTTTAAACGTTTTTCAATCAGCTCATCAAGATTATCGCCATATAGTTCATGAGCTCTATTATAGACAATCTCACGCATCTTATCATCCGAACCTTCAATGATAGGAGTATAGAGTTTATCATGAATCGGATTAACTTTCTCGCACATATCGGCAATCTTTTTCGGATTGTAAATGACAAGATCTCTGATTAGCTTTTCATCTTCAAGCCATGCAAACGCATCAAGCATTTCTCTTGTGTTCAAAAAACGCTGATCAGGCATGATAGCCGTAGCTCTTTTTTCTTTATCATAGATAAATAATGGATGATGTGCTCCACCAATAGCCAGGGCATTGATATATACATCTCTGAGTATCTTTTCGTCTTTTTTGACGAAATGTAAATCACCTGTCGCAACAACTATCTTGCCGAGTTTAATGGCTGTATTGATAATATTGGAAACAACCATCTTTAATCTTTCCATATCATAACTTTCGCGATATTCAACAAGATGACGATAGTTTTCAAGTGGTTGAACTTCAATATAATCATAGAACTTCATAGCCTCTTCAAGCTGGTCCTGACTACGTGTCTGAGCAAGTTCAAAAATTTCACCATTAAGACATCCAGAGCCAACAAGCAGATTCTCGCGATGAGAGTTCAGTTCGCTTCTGAAAATACGTGGTTCAGCTGCAACTTCAGCTCCACCAGTCTTAGAAAAGACTGCCAGTGTTTTAGTGTGTGCAATAGATACCAGCCTAAAGAGGTCTTTTAGACCCTGTTTATTCTTAACAAGTACATTGGTATGATAGGCAATCTTCTTATAGAAAGCTTTATCATCCTGAAAATCTGCAAGCTGAGATATTGTATCGATATGAGCATTTTTGGCATCCTTAAGCATTAGATTAAAGACATGTGCCAATACTTCAGCATCATAATCGGCACGATGAGCAACTTCTTCGTTATATTCTACATTGTATATCTTGGCAATATGTCCAAGACGATAGCTTCTCCTGTTTGGAAACATCGATCTTGCAAGATCTAGAGTATCAATTACGATATTATCAAGTGGTTTTTCACCAATACGTTTTAATTCTTCATTTAAAAATCCATAGTCAAATGAAGCATTATGTGCTACCAATACACGTCCTTTGACAAAATCAAGAATTTCATTCTTACATTCAGCAAACATTCTGGCATTAGCCAGGTCGCTTTCCTTGATATTTGTCAGATTAGATATGAAACTTGAAAGTTTCGTATGTGGTTTAACAAAGAAATCTTTTCTATCAACTATCATACCGCGACTCATAAGGACCGCGCCAAATTCGATGATTGAATCAAACTTTGAACTCAAACCTGTAGTTTCAAGGTCAAAGACAACATATTCAAGATCCTGTATTCTGTCGTCAGTTTTGTTGTAGACAATATTCAAACGCTCATCAACCATTGAAAATTCACAACCATAAAGAATCTTAAAATCTCTTTCAGGATGCTTTTTAAGACAGGCATTAGCCTGTTTTTGTGCTCTTGGGAAAGCCTGTGTCACATAATGATCTGTTATTGCGACAGCCTCATGTCCCATGTTAAAAGCCGCTTCAACTATTTCTTCTGCTTCACATACTCCATCCATTTCCGATTTATTTGTATGCGCATGAAGCTCAATACGTTTTTCTTCTTCATTATCTACAAGATCATCATCATTATCTTCAACAAACTCAATCACATCCGGAAAAAAGACATGATCATTTGAAAACTTATCAAAGCGATAATCACCATAGAATTTCGCTTTAGCACCTTCTCTATTCTTAGATAAGGCATCCGCATCAAAACGGGCACTTTCAAAAATCTTAGCTATACAGGCATTATCAATATCTTTTATATAAAGCGTCTGGATCGTTTTATTTGTTTTAGTTGTAACTGTATCAACCTTAAAAATTGTACCCACAATCACCACATGATCCATATCATCATGAAGATCATCAATTTTTAAAGACATATAATCCGCAGGTTTCGAACTTCTTTTAAATACTTTTTTAGGTTCTTCCTTTTTCTCTACAGGCTTATTTGAGATTGTTACTTTAATTTCCTTTGGAACTGCTTCTTTTTTCTCATTTACCTTAAATTCAACTTCATCATGATATCCAATATTATGAAAATAGGTGATTAAAAGTGGGAACTCATCTTTATCTAGATCATAATGTTTTATGTCATCGTAAATCAGACAGATCTTACCATTTTCAATAATTGGTAAAGCACTTCTAAAAGCGTCGTTATTCAATGTAGAATAATATTTTATATAACGAGTCAAATCACTGAGTGAAATATCTTCATTCTTTGTCTTAAAATACAATTCAAAACTATGATTAAGAATATCATTAAAGTAATCATTCAAATCTTTATATGCCATAAAAGGTAAGATACAGTCATTTGATATTTTAATCATTAGACGATCTTGTCTTTTAAGATATAGAACATCAGTAATATCAAAACCATTAAAACACTGCTTGTTTTCATCCTTATAACTGTATCTGATAAAAAAATCATCTAGAGTAAAAGCCATATTATCACCACTCATTCAATTCTATACATCTTCTGGCATTATAAATTGCCTGTGCAACATTCGAAGGACCACTTACACAGTCACCAATTGCATAAACACCATCAATATCTGTGCCATACAAATCATCAGTTAGGATATTATTACTACGATCTCTTGTAAGACCATCGTCATATTTCTCTGTTTTCTGCCCAATAGCCATTACAAAGAGTCCGGTATCAAGATATTCATAATCATCTTCAATAACTTCAAAAAGAGATCTTCCATCATCTCCAATACCATTCAAACGCATCTTCTGACACTTAACACAATAATGATCACCTTCAACATCAATTCTGCATGGATTAACCAGTTCCTTGATTATAACCCCTTCATTTAAGGCGGCATCAATTTCATCACGATTTGCAGGCATTTCTTTAATACTTCTACGATATACAATTGTAACCTTTTCTATAATTCTCTTTAAACTGCGGGCACAATCAAAAGCGACATTGCCTCCCCCCACAACAAGCGCACTATCATACTTGGAATAATCACTCTGTTTATGGCATACATTGAGATCATACAGTACATCAAGTCCATTTAATGCATGCTTATCATTTTCAAGATTCATTCGATTTGAAACAGTATTACCAATCGCAAAAATAATCTTTTCATATCCTTCATCTTTGAGTCTTTGTATATCAATATCCTTTGGATATTTGGTATTAAGATGAATGTTAACATTTAAATCCTGCATTTCATCTTCTATACGTTTAATATATGAGCGATCAAGACGATATTCAGGAATACCGGTATAAATAGTGCCACCTATAAAATTTTCTTTTTCAAAGACATGTACTTCATATCCCTTTATCGACAATATCTTAGCCATTGCAAGACCACTGACACCAGCTCCAATTATTGCAATTCTGATTCCATTTTTCTTCTTAACCACATGTGTTAATTCAATTTCCGACAATATTTTTTCAATTTCATAAACCTTTACAGGTGCATTCATGCGATTCTTAACACAGTTTCCATAACACTGTTTTTCATAATTACAAACTCTTGAGCATATATAAGGAAAAGGACTCGTTTCATCAAGTATTTCACGAGCCTTCAGATAATCACCTTTTTTAATTTCCTTAATTATATCGCTGATACGATTATGTAAAGGACAATGTTTTTCACAAAATGGGTTGCTGCAAGAAAGACAACCACTACTTAATTCTCTGATATCCATTATTTTACCATCTTCTCTAACGCATCTTTAGCCGCATTCTTCTGAGCCTCTTTTTTAGATGAAGCTCTACCACGTCCATAAATCAATCCATCAATTTTTACCACAACAGTAAACATCGGATCATTACTTGGTCCTGTTGCGCTTTCAACATCATACTGAATAGCTTTTCTTGAATCAGCCTGTACATATTCCTGAAGCTTAGTCTTATAATCTACTTCATCATCTTCCTTGATATGTCTCGAAATTGTTAATTCCAGAAATTTCGCTGCATTCTCATATCCAGAATCAAGATAAATTGCACCCGTCAGAGCTTCAAACATATCTGCAATAACGCTATCACGATTCCTGCCGCCTGTTTTTTCTTCCCCTTGTCCAAGCATCAGAAACTGGTTGAGTTCAAACTCTCTCACATATGATGCTAAAGCCTTTTCACAAACCAGATTAGCCCGTTTTGTTGTCATTTTACCTTCCTTTAAAGGTGGATTGATAGCGTAGATTTTATCTGATATCCATATCTGTAAAACTGCATCACCCATAAATTCAAGTCTTTCATTATCGCCAAAGTTTCCTTTGTGTTCATTGACATATGAAGAATGAATAAATGCCTGTTCAATAAGTTTCTTATTATGGTATTCAATACCGTGTTTATTTAAAAAATCAAATATATTCATATGCATTATTATACCTTAATCTATATATTTTTGTTTTGTCTTTTCCAATACTTTAAAATAAAAATCACTATGGCAATATAAAGGATTGCTAGCCATTTCCAAAGCATCCTTTTTAGCTGCTTCCATAATTTTATCATCTTTCATGATATCACCAAGTATAAAATTATTAATACCGCTTTGCCTTGTACCTAATAAATCACCAGGTCCTCTCAATCTTAAATCTTCTTTGGCGATCATAAATCCATCATTGGTTTTTGTCAGAATATCAAGACGTTTAATTGCTTCTTCTTCCTTAGAATCAGTTAGAAGATAACATAAGCCTTTTTCATCAGATCTCTGCACACGGCCTCTAAGCTGGTGAATCTGACTCAAACCAAAACGATCAGCGTCATATATTACCATGCATGTTGCATTCTTTACATTGACGCCAACTTCTACTACTGTTGTCGATACCAGAATACTGATACGATTATCTTCAAATTCTCTCATCGTTTTTTCTTTTTCTTCAGATGTCATTTTACCATGAAGAATTCCAATACGATATGGTGCAAATAAGTCGATAATACTGTTATATATGCCCATTGCATCTTTAACCTTAATCGCATCACTCTTTTCAATCGATGATGTGATGATATAAATCTGATGACCATTATGCAGTACAGTTTTTAAATTATCAATTATTGAAGTTATCGAGTTCTGTCTTATGAGATATGTATCACAGCCTTTACGTCCTTTTGGCATTGTCTTGATAATTGAGATACTCATATCGCCATAGATAGCTGAAGCTAGAGTTCTTGGGATCGGTGTCGCTGACATCAGCATAAAATCAACATTTTCTCCCTTATCCTTAAGTTTGCGTCGTTGTTCAACGCCAAAACGCTGTTGTTCATCTGTAATAACTAATCCCAGCTTATCTATCGTGACATCATCACTGAAAAGTGCATGAGTTCCAATGATAATGTCATAAAGACCAGCCATAATATCAGCCTTTATCTGACTGTTTTTACTTTTACCAGTCAACAGGGCAATTCTCACCCCCAGAGGTTCTAGCATAGTCTTAAAGTTCTCGTAATGTTGAGATGCAAGTATTTCGGTCGGTACCATCATTGCGCCTTTATAACCCGAAAGGAATGTGGCATATAGTGCAAGTAGTGCGATAAC
>JAQXNC010000115.1 GCA_029097145.1 Bacillota bacterium
GTATTGATCATGTTGATAAAGCAGAAATACTTGAAATCATAGATCATCATCATATTGGTGATGTTGAAACAACAAAGCCTATCTATTATCGCAATCAGAAATGTGGCTGTACAGCCAGTATTGTATATCAGTTATATAAAGAGAATGATCTTGAACCAGATAAAAGTATTGCTGGTATGATGCTCAGTGCCATTATATCTGATACATTATATTTCCAATCAGAAACAACTACACCAAGTGATATAAAGATAGCTCATAAGCTGGCTCAAATTGCTGAAGTTAATCTGGATGAATATGCGCGAGAATTGCTTAATTCTTCAGTCAATCTTAAGGATGGAGATGTTAATGATTTAATAGAAAGAGATCTTAAACGTTATGAATTTGGTAAATATCGCATTGCGGTTGGACAGACTAACTATTCTAATTTAGAAGATATACAGTCTCGTATTAAGGAATTTGAAACTGTCATGAAAGATAAACAGGAAAGAAATGATTTTGATCTGATAGTCATGATGTTTACACATGTATTGGCTGATGGTACGATGTTCCTGTTCTATGGGCCACTTTCATATCTGATGTTTGATGTAATTCAAACTAGATTTGACGATAATTCAGGATATGATCATAATATAATGTCCCGAAAACAGCAATTAATTCCAGTATTATCGGATTTAATTCTAAATCTCTAAAGATATTAGTGAAATATCATTGCTAGATTATTACTAGTTTGATATAATTTATAAGCGTTTTAACGCAATATTACGCACACTATGAATTCATCAATCCGTGCCTTTATTGGTTATTGGTGTTAGAAATAGTGGAGGATGAAACGGAAAGAGAGGAAAATTTTTAAAATGACACAACTTGTTTCTATGCGCAAGCTTCTTGAAAATGGTGTTCACTTTGGTCATCAGACAAGAAGATGGGATCCTAAATGTAAACCATTTATTTACACTGCTAAGAATGGTATCTACATTATCAATCTTGAAAACACTTTAAAGGATGTTGAAGTAGCTTACAACAAAATGAAAGAAATCGCTGAAAATGGTGGTAAAGTACTATTTGTTGGTACTAAGAAACAGGCTCAGCAGATTATTTTAGATGAAGCTTTAAGATCTGGTAGCTTCTATATTAACCAGAGATGGTTAGGTGGAACATTAACTAACTTTAGAACTATCCAGAAGAGAATCAAGAGATTACTTGAAATCGAAGAAATGGAAGCTTCTGGAACAATTAATGTATATCCTAAGAAAGAAATCGCTGTTATTCGTAAGGAAGCAGCTAGACTTGAAAATTTCTTAGGTGGTATTAAGGAAATGAAGAAACTTCCTGATGCAATCGTTGTAGTTGATCCTAAGGAAGAACACAACGCAGTAGCCGAAGCTAGAAAATTAAATATTCCAGTATTCGGTTTATGTGATACAAACTGTGATCCTGCTTTAGTAGATTACCCAATTCCATCAAATGATGACGCTATTAAGTCAATCAAATTAATGATGTCTTTATTAGCAGACGCTATCGTTGAGACTAAGGGTGGTATTTTACAGGATGCATATCAGGAAGATGAAAATGTTGCTGATATCACAATGGCAGATGTTATTGTTAATGTTGAAAAGCATGCTGAAGAACAGGAAAAGCGCAGAAGACAGAAGAACGAAGAAAGACGTCAGAAGTCAAATCAGAAGAGATTTAATTCTGAAAAGAGATTCATCAATCGTAAAGAAAACAAAGATGCTCAGCCAGTAGCTGAAAATACAGAAAAAGCTCCTAAGGCTGAAACTGTAAAAGAAGGAGAAGAATAATATGGCAATTACTGCTTCACAAGTTAAAGAGCTAAGAGAAAGAACTGGCGCAGGAATGATGGACTGCAAAAAAGCCCTGACTGAATGCGATGGAGATATCACAAAAGCTATCGACTGGTTAAGAGAAAAAGGTATTGCTAAAGCAGCTAAGAAAGAATCAAGAATTGCTGCTGAAGGTTTATCAAAAGTTGTTACTTGTGGTAATAAAGCTTGTTTAGTTGAAATTAATACTGAAACAGACTTTGTTGCTAAAAACGAAAGTTTCTTAAAACTTCTTGATACAACTGTAAATGTTATTCTTGAAAATTCACCTGCAAATAACGAAGAAGCATTGGCTTTAGTTGTTGATGGCAAGACTTTAAATGATTTATTCATTGAAGCTGTTGCAACAATCGGTGAAAAGATTACTCTTAGAAGATTTGAAATTCTTGAAAAGAATGACGAAGATACATTTGGTATCTATATGCATAACAACGGTGCTATTTCAGTTGCTTTAATTCTTAAGAATTCTAGTGATGCTGAAGTTGCTAAACATATGGCTATGCAGGTAGCTTCGATGAATCCTTCATATGTTTCAAGAGCTGATATGCCTGCTGATGTTGTAGACCATGAAAGAGCTATTCAGACAGAAATCGTTAAGAACGATGAAAAATTTGCTGGTAAACCAGAAAAAGTTATCATGGGTGCTATCGAAGGTAAGGTTTCAAAAGCTTTACAGGATATGTCTTTAGTTGATCAGATTTATTTCTTAGATCCATCTAAGAAATGTGGTCAGTACTTAAAAGAAAACAATACTGAAGTTACAAAGTTTGTTAGATACTTAGTAGGTGAAGGTTTAGAAAAACGTGAAGAAAACTTCGCTGAAGAAGTTGCAAAACAGATGGCAAAATAATAAGGACAATTACTTGTCCTTATTTTAAAAAGTGGAGGAAAACAAATGTATAAGAGAGTTTTATTAAAACTGAGTGGAGAAGCTTTAGGTAACGATAATGAAGTATTTGATCCTGCAATGCTTGATAAAATCTGTTATGAGATTAAAGAAGCGGCTGATTTAGGAGCAGAAATCGCTATTGTTGTTGGAGGAGGTAATTTTGTAAGAGGAAGAACTCTCTCTAAACTTGGAGTAGATAGAATCAGTGCTGATTATATGGGTATGATGGGGACTGTTATGAATGCTATCGCTCTTGAAGCTAATCTAAAGAAAATTGGCGCTAAAGCAAAGGCTTTCAGTGCTTTAAAAGTTGAAACATGTGAATATTATAATCCACATAAATCAAAAGAACTTCTTAAAGATAAAACTATTTGTATATTTGGTGGAGGTATTGCTCAGCCTTATTTCTCTACAGATACGACAAGTGCCTTAAGAGCTTCTGAAAACGAATGCGAAGTAATTTTGATGGCTAAAAATGGTGTTGATGGTGTATATAGTGCAGATCCTCAAATTGATCCTGCTGCAACTAAATATGACGAATTAACATTTGATGAAATACTTGATAAAAATCTTAAGGTAATTGATGCGACTGCTGCTAGCCTCTGTAAAGACAATAATATTAAAGCTTTAGTTTTTGATATGAAAGAAGCAGGAAATATAAAAAAGGCTGTCAGTGGAGTGCCGATTGGTACTATAATTAAATTAAAGGAGAATTAATTTATGGATGTAGAAGAAATTTTATTATCATGTGAAGAAGAGATGGAGGAAGTTGTTAGCAAGTTTGAAAATCATTTAACAACCGTCAGAACTGGCAGAGCTAATCCAAAACTTCTTGATCGTATTGAGGTTGACTATTATGGTGCTATGACCCCAGTTAATCAAATTGCTTCTATCAGTGTTGTTGAAGGACGTACTTTGGTAATTAAGCCATACGACGCTCACAGTTTAAAAGATATTGAAAAAGCTATCAATGCTTCTAGTCTTGGATTACCACCTCAGAGTGATGGTTCTGTAATTCGTGTAAGTGTTCCGCAGTTAACTGAAGAGACACGTAAAACTTACTGTAAGGAAGTTTCTAAATATGCTGAAGAAGCAAAAGTATCTGTCAGAAATATCCGTAGAGATGCTAATGATTCTGTAAAGAAGGATAAGACAATTCCTGAAGATACACAAAAGAATGTGTTAGAAGATATTCAAAAGACAACTGAAGCTTATACAAAGAAGATTGATGAAATCGCATCTAAAAAAGAAAAAGAAATCATGACAATTTAACTATGATAAAGATTCCTGAACATATTGCGATTATTATGGATGGCAATGGACGTTGGGCCAAAGCCAAAGGTAAAGTGCGTACAGAAGGTCATTATCAGGGCGTAAAGAATGTTAGAGATACAGCAATTTACGCAAATGAGTTAGGAGTTAAATGCCTAACTCTTTATGCTTTTTCTACAGAAAACTGGAAAAGACCTGAGGATGAAATTAACTATATTATGTCTTTACCGAAGGTTTTCTTTGCTTCGTATTTAAAAGAATTAATGGAAAAGAATATTCGTATAAGGATGATGGGAGAAATTGAGCGTATTCCTGAAAATGCCAGAAGAATATTTCTTGATGCGATTGAAAAAACAAAAAACAATACCGGAATGACATTGAATTTCGCTTTGAATTATGGGTCAAGGCGCGAAATTGTTCTGGCTGCAAGGAAATATGCAGAAGATGTTAAAAATGGAAGAATTAATGATATTGATGAAAATGGGTTTGCTGAATATTTAATGACTGACAGTTTACCAGAAATCGAATTATTAATTCGGACAAGTGGTGAAAAAAGATTATCGAATTTCTTATTATATCAGTTAGCTTATTCTGAAATGGTTTTTTCAGAGGTATATTGGCCAGATTTTGATTACAAAGAATTTGATAGATGTATCGATGAGTTTAATCATCGAAAGAGAAGATATGGTGGATTAGATGAAAGCTAGAATTATCAGTGCAATCGTAATGGTTATTATATGTGTACCCCCATTATTACTAGGAGGTATATTTATTAAGCTTTTGGCTTCGTTTATAGCTGTTGTTGGTTGCTATGAATTCTGTACGATCAGAAAGAAAAGATTTAATATCCTTCTGTATACAACAATGCTTTTATATATATTGACAATCAATATATTTGCTACAAGACAGGTTGGATTAACATTAATATTTGTTATTGTTCTATTCTTTTTGGCGATTCTATATGAAGATATATCACTTGATGATGTTTCGTCAGTCTTTCTTATGGGTGTAATAATAGCCTTTGCTGTGAATTCTGTTATTAGAATTTATAATCTTGAAAATGGTAGCTATGTAATGATTTATATTCTGATTGCGACTTTTGGTTGTGATATTATGGCTTTATTCACAGGTATGTTATTTGGTAAACATCCTTTGAACAAACGTGTATCTCCAAAAAAGACTGTTGAAGGGGCTATAGGAGGATGGCTCTTTGGAGGATTATTCTCATTTATTTTTGCATATTTTATAATGGGAAACAGTCATCTTATTTTCTATTCTCTTACATCATTAACTTTACCGATAGTTGCTCAGATTGGAGATTTATCATTCAGTCTGATAAAGAGAAATTATGGTGTTAAAGATTTTGGATCTATGATACCAGGACATGGTGGAATTTTGGACCGTGTCGATTCCTTGTTATTTTGTTTAATATTTTTTATATCAATGGTGGTGTTTAGATGAAAAAAATTATTATACTTGGGGCTAGTGGGTCAATAGGAACACAAACTGTTGACATCTGTCTCAAATATCCTGACGAGATTGAACTCGTTGGTGCTTCCGTTGGAAGTAATGTATCTTATCTAAAAGACCTTTTGTCAAAAGTACCATTGAAGTATGCCTGTACAAAGGAAAAATGTGAAGAACTAAAAATTCTTTATCCTAATACGACATTCTTTTATGGTGACGAAGGTCTTATTAGGATGACAGAAGTTGAGGAATACAACTTATTAGTTAATGCTTTGGTAGGTTTTAGTGGATTTAAACCAACTTTGAGTGCTATTGTAAATCATAAAGATATTGCTTTAGCTAATAAGGAAACATTAGTCGTTGCCGGTGACCTGATTAAACAGGCTCTAAAAGAGAATGATGTTACACTGTATCCTATCGACTCAGAACATTCAGCAATTTTCCAATGCCTTTTAGGTAGTGATAAACGTGACGTCAAACGTCTTATAATTACTGGTAGTGGTGGATCATTCAGAGATCTAAAGCGTGATGAACTAAAAAATGTATCATTAGAAGATGCCTTAAAACATCCTGTATGGAATATGGGTAATAAGATTACTATCGATTCAGCTACAATGATGAATAAAGGTTTTGAAATAATTGAAGCTCATTATCTATTTGATATTCCATATGATGAAATTGATGTTGTATTGCATTCAGAGAGTATTATTCATTCATTTGTTGAATTTAAAGACGGTTCACTGATGGCTCAGATGAGCAATCCGGATATGCACCTGCCAATTCAATATGCTATTTTATATCCAAGGCATATGGAATCATATAGTTACAATCAGCTTGATCTTGGAAAACTGGGATCACTGCATTTTAAGGAAATGGATTACGAAAGATATCCACTTGTTAAAATTGCCAAGGAAGTTGGTAAATTTGGCGGTAATCTTGGAGCGGTATTGAATGCAGCAAATGATAAAGCGGTAGAACTATTTTTGGATGGAAAAATAAGCTTCCTTGATATCGAAAAATCAGTTATTGATACAATTGGTCATGCGAAATATATTAAACATCCAACTCTTGATGAAATAATGCAGTCACATAAATGGGCTGAACGTTATGTAAGAAAGATGTGGAATCAATAAACATTCATAAGCATATAACGATGGTGTTATATGCTTTTTTCTACATTAATGTGGAAACTATATGTTAAGCATTTTTATGAAAATGCTGCTAAAATTAAAATGCAGTGGGAGGGATATGACTTGGCATCAATTAAATCGCGTAAAATTGAGCTTTTTAATATGTTGCAGAAAGAGAACATATATCGTCCCACCAGTTATTACGCAAAGGCTTTAGGAGTATCGGAAAAGAGTATTTATAATGATATCTCTGAATTGAATGATAAACTAAGCAATTATAATCTTGAAATAGTAAAAATACCACGAAAAGGATTATTGCTGAAGGGGCAGTTAGATAATTGCACACGTTTCATTGAAGATTTGAATTTTCAAAATGAACTTGTGATTGTAAATTATTCCAGATCATATCGCAGATTAAAAATACTTGAAAGTATATTACTGAAAAATAGTTCAGATATTAGAAATCTTGCGGATAGATTCAGTATAACAGTTAATTCATTATTGAATGATATTAAGGAAATGCAGATATTTTTTAGTAAATATGATGTCCGCATTTATCATTCGAATGATTACCTTTATGTTGATGGTACTGAATATGCAATCCAGAAAGCATTTTCACAGTATTTATTAATGTTGCTTGAAAATGATTTCAATTATGAACTAAATCTTAATGATGAATCTTTAATGAATCTTGTATCATCGATATTCGATTCTTCACTGGTTGTTTTAGTTAAGGATGAGATTGAATCTTTTTCGGCTCTTACTAAAAAACCTATTGAGAATTATTATAAGATATCGTTGTTCCTTTCGATGCTTGTTGAAGTATCAAGAATTAGTATGGATAAACATATTAACGAGGACAATGAGCAGCTGATCTTTGAAAAACTTAATTATTATGAACCATATCTTATGGCTGTAGATGTGGCAGATGAATTTGAAAAAAGGATTGGACTCATATTCTCTAAAGGTGATTTGATTGCTTTATCTGAAAAGATATTCATTAACCGTATTGAACCATCAATCGCAGGTAATATTCTTTCGGATAAATATCTCCCTGTAGTTGATGAGATCGTTGAAAAGATGTCAAGACTTCTTGAAATAGATATCAGAGATGATATGCATTTAAAAGATTCACTGCTTTTCCATATACCTGCAATGATTTATCGATTAAAGAATGGATATGTTGTTAAAAATCCTTTGTTGAATCAGATTCGTAAACAGTATATGGTATTGTTTACATTGACTTGGTATGCAACATCTGTAATGGAAAGTGAATTTAATATTTCACTAAATGATGATGAAGTTTCGTTTATGCTGATTCATTTCCAGCTTGCCATAGAGAAGAAGTATATTCAAAAGAATATTGTTGTTGTATGCGAAAATGGTATCGCAACCTCAGAACTTATGTACAACACAGTGATGAGAATATTGCCATATCGCGATAACATCAGAACAATTACCATGGATGAATTAAAGAATTCTGATTTATCGAAAATAGATTTTATTATTTCAACTGTTGATATTCCAGATATTGGGATTGACGTTATAAAAGTTAGTAATCTCATGAAAGAGGATGATATTAGAGCGATTGTTTCTCATTATTCTGATTTAAGTAACAAGATTACCTATCTTAAGAATACATCGAATATCAACGATATCGATTTTAATCGTTATTTCTCTGAAGAGCTTATTTTTATTGATAAGGATTTTACATCAAAAGATGACTGTCTTGATTTTATCGCTTTAATGTATGAAAAGAACAATCTGGTTACTAATTCTTTTAGAAAAATGATCTTCTCAAGAGAAAATCTTGGAGATACAGCATTGTCGACAGGAGTTGCAATTCCACATGCTAATCCTGATACAGTTCTTGAAACCAAGATTGGTATCATCCGTCTTAAGAATAAGATTAAATGGGGCAATGTTGATGTAGATATGATATTCGTTCTTGGAATATCTGAAAAAGATATAGATAAGATTAAGAATCTTGTTGGAAGAGTATTAGAAATTGCTGATGATGAAAATAGTTTAAATCAGTTAAGAAATGTTAAAAATATTCGCGAGATGAGATTAATGATGCGCGAATTGATATAAAAAGGGGGAAATTATGTTAGTAAATTCAAAAGAAGTTCTCTTAGAGGCAAAAAAGGGTGGATATGCTGTTCCTGCTCCAGACTTTATTGACCTCGATTCAGCCAGAGCTTATTGCAAAACTGCAGAAAAACTTAAAAAACCTGTAATTTTGTCATTTGCACAGGCTCACTCAGAAGTTATTTCACTTCATGAAGCTGCTTTGATCGGCAAATTTATGGCTGAGGAAGTATCTGTTCCAGTTGTATTGCATCTTGATCATGGAACAGACATTGCGTTTATTAAAGAAGCGATTGAGTTAGGTTTCACTAGTGTCATGATTGATGCTTCAATGATGGATTTTGATACTAATGTAAAGATGACAAAAGAAGTTGTTGAATACGCACACGCTAGAAATGTTACAGTTGAAGCAGAAATTGGACATGTTGGCTCAGGAGAAAACTATGAGAATCATGATAATTCTGATTCAATCTATACTACAAAAGAAGAAGCTAAGCGCTTTGTTGAATTAACAGATGTAGATTCTTTAGCAGTTTCAATAGGTACTGCACATGGAATCTATAAAGGTGGTAAACCAGCTTTAAGTTTTGATACTTTACACGAAATCCGTGATGAAGTGAGTGTTCCGCTTGTATTACATGGAGGAAGCGGCACAGGTGATGACAATCTTAAACGTTGTGCTAAAGAAGGTATTTCAAAGATAAATGTCTTCACAGATTTTCTTGTTTCTGCAATGAATCAGATTGATATAGATAAGCCAAAAGATTATCTGGCTTTAAAAGTATCGTCTAATAAGGGAATGATGAATACATTGGAACACTATTATGGTGTATTCGAAACTAAATAGGGGGAAAATATGGCTAAAGTTGAATTAAGAAGACCTTTCTTCGTTGTTAATCCGAAATCTTATCTTTATGGAAAAGAATTAATCGATCTTGCAAAATGTGCTGATGAACTTGCGATTAAATATGATGTAGATATTCTGTTTACAGCACCATTGATCGATTTAAAAGATTTAATTGCTAATACTACAAGAGTTATTCCTACTGCACAACATATGGAAGAGATAAAACCAGGACGAGGTATGGGACATATCTGTCCTGACGCTTTAAAGGATGCTGGTGTAAAAGCTACTTTCTTGAATCATGCAGAAAATCCAATGGTTGTTTCTAAACTTGCAGCTACAATGAAAAGAGCTGATGAATTAGATATTCTTACAATTGTATGCGCTGATAGTGTATCTGAGGCAAAGGCTATTGCTAAACTTGGACCAGATGTTATGGTTTGTGAACCAACTGAATTAATTGGTACAGGCAAAACAAGTGATGCAAGCTATATGAAAGCGACAAACGAAGCTGTCAAATCAGTATGCCCAAAGACGAAGGTTTTACAGGCAGCTGGTATATCTACAGCACAAAATGTCTATGATGCAATTGTAATTGGTGCTGATGGTACTGGTGGCACAAGTGGTATCGTATGTGCAAAAGATCCAAAAGAAACATTAACACAAATGATTGAAGCTTTAGTTAAGGCAAGAGAAGAAATTAAAGGAGAATAATTATTATGAAGATGCATCAGGAAACACTTATTTTAAGATCGAATGGAGTAAGAGTAACTTATCACGAAATCTCAAAACAGGTTAAAGAAATACTAGAGAGAAGTGGTGTACAGAATGGTATTGTGGTTGTACAGTCTCCACATACTACATGTTCAGTTATTTTTGAAGAATTCGTTCATGATACTGATTTTAATGGTGATGAATATCTACAGGTAGATTTAAATAGAATTCTCGATAGAATCGTACCAAGAGAAATGACAGAAAATATGGATTATCGTTATCCAGGTCCTAAGCATGTTGATTTCTTAATGAATATGAATGATCCAATGTATCCTGCTGATCCTGGAACTATCTTGAATGGTGATGCGCATATTAGAGGTTCATTATTTGGTTGTTCAGAAACATTTATTGTTAAAGATGGAAAAATGCTAACAGGAACTGTTGGTTACATGTATTTTGTTGACTGGGATCAGAATCGTGTAAGAGACCGCAAATGCCATGTAATGGTAATGGGTGAATAGGATGGATCAAAACGTATTGGATTCTGTCTATATCGCTGGAGAGCTTGTTGTACTTAATTTAGAAGCTGTAGATGATCAAGATGCAATTGATAAGTTAGCTCATCACATGTATGATAGAGGTATAGTAAAAGAATCTTATATTGACGCGGTAAAAGAGAGAGAAAAAGTATTCTCTACAGGTTTACCATGTGCTGATTTTGGTGTAGCGATACCTCATACTGATATTGATCATGTAAACAGAGATGCTGTTGGTATTGCTATTCTTAAAAACCCAGTGAATTTTAAAATGATGGGAACTCCTGATGTTGAAATTGAAACAAAGATGATGTTTATGTTGGCACTTAAAACACCTCATGGTCAGCTTGCTTTCTTATCATCACTAATGGAGATATTCCAGGAAGAAGGTTCGCTTGCATCTTTGGTTAATTTAACTGATAAAGATGAAATTGCTAGTCAATTTAAGAAACTATTAGCCAAATAAAAGGAGATTATCATGAAAAAAATTCTATTATCATGCGGTTCAGGAATCGCAACTTCTACTGTTGTAAACAACAAAGTTTCAAAAATTCTAGATGAAAAAGGATTCAAAGGAAAGTATCAGATTACTCAGTGTTCAATCGCTGATGCAGTAAAAAAATCTGAAGGTTATGACTTTGTTATTTCAACAACTGTAGAACCTGCTGGACTAAAGTGCCCATATGTTTCAGGTGTTTGCTTCTTAACAGGGGTTAACACTAAACCATCAATTGATAAGATAGTTGAATTGATGGAAAAATAAGGTGAGTACATAATCATTAGGGAGGATTAGATTATGCAATTTATATTAGATTTCTTTGGTTATATCCAAGCTCTAGGCGTATCTGTAATGATGCCAATAATTTTAACATTACTAGGTACTCTATTAGGTGCAGGCTTCGGAAAGAGCCTGAGAGCTGGTTTAACTGTCGGTGTTGGTTTTATTGGTTTAAATCTTGTAATCAATAGCCTGTTAGGTACAACACTTGCTCCAGCCGTACAGACAATGGTAAATAACTATGGTTTATCATTATCGATTGTCGATGTAGGTTGGCCTGCTGCTGCCGCTATTGCTATGGGTAGTACTATCGGCGCAATCATTATTCCTTTAGGTTTATTAGTTAATATTCTTATGTTATTAACTAACACAACTCAGACTGTCGATGTAGATATTTGGAACTACTGGCACTTTGCATTCACAGGTTCATTAGTAGCTATCGCTACTGGCAAGATGTGGATTGGTATTGTTGCTGCAGTTGTAAATATGATTATCGTCTTTGTATTAGGCGATATTACAGCTCCACTTATTGAAGAATCATTAGGTATGCCAGGTGTTTCTATGCCTCATGGATTCACAGTTGCTTATGCTCCAATAGCTATGGCAATTAACTGGGTGATTGATAAGATTCCTGGCTTAAACAAAATCGATCTAAATCTTGAAAAGATTCAGGAACAGTTCGGTGTATTAGGTGAACCAGTATTCATCGGTACAGTTATCGGTATTGTTATTGGATTCTTTGCTTATGGATTTGATTTAAAAGTTGTTTTACCTTTAGGTGTTTCTTTAGGTGCTGTTCTTGTTTTAATTCCTAAGATGGCTGCATTATTAATGGAAGGTTTAATTCCTATTTCTGATGCTGCTAGTGAATTTATCCAGAAGCACTTCAAGAGTCGTGGTAAGATGTACATCGGTCTTGACTCAGCAGTAGGTTGTGGTCATCCAACTACATTAGCCATTTCGTTAATCCTTGTTCCATGTATGATTATTCTGGCTTTCATTATCCCTGGAAACCAGGTATTACCTTTCACTGATTTAGCTGTTGCTCCATACATGCTTGTATTAATTACTCCAGTTGTTAAGAATAATGGATTCAGAGGAATTTTAGTTGGTATTATCGTATTAGCTGCTGGTTTATTAGTAGCTACTAACTTAGCTCCTGCAATTACTGCTGCAGCTGCTCAGGTAGGTTTCGCTATGCCTGATGGCGCTACTATGATTTCATCATTATGTGATGGTGCTAACCCATTATCTTGGTTACTATATCATGGTATGTCTACTCTTGGATATATCGGTATGGGTGTATTAGTAGTAGCATCTCTTGCATTAGCATTCTGGAACAGAACTAGAATTCTGAAAGAAGCTAAAGAACTACACGAAGCAGAAAAATAAATAATTTAGATTATTACTCACAAAAAACATATTTGGCTCGTGATTAAAACGAGCCAAATATTTTAGGAGATTTATATGAAAAGATATGAATATGAAGATAAATTTTTCAGTATTGAAGTAACAATGACAGGTATTATTTGTATAGTTACTGCATTGGTATCACTATTTTTTATATTTGCACAAACCATGACATTTGTTTTTGAAATTGTCTTGATTGTATCTATCTATCAGATCATGAATACTTTCTTTACAAACTCAAATCCAAAGGTCGTTGAAGTATCTGACGAGGAACTTATTCTTTCTTCTTATGGAAGAAAAGATGTTTATCGATTGGATGAAATTAACAGTTTTAAGGTTCGCCAAATTGGTACTGAAAAGTTTTATGTTCGTATTAACAAATCTTCTGTATACAAAGGAAGATACTGGATTACAACAAATCGTATGAACGATGGCAAAGAATTAGCTGACTGGATTAAAGAGTTTGAATTAAAGATTCACCCAGATTCTTTAAAAGCTCAAGCAATAAAGAGCTCTAAACTTTACAAAGAAAAGAAAGAAGATTGATATTATGGAAGATAGAATTGTCAATAAATCAAATATTAAATTTTTTGATATGTTTTGTGGATTTGTATATAAAAGATTCTGGTTTACTTTGACATATCAGATTCTTTCTTTGGTTTTTCTTGCGACCTTAATTGTCGGTATTAGTGTTAAGCATCCTGATCAATACTACAGAATACTTGTCAGTGGAGTATTTCTGGTTTTATCATTGACAATTGGGTTTATTTATCCAACTTTCAGAGCTTTAAACTGGAAAAATACTTTAAATAAAAAGAGTTCTTCTAATGCAATCGATTGTCAATACTCGTTCTTTGATGCATTTTTAAAGGCATCAAGTGATGTTGAAGGTTACAATTTTAAATTAAATTATAGTGAAATTGAGAAAATTAAGATTACTAAAAAATACATGTTGTTGATAACGACAGATAATCGTTTTGTACTTTGTAAACTTAATGGATTTGAAAATACGGATGATATTGATAAAGTACAAAAAATGATCAGAAGAATTTCAAAAAAAGCATAGCACACTCTTTAGGCAGGGACTCGTAAGACAGTTAAACCGACATATGGTTACGATCATATGTCGGTTTTCTCTTATGTACTGGCGCGGCAACGTCCAGGGTTCCCTTGTGTAACGGCCCAGGCCGCCCTCTCTTGGGCTTCACCCAATTCACCTCGAGGGAGCTGTCATCGAAGCTGACTGAGGGATTACTTTACCACAGCATCGATGTACTCACAAACTCCACGGAAATTTCTGCCGACTTCGTTGTTGGGGATACGAATGACTCTCGGATCATACCCCTCCAGAAAAGCGGTGCGGTCTGCATCTTTTTTGAAGCTTCTATCCTCATAGTGTTGAGAAACGTCCAGCTCAATGACGAGTTTTGCTTCTGCGCTATAGAAATTAGCGATATATTCTCCTGGCACCTTTTGCCTGGAAAACCGGACAGGGTAGGAACGCAGAAAATCATACCATAGGTGCCGTTCTTCCTTGGTTATTTCTTTTTGTAGCTGTTTTGTCAAAGGAACCAACTGCCTGTTGTGCTTTGACTGCATGACAATTCCTCCGTCACGGCTTACGCCGTACCACCTCCCTTTATACAAGGGGAGGCTTTGGCGCTGCGCAGAATCGTAGATCGAACAGTACACCGAAAGATGTATAGAAGTGCGCCCTTTATAAGTTCGATAAATTGGGGTTTATCGTTTGATTTCTTGAATCATAGAATACTCATTTAGTAGTGTTCCATCTTTCAGGCGAATTGCATTGGGCTTGACACCTGTGATTCTGAATCCCATTTTTTCATACAAAGCTCGTGCACGGCTATTTCCCTCTACAAATTCAAGTTCGATTTGAATTAAGTTCGGGTTTTCCTCTGCAATACGGATTAGCTCTTGGAACAGTCTGGTTCCGATCCCTTGATTCCAATATTCTTTTAATAATGCGATTGCAACATTTGCTCGATGCCTTGTTTTTATTCCTTTGTTCCATGTAATTTGGCAATTTCCAGCAACTTTTCCCTCAACCAAACATACAAGCATAGCTTCGTTGTCAGATTTGTTTACTCTATCAAACAATGCCTTTTCGCCTTCTACTGTATATTTGTTGCACTCCTCAGGATAGCGTAAAATGAAGTCCGTTTCACCTGCTGAAATATAGAGATACTCTAACATCCCTTGAATATCTTCATCCTGCGGACTACGAATCAATGCATTCCTTCCATCCTTGAGTTTATATTCGATGTCTTTAATAATCATAATTTCTCTCCTCAAATTCAAGTTTATCGGATTGCTTCATCATATCATACGGCTTCAATATATGCAAGAAAAGTCCAGGCAGACATTACTGCCGGGACTGAAACTGTTTTACAAACACCTGACATTGTATGGGAGCGTTCTTTTAATTTAGATAATAATATATAAATTATATGTTTGTGATATAATTGAAAAGGTAAGAGGTTACTATGGTTTTAGTT
This sequence comes from Bacillota bacterium, assembly GCA_029097145.1. Taxonomy (GTDB): domain Bacteria; phylum Bacillota_I; class Bacilli_A; order Erysipelotrichales; family Erysipelotrichaceae; genus JAHHTG01. Next base: position 15,492 of record JAQXNC010000115.1, read on the forward strand.
TTGTTTATTTTGTTACTGTCTGTAATCATTGTTATTCATGAATTTGGACATTTGATTGCAGCGAAGATATTTAATGTATATTGCCATGAATTCTCGATGGGTATGGGTCCTCTGCTTTTTAAGAAAAAGTTTAAAGAGACTACATATTCATTAAGAATGATTCCTATTGGTGGTTTTGTTGCGATGGCAGGCGATACTGATAATGCGCTTGAGACAAGTGTGGATGTAAAAGTGCCTTTTGAAAGAACTTTACCAGGAATTAGTACATATAAACGCATAATTATCATGCTTGCAGGAATTATGATGAATATTGTTCTTGCTCTTTTGATATCTTCATTTGTATTTCTTTCTGTAGGAAGATATGCATATGCAAATGGAACTGTTTTAAGTGATGTCTGGGAGAATTATCCAGCTTATGAAGCTGGGCTCAGGGCTGGTGATGAAATAGTAAAACTGGAATATCCTGATTTAAATACATCAATTAAGCCCGATAGTTTTGATGATATATCACTGTTTATGTATGGTAATGAAGATAAGGAGATTGTTGTGACTGTAAAACGTAATACTTCAGAACTTACTTTCACAGTTATTCCTGAATATAATATTGATGAAGACAGATATATGTTAGGAATATCGTCTCAAGGGTACAATATTGTAGATGTTAATCTAGGAAATTTTATATTCATAGGTGCTGATTATTTGTATAGTGTCTTAAAGACAATACTGTTCTCACTGTCACAGTTATTTAGAGGTATTGGTTTAAATAATCTAAGTGGACCAGTAGGTATATACCAGGCTACAAGCGAAGCTGTAAATATGGGGATTGAATCATATTTATTAATGATTGCAGTAATTTCACTGAATGTAGGTGTATTTAATGCTTTACCATTACCGATTCTTGATGGGGGAAGAGTAGTTATAGCACTGATTGAAAAGATAATAGGTAAACCGCTTGAAGAAAAGTATATTAATATTATGATGTCAGCAAGTATGGTTTTATTACTTGGACTGATGTTGTTTGCTACTATGCAGGATATATTACGTCTGTTTTAAAAAAGGAGAAAAAAATGAAAATTTTAGTTACTGGTGGAACAGGTTATATTGGTTCTCATACTGCTGTTGAATTAATTAAAAAAGGTCATGATGTTGTATTGCTTGATAACCTTTATAATTCAAATGTAAATGTAATAAAGAGAATTGAAAAGATTACTGGTTATTGCCCTGAATTCTATAATGTTGATATTCTTGATAAGACAAATTTGAAAAAGGTTTTTGAAGGCAATAAGTTTGATGCCATTATTCACTTCGCTGGTTACAAAGCAGTAGGTGAGTCGGTGAGTATTCCTTTGACTTATTATCAGAATAATATTGCTGGTTCACTTAATTTATATGAAATGATGCAGGAATTTGGCTGCAACAATATCGTTTTCTCATCTAGCGCAACAGTTTATGGTGATGATTTTGAGGTCCCTTTTAAAGAATCTTATGGTTTAGGAACTACAACCAACCCATATGGTACAACAAAGAAATTTAATGAAATCATTCTTACTGATTTCGCTAATGCAAATCATGATATTTCTTGTGTTCTGTTAAGATATTTTAATCCAATTGGTGCGCATGAATCTGGATTGCTTGGGGAAGTGCCTAATGGAATACCTAATAATTTAGTTCCATATATTGCTAAAGTAGCAAGCGGTGAGCTCGAATATTTAAGAGTATTTGGAAATGATTATCCAACTGTTGATGGTACAGGAGTTAGAGACTATATTCATGTAGTTGATTTAGCAAGAGCTCATGTTTTAGCTATCGAATATGCTGTAGCTCATAAAGGTGCAGAAGTTATTAATGTTGGATCTGGTAAAGGTTATTCAGTCTTAGAAGTATTACATGCTTATGAAAAGGCATGTGGCAAAGAATTACCATATAAGATTCTTGAACGCCGTCCAGGTGATATTGCGACTTGCTATGCTGATACAAAAAAAGCTAAAGAACTTTTAGGATTCGAAGTTGAATATGATATTGAGAAAATGTGTGAAGATTCATACCGTTTCACGGTTATGAATCCTAATGGCATTGACTAACGTGGAGGGTTAAATGAAAAGAAAGATCAGATATGACAGAATTATAATGCTGATTTTAGGGCTGGCTGCAGTGATTTTTCTTGTGTATTCATTGACTAATTTTGGTTTAAGTTTTTTCAAAAGATCAGAAGTTAATGATATTAACCCAACAGATAACCCTGTTGCAACTGAAGAAATCAAGGAATTCAGTATTGACCTTATTGATTACACAGTATATAAACCGGAAGAAGTCGATTTTAACTTTATTGTTGCTCGATTACGTTTTAAGGATATAGAATCAATTAATTATTCACTTGGTTCACTATATACCGATGAAAAAACTGTAAAAATTACTGATTATGAAAAGTATGCTAATACGTTAGAAAGTAAAGAGATTTATCTTGGGGCACGAAACATTAACTATCAGATTAAATCAGATAAAAATTCAGAAATTTTTAGTATTTTTATCCCAGTTTCTGATAAAACAAAAAAGTCATTGACTTTATATGATGCAGTTGGAAAAAACGAAATCATCTTTGATTTAACAAAAAATATTGGAGATATTAGTGATCTTCAATATCATACTGGTGATGATTCGGCTATATCTACAGAAGATTATAGTATCACAATAACAAATGCCTACATAGAAAACAGTTTCTATCAGAATGGAAATGAATACAACTATCCATCTACAGTTAAAATTTATACCTTTGTATTAGATATTAATTCATTGAGTAATAAAGAACTTATATTAGAGGATGCTATATTTATAGCAAATGATTCTAGTGAAGAAGTACATGCTCTTGATGCATCTATAACTTCAATGAAGATAAATAATCTGATTTCAAAGAAGGTTAAAGAAGGGGATCGTGGAGCTTTATTCTTCGAGATGTATAAACCAGAAGGATCTAGCATTTCCTATAATGGAACTCTAAAACTGAAATTCTCTAACAGCGAGAATTACTTGTCAATTAAAACGGAGCTTAAGTAATGAAGAAGATTTGTATACTACTGATTGCATTATTTATACTATTACCAATCATCGCGTTAAATGGTAAGAACTATTCAGTTAGTGCTGAGGAATATTATTCTTTCGATTGTGGAAATGAATATGAAGTATCTTATATTACTGATGATGGTAAATTTACTAAAGTTGCATGTTATGCAAATTTTAGTGATGCCAAAAATAAGATGAATGAACTTGGTGGCGATCATGTTGTAAGACATAGTTCGTCTCTGTCTCCAACAAAAATTGTAGCTATGGTCAGTGGTAATGCATATTCTTATCCAGCAAGAAATAAAGATAATACTTCAACATTAAGCATTTATCAGCATTCAGATATACGCGATCCGTATCAGGGTTATAAACAAACCTATATAGCTAATCACTATGAAATGAATTATATTGATACAGACAGGTATTACCCTTCGGTCAACGGTGGACTTATTAAAGTATATATCAACGGTTTTGAAGGATATACAGATCTTGAATATACTGATTTGGTTCCTTCAAAATTCATCGATAAACAGTTACCGATTTATTTAGGCGGTAATGATAAATCATCGTTAAATGAACAACCTTTTTTAGTTATTGTTCGTCGCAATTATTATAGTGTTGTTGAAAACAATAATCGAAGAGAACTTGTATATACTTATCATCGCTCTTATTGTAAACCTGAAAATGTCAATAAACTGGATGAAGAATTCAATATTGTTTTGGGATTGGCTCCAGATGAAATGACTACAGGTGCGAAATACTATTCAAATAATGGCTACGATTTTTATACTACAGCCGATTATAAGAATATTGCAGTTACCTATTATCCATATTTTCAGTTTTTACCTTTAAGATCAAAGACAAATCTTACATCAGATGATTTAAATAAGGCGTTTAAAGCGATATCAAATTCAGATATTTCGGTTATCAAAGATGCCGGTGCTATATTTATTGAAGCACAGGATAAGTATGGTATTAATGCGCTACTGCTTTATGCAATGGCAGCTCATGAAAGTGCGTGGGGTACTTCATATTATGCCAGAACCAGAAATAATCTTTTTGGTTGGAATGCAATTGACGGAGATCCAAATCAGGCTGCGTCTTTTAGTACTGTACAGGACTGTGTTTTTGATCATGCTGGATATAATCTAAGGCTGTATCTCGATATAACCGATCCACGTTTTTTTGGCAGCAGTCTTGGTAATAAAGGATCTGGTTTGAATGTTAAATATGCTTCAGATCCTTATTGGGGAATGAAGATTTCATCGATAGCTTATCAGATAGATCGATACATATCCGGTAATGGTGATTTAAAAGACACTGATTTTTATTCATTGTCACTGATAAATAAATTTGATGTAGATTTTAAGAAAGAAGCGAATAAAGATTCTAGCGTTTTATACACTTCACAATATGGGCCATACTACCAGGAAAATTTCATCGTGATTAATTTAGGCGAAGATGGTAATTTTACTAAAGTCCAGTCAACTAATCCAATAGCAGATGATGGTAAGGTAATTGTTAGAGAAAATACATTAAAACAACGTGTTGAGTATTCATATACAAATAGTGTTGCCTATATCGCTACAGATGTGCTGGTTTCATTGAATCGCAGTGATATTATTGATATAAAACCTACTGGAGAATATGTGGCTAATATTAAAGATATGTCATGGGATAATGACAAGCTTTATATCAGCGGTGATGCATATATGCCAGGTATAGTTGTAGATGAAGAAAATACAATCACAAATATAATTACTGTTTATGATAGTGCTAATAAAAAAGAATATAGTACTGTTTCTAAGACTGAAGATGGAGTAACTGGTTATGCAGCAAGTCTTGATTTAAGTTCATTAAATGAAGGAACTTATAATCTTAAAATAAAAACATCATACAGCAAGTATTCTAAGTTTAATTCTGAAGCAGTATTAAATAGTGAAATTAAAATAGAGACAATTATAATTAATGGTTACAAATATATAATTCAAAGCAATACGGATGGTATTACAATTAATAAGACCAAATATGATAACGCATCAAGCACGAATATTTCAGCAATTAGTGAATTAAAACTTGTTGATAACTTGTTAACTATTAAAGGAAAAGCTTTTAGAACATCACAAAATTATTCTGATTTAACTAAAATAAGCTACAAGTTACAAGTCATAGAAATAGAATCTGACGAAATCATTAAAGAGTACGCACTATCGGTTAAGGATTCTGGTTCTTTCAGCTTAAATGATGGTTTTGATTATAAGTATACAAGTTTTGAAGGAAAGATTGATTTATCTAATCTTATAAAGGGAACATATCGATTTGTGGTTGTTGTAAATAACGATAATAATATATCAAAAATAAATCTCAGAACAACAAATTCAGATTATTCATTGGTATTTGATGATTATGGTGATGTTACTTATAAAATCACAACAAACCCACTATATTCGTATCGCATAGAACTAGATGTAGAGTCTAAGGTTTTCGATTATAGTTTAATAAATAAGCCTAGTATAAGAAATTCGATTGTTTCATATACTGCTCTTAATTTGAAAAACGGTAAGTTGAATATTGATGGTTATGCGTGGATTTATTATGTCAATTTCTCAGCTGAGAATATGCCGAATTATAATTTATATCTTGTATCGAATGATGGAAATCTGATTGATATCGGAAACAGTACAACTGCATGTAAGTATAATTACACTGAGATATTTGAATCAAAAAGATCGCTAGATAATATATGTTTCAGCACATCGTATGATCTCAAAGATTTAAAACCTGGCATATATGAAATCAAAGTTGGAATTAGTGTTACTGATGAAGAAAATTATTATGACATTATTTCTTTGATAGATCGTCAGGTTAAAACGTATGAACCATATGAAAATGATGATAGAATATATTCATTAAAAGTAGATAAGGTTAGAAATACCATTAAACTGTATGTAGAAACAAAAGAGGGCAATTAATGAAAAAGTTAAAACGTTTGTTAGCAAACAATACAATACTTGGACTAATTATTGCGTTTATTATTATCTGTGCAATTATTATTCTTATTGTAACTAAAGGAATGTTTGGAAATACCAAGGTAGAGATTATTGATTTCAGTAATCTCACACAAAGTGAAATAGTAGAATGGTTTAATAAAGAATTTGGTAATAAAGAGAATTTAATGTTTTCAAGAGAATATTCAGAAACTATTCAGAAAGACAAAGTTATTTCGCAGAGTGTTATGGCTGGTGAAACAATTACAAGTGAAGATAAAGTTCAAATTGTTTTATCCAATGGTGCTGATCCAAATCTTGAGATTTCATTGCCAGATTTTGTTACTGAGAAATACACCAAGAATCAAATTGAAAAGTTCTTTGATGAGAATAAATTCAATGATGTAACTTATGAATATGAGATAAGTGAGCTTCCTAAAGATACTGTAATTAAAATTAACGTATCTGAAAAGGCAAAGAGAAACGATGTGATTATGGTTACATTATCAATAGGAGAAGATACAAAAAATATTGAAATTACTGTACCAGATTTTTCAACATATTCTGTAGCTAACGCTAAAGCTTGGGGTAATGCCAATTCTATTTCCATGAAAATCAGTTATGTATTTTCTGATACACACGCAGAAGGAAAGATTATATATCAGAGTATAAAGGCGAACGAAGTAATAAAAGGTGGTTCTTCAATCAGTCTTCAGGTATCGAGCGGCAAAGGTATTACTGTAGAAGATTTAAGTGGAAAAACATTTGAATACGCTGATAAATGGAGTGATGATAATGGAGTATACATTAAACCTGTTTATGTATACGACGATAACATAAAAGAAGATCTTATTATTAAAAGTGATCCTAAACCTGGAACTATAGTAGAAAAAAATGCTGTTATTACTATATATATTTCTAAAGGTAAAGATCCAGATTCAGTGCTGGTTAAAGTTGATAATAAAGTCGGAGTTTCAGAAAAAGACTTTTTGGCTTATATTAAAGAGTTGAATATGAAAACTTCGAAAGTTGGTTCATACTACAGCGATACAATCGCATCAGGAAATATTTATTCGCATACAAGTGGCGAAGTAAAGATTAGCACAACGATTGAATATACATTATCTTTAGGTAAATATAATCTTGATGCAGGTAATTTTGAAGGTAAGTCTAAATCATCTGCTGATTCAATTATTGCGACTGCCAATGCTCAGAAAGCCGGCATCTCCTTAAATGTTACTGAAGAGTATTCTGACACTGTTTCAAGAGGTATTTTGTATAACTGTTCTGTATCTGGTAAAACCTTAAGTTGTAAGTTATCGCTTGGCGCTTTAGCGACTGTTGAAAACTATATTAATCAGAATAAACAGAGCAATTTCAGTTCAAATAATGTAAATTATGTAGTTGTTATTGATAATGATTATACAGAAGGAACAAGTTATGGCGATGTGTATAAACAGAGTGTTGAACCTGGAACAAGAGTAAAGAATGGCACAACTGTTGAATTATATGCCAGAAAGGGTCAAAAACCAGAAGAACCAAAAGGATTTATAGATGGAAATTATGATGTATATCAGACTGATCCTCTATCACTAAGTGGTACTAAAACTAATGTTCAAAACAGATTAGGTATGTTTAACTTGGAAATTTACGAAGAAGAATCAGCTGGAAAGGTTGCAGGTGCTATTATTTCCATTACTGTAAATGGATCAAGCTATGATAGTGGTGAGTATCCGCTGTCTTCAAAGGTTGTTGTTATAATAAGTAAAGGATATGCGGAACAATGAAAATACTGATGGATGAATTGATGATAAAGCGTTCCTTAAAACGTATATCACATGAAATTATCGAAAAGAATAAAGGTGTTGAAAATGTCATACTTGTTGGTATAAAAACAAGAGGCGAAGCAATTGCGAAAAGACTTCAGGAGAATATTAAAGAAATAGAAGGTGTTGATGTACCTTGTATATCGATTGACTTCTCTTATTGGCGTGATGATGTTATGGATGGAGTTCATAACATTGAAGAAATCGCTATTGATTTTACAGATAAAATTGTAATACTAACAGATGATGTATTATATCGAGGTCGTACCGTAAGAGCTGCAATGGATGGCATTATGCATTATGGAAGAGCTAAAATGATTGAACTTGCAGTACTTGTTGATAGAGGACATCGCGAACTTCCTATTAAGGCTGATTTTGTTGGCAAAAATATACCAACAAGTGAAAAGGAAGTAATAAAAGTTAAATTTAGAGAATTTGATAATGAGGACGATAAAGTGCTGATTATCTAAGTGATTGCGAATGTATATCTAATAGAAATACACAAAGAGGCAGAAAATGTACTATTTAAAACGCTTAATGCAACTCGATTATCGAAGAATGTTTAATATACTAAAAAAGATATCTAAACGTTCTTCAAAATCTATGCTGTTTATTTTAATCGATATTATCAGATGTTCACGTAAGTACGGATCAGGATACATGGATTATTACTGTTTTGGCTTTGAGAATCTTAATGAAGAACAAAGATCAACATATATTACCAGAACTATTTCTAATAATTACTGTAAGAAAATGAATAATCCTGCTTATTATTATGTCATGGAAGATAAGCCGACTTTCTTAAAGACATATAAGAATTATATTAAAAGAGATTATATTGATTTACGAAATGGAACGTATAATGAATATTTGACTTTTATTTCAGAACATACAAAATTTATTGCAAAGCCTTGTGATGAACTATGTGGCGTTGGAATTGAAGTGATAGATTCTGCAGATTATTCGATTGATAATCTGTATAAAAAATTATGTGATAATAAACAGTATCTGCTCGAAGAACTGATTGATCAATGTGAAGAATTAAATCGTTTATACAATAAAGCCATAAACACGATCAGAGTTGTTACATGCAATAATGATGGAGAAGTTTCTATCCTTTTCCAGTGTTTAAGAATGGGTAATGGTGGTAGTATTGATAACTTTAATCATGGAGGCATATTTACAATTATTGATGACGATAATTGTATTAGTCGACCTGCCTGTGATAAAGATGGAAACGAATACAATAAACATCCTTATTCTGGTGTAGATATTATTGGTTTTAAAGTACCAATGATGAAAGAAGTTCATGAATTAGTTAAGGAAATGGCGCTTGTTACGCCTGAAATAGGGTATTGTGGATGGGATATAGCCTTGAGTAAAAGTGGCCCTTGTGTCGTTGAATGTAACGAAATGCCAGGGTATGATCTCTACCAGTATCCTGCTCATTTAAGACCGAAATATATTGGTTTGAAACCCTTATTTGATAAAAAAATATATAGTAAATAACCGAGAAAATCGGTTATTTTTATTTACATAATTTTGTAGTTAAATTGTTTCATTGTATGGAATTATAGTTCATATTGAGTTATAATATAAGGGCAAAATTTAGGAGGATAACTATGACTAAAACATTTATGTCAATGGATGGTAATAACGCTACCGCCCATTGCGCCTATGCTTTTACAGAAGTTGCCGGAATTTATCCAATAACTCCTTCATCTCCAATGGCTGAAGTTATTGATGCTTGGGCTTCACAGGGCCGCAAGAATATTTTTGACGAAGTTGTAAAAGTTGTTGAAATGCAATCAGAAGGTGGTGCCGCAGGTGCTGTTCATGGTGCATTACAGGGTGGAACATTAGCTTCTACTTTCACTGCATCTCAGGGTTTACTACTGATGATTCCAAACATCTACAAGATGGCTGGTGAATTATTACCAGGTGTAATCCATGTTGCAGCAAGAGCGTTAGCTGGACGTGCATTATCAATCTTTGGTGATCACCAGGATATTTATGCTTGCCGTCAGACTGGTGCATGTATGCTGGTATCTCATTCTGTTCAGGAATGTATGGACTTGGCAGGTGTTGCGCATTTATCTGCAATTAAGGGATCTTTACCATTTATTCATTTCTTTGATGGTTTTAGAACATCTCACGAAATTCAGAAGATTGAAGTAATGGATCAGGATTTCTTAAAGAGCCTTGTAGATATGGAAGCTGTAAATAACTTTAAGGCTAGAGCTTTAAATCCACACACAAATCCAGTTACACGTGGTGGTGCTGAAAATGATGATATTTATTTCGCAGCTAGAGAAGCTCAGAATAAATTCTACGAAGCTATTCCTGATATCGTTAATGATTATATGCAGAAGATTAGCGAACACACAGGAAGAACTTATGCTCCATTTACTTATTATGGTGCATCAGATGCAGAACGCGTTATCGTTGCAATGGGTTCAGTAACTGAAACAATTAAAGAAACTATCGATACTTTAGTTGAAATGGGTGAAAAGGTTGGTTTAATTAAAGTTCACTTATACAGACCATTCTCAACTAAGTATTTAAAAGCTGTTATTCCTGCAACTGTTAAGAAAATTGCAGTTTTAGACAGAACTAAAGAAGTTGGTGCTAGAGAACCATTATATCTTGATGTATTAAATGCTTTACATGATACTGAAATCGAAATTATCGGTGGACGTTATGGTTTAAGTTCTCGTGATACAGCTCCTAACCAGATTAAGGCTGTTTATGATGAACTTGCTAAAGATAAGATGAAGGAAGAATTTACAATCGGTGTTGAAGATGATGTTACACACTTAAGCTTAGATGTAGATCCTAACTTCCACAACAAGGCAGACTATACTACATGTCTATTCTATGGTTTAGGTAGTGATGGTACAGTATCTGCAAACAAGTCTTCAATTAAGATTATTGGTGATAATACCGATCAGTATGCACAGGCTTATTTCCAGTATGACTCTAAGAAGGCTGGTGGTGTTACACGTTCTCACTTAAGATTTGGTCCATCACCAATCCGTTCTACTTATTATGTTGATAACGCTGACTTCGTATCTTGTTCACTTGATGCATACTGCTTCAAGTATGATATGGTTAGATCTTTAAAAGATGGCGGTACATTCTTATTAAATACTACATTCTCTAAGGATGAAATCGAATCTCATCTTCCTAATAGAATGCTTGCAGGTTTAGCTAAGAAACATGCTAAGTTCTATATTATCGATGCAACTGAGATTGCTAGAAACATCGGTATGGGTAGAAGAACTAATACAATTCTTCAGTCTGCATTCTTCGCATTAAATGAACAGATTATGCCTTATGACAAAGCTGTTGAATTAATGAAGTATATGGCAAAGAAATCATACTCTAAGAAGGGTGATGAAATTGTACAGTTAAACTACAAGGCAATCGATTCTGGTAAAGATGGTTTAGTTGAAATCACTGTTAAGCCAGAATGGGCTGAATTGAAGTACGATACAAACCGTAAGTCTACAGGTGATGATTACT
>JAQXNC010000116.1 GCA_029097145.1 Bacillota bacterium
TTAACCACATCTATTTATTTATTCAGTTTCTTTAGATTATCTTCAGGATTGCCCTTCATAAGATAACTTCCAGTAACAAGTACATCTGTCCCTATTTCAAGAAGTTTAGGTCCAGTGACATCATTAACACCACCATCAACCTCTATGTAATAATTTAAATGATGTATATCTTTATAATTCTTTAGATATTTAACCTTGTTATATGCACTTTCAAGAAAACTCTGGCCGCCAAAACCAGGTTCAACACTCATCACTAGCACTAAATCAACTTCTTTTAACAAAGGCTCAATTTCTTCTGGTTTTGTTTTTGGCTTAATACTGATTCCAGATTGAATGCCAAGACTCTTGATTTTTCTAATTAGTCTTAAAGATTCATCAATACCTTTTGTAGCTTCAAAATGAAATGTAATTAAATCAGCACCAGCTTGATAAAAAACGTCTGTATAGTAATCAGGATCAGTAACCATTAAATGAACATCCATGAATAATGGAGATATTTTTTTAACATCTTTAAGTATTGATGGTCCAAAAGAAATATTAGGTACGAAATTTCCATCCATAACATCATAATGTAACCATTCAACCAAGTTATTTATGGTTTCAAAATCTTTTGAAAGATTTGTAAAATTAAAAGCTAAAAGTGAAGCAGAAACAATCATATATCCCCCTATTTTAATGTTCGATGACGGTTACCCTTTAGATTCTCCGATATAATAAATTCAATAATGTCTTTGTATGTTTTATGGAAAGATTGCTTTATCTTTCCTTTACCAACAGCTTCTTTAACTTTGCAGTCAGGTTCATTGATATGCATACAGTTATTGAAACGGCATTCTCCTATATAAGGTTTAAATACACTTATTTTAGATGCAAGTAAATCTTTATCAACCTGGGTTAAATCAAGAGATGAGAAACCCGGTGTATCAGCTATATATCCGCCGTATATCTCAAATAATTCAACATGCCTTGTAGTATGTTTACCACGATTTAAAGCTCTAGAAATCTCGTTTGTTTTAAGATTAAGTTCTGGTTGTAGTTTATTTAAAAGAGATGATTTGCCAACACCACTTTGACCACACAGGACTGTAATCTTATCTTCCAGTATTCCTTCGAGATTTCTAAAATCATTACTTATATCAGAAATAATGACATCATAATTCATTGTTTCATAATATGTCTTAATCTCTTCTATTTCTTGATTATCACCAAGATCAGCTTTAGATATGCAGATAATCGGTCTAATATCAGCATACTCAATCAGCATTATAAGACGATTCACAAGTTCATAACTAAAAGATGGATCTTTAGTAGACATCATGATAATCGCATTATCAATATTGGCAAGATTTGGCCGAATCAGGTAATTTCGGCGTTCAAGAATATTCTGAATAACATATTTATTATCAGAAGTAATATATTCCACATAATCTCCAACAACCGGATGTCTGTCAAGCCGCATCTTTCCAGCCAGAATAGCTTTCTGAATACTTCTATCTTCTAGAAGAATTGTATATTCTGATGAAATAATTTTTATAATTAACGCTTTATTCATTACTTACTCCACATAATATAAAGTAACAAACGAATCATTCATCTGCATATATGAGGTACCAGTTTCAGGATTAACTTTCACAACATCCATAGATTCAAATTTAGCTTTTTCCTCATCACTAAGACCTAAAGAATTAATATCAGTTCTTTCAACTACATAAGTAATATTCATAGAATCAAGTAGATATTTGGCATCATTAAGATTCATACCTATGAGTTCAAAAGGAATAATATAAGACTGATATTCACTGTATTTAAAATATATAGTATTATTCTTTGCTGGATCAAATTCCTGCATAGCTTCAATTCCGCTTTGAGAAATTATCGTACCTGGCTCAGCAGCATCTCCAACCGCTTCAGCTACAACTCTCAGATTTGGATATTTTGAAAGAATGTTTCTGACATCTTCAATATTCTGTCCAACATAGTCATCCATCACTTCTGAAATTCCATCAGACACTACGACTTTAACAGTGCTTCCTGTTTCAACTGTTGTACCAACATCTGGTTCTACACGGATAATTAATCCTGCTTCAGTATCTTTAGTCATCTCTCGTTGAATTGAATTTAAATCAAGTATCAGACCACTTTCATCAAGAATATCAGACGCTTCAAGAACACGCCTGTTTATAATATCTGGAACAATTACTTCTTTAGCTCCAAATCCGATGATACCACTCATATAAAGGAAGAATACAGTAATCCCAATCGAAGCAACAGCTAATAGAATTAACACTACAACACTCAGATAGTTACTAAAATCTATTTTTTTCTTTTTATCTGTTTTTGTCGAATTAACAGTTTCTTTCTTTACACTGATATCTTCGCTGTATTCAAATTTAATCTTTTTATCACCCAGGTGCTTCTCATTTAGACATTCGTTAATATCCTTTAACATCATTGCAACATTCTGATAACGATTTAAAGGATTCTTAGCTGTAGCCTTAAGAATTATATTTTCAATTGACTGTGGTATATTATGATCATATGAACATACCGATGGCATTGGAGTCTTAATACAGTTAAGTACAACCTGTACTGCACCATCACCATTAAAAGGTAAACTACCAGTCAACATCTCATAAAAAACAATACCAAGTGAATATATATCACTTTGCATATTTGCAACTTCACCCTTGGCAATTTCCGGAGCCATATAATGCACAGAACCAAGAACAGAATCTTCGCTTGTTATCTGCATAGCATTATTTGCAAGAGCAATACCAAAATCCACTACCTTAACAGTGCCATCATCTTTAATAAGAACATTCTGAGATTTAATATCTCGATGAATAATTCCGTTTCTATGTGCTTCCATGATTGCAGAACACAATTGTTTCATCATCATCAAAGCTTCTTTATAGTTAAGTGGTCCCCTTTTATTTATAAGCTGTTTTAGGGTTGGTCCCTTAATATACTCCATTACAATATAATGGTTTAAACCATCATCTCCTACATCGTAAATATCGACAATATTCGGATGCGAAAGTCTTGTAGATGCATTAGCTTCTCTTCTGAATCTTTCTAAAGCCAGTTCATCATTAGACAAATCACCTTTAAGGATTTTGACCGCAACTTCACGCTTTAGTACGGTGTCAACTGCAATGTAAACATTAGCCATTCCACCCTTGCCTATATGTTTTACAAGCAGGTATCTATTTGATAATAACTGTTTTTCACTCATGTTTATTACCACCTGTCATATTTATCAATACCAGAGTAATATTATCATATCCACCCTCACTTATTGCCTTTTTTAGAAGAGTTGTCGTTTTACTGATAAGTGACATATTACGATCTTCAATAGTCTTTTTTATAAATTCATAAGGGACATATCCATGTAGACCATCAGAACATACAAGATAATATTCATTAAAACCTGATACTTTATATGCATCACAACTAGCATCTTCATAAACGCCAAGAAATCTGGTCAGATAATGTCTCTTTGGATGAGTTTTAGCCTGCTCTGGTGTAATAATACATCTATCAATTAATTCATTGACGTAGGTATGATCTTTTGTTAATTGATGAAGTTCATGATTACCATAACCATAGACTCTTGAATCACCTGCATTAACAACATATGATCCAATAGACGATATTAATATGCCGGTAATAGTAGTGCCCATTCCTTCATATTCACTATTTTCTAAAGACATTTTATAAACTATATTAGAAGCTACCCTGACATGATACTTCAGATATGTGATAACATCTTCATCATCTCTAAAACCTTTGTGTGAAGAAAAGACTTCGCCAAAATATTTTACTATTTCACTCGAAGCAACTTCGCCAGCTTTATGACCACCAATGCCATCACAAACAAGAACCAGCAAATCATGGTTCTCATTATAAACAGTAATGTAGCTGTCCTGATTCTTTTTTCTAACAAGTCCAATATCAGTTAAACTAAAAAATTCCATTTAATTCCCTTTGCTATAATTAGCTCTAAGCTGTCCACATGCAGCATCAATATCATCGCCTTTTTTCTGTCTTAAAGTAACAGAAACACCTCTCTTTTTTAACATATCATAAAACATTAAAGCCTTCTTTTCACTGGATGTATGATAATCTTTTTCCTTGACATTATTATATGGTATCAGATTAATATAGGCATTCATCCCTTTAAGAAGTTCCTTTAATTCATCAGCATTCTTTTCAGTATCATTTATACCATCAAGAAGTAAATATTCAAATGTTAAACGACGATTATTCTCTTTTGAATATTCTTTTAGTGTCGACATAAGTTCAGATAAATGATAAGCATTATTAATTGGCATAAGTCTCGAACGCAGTTCATCATTTGATGCATGTAATGAAATAGCCAGGTTATACTGAACTTTTTCTTTTGAAAAACGCTTAATTCCTGGTATTACGCCACATGTCGATACCGATATATGTCTGGCACCAATTTCAATACCTAATGGATCATTAATAATTGATAATGCTTTCATAACATTATCATAATTATCAAATGGTTCACCTGTACCCATCACAACAATATTAGCCAGTCTTTCACCCTTTTTATCAAGTTCTTTTTGGATATATACTATCTGATTCAGTATTTCTCCTGCGCTTAAATCACGGACTTTTTTTAATAATCCACTAGCACAGAATGTACACCCCATATTACAGCCAATCTGGGTAGTAATACAGGCACTGTATCCATAATCAAATACCATCAGAACACTTTCGATAAGTGAACCATCAGTAAGTGAGAACAGATACTTTGTAGTTCCATCTTTTGATACCTGAGATGTCACAAGTGTCAGATTTTCAATAATAAATTCATCCTTAAGTTCAGTAATGAAATCTTTAGATAAATCTGTCATTTCATCAAAAGATGATACTCTTTTTTTATACAGCCAATGATAAATCTGCTTAGCTTTATATTTTTTATAACCTTTTGAAACAACATATTCTTCCAGGTCTTTTAAATCGTAATCATATATTCTTTTCATAAGTAATATTATAAGTTATTTATTTAAGTTTTAATAGTTTAGCCGCATAAAAACGGTCACTATCTTTTCTTTCCATTAACATTTTATCTTCAATCAGAATAAATTCTGGATGTTTACTCAAAAATTTATCAACCTGTTTACGGTTTTCTTTGGTGTTAATTGTACATGTCGAATATACCATAATACCTGAAACCTTTAAAAGTTTAGCAGTATTATCTAGGATCATTTCCTGTAATTTAACGATATCATCAATATCTTCAGGTTTGATATGATATCTTAAATCTGGCTTACGTTTTAAAACACCAAGTCCAGAACATGGGACATCCAAAAGAATTCGATCAAAGAAGTTCTGATACTCAATAAAACCTTTTGTCGCATTTTCATTGAGATAGTGAATATCTTCAAATCCGAGTTGTCTGGCTTTTGATTTAATGAGATTTATACGGTGCACATGAAGATCATTGGCATAAGCATTTTCACCTTTAACAACATCTAATGCATTAAACAGTTTAGATCCAGGTGCACTACATACATCAAGAAAGACTGATTCAGGTTTCAAATCCAGCATTTTAACTATCTTTGAGCTGTTATAATCCTGAACGTAATATAGTCCTTCTTTAAAACTCTTCTCATTAACAAGAGAATGTGAAGATGAAAATATATCCTCATCAATCCTATTAATGCCATCGATATTTAAATCACTATAATTGGCCTTATGATGGTTCAGATGATAATAAACTTCTGGTTCTTCTTTCAAATCATTGATTAAAAAACTGAACATTTCTTCGTCATACTGCTTATTTAGCATTTTGACTATCCATAATGGTAATGAGTATTTTATTGAAATATCTTCTAAACTGTTTTCATCAACCTCTTTAAAAGTATCAATTTTTCTAAGTACAGCATTTAAAAGACTCTTCTCACTTTTGGATTGTGCCAGATTAACATATTCATTTACAGCCACATAATCATCTTTACCAAGATAAAACCTTTCGTAAACTGACATAGCCATCAGAAGTTTTAACTCGGTTTTGGTATCCTGTTTAATATAATCCCTGAACTGATACTCAAGCAGATAGTAGTTTCTTAAAACACCATTAACCAGTTCAGTAACAAATCCTCTATGTATAGGTTTTAATTCTTTTAGTCTATTCTTCAATCCAAGATTAGCATACTGGCCATCTTTAAATGAAGCCAGCAGTATTTCATAAGCTATTTTTCTTTGCATATTTACTCCAGATACAATGGATTTACATCCACTTTAATTACAGATACATTCTTATTATTTAAATATTTCTCAACGACATTATTAATTTCAATAAGCATCTTAGCAAGATCTTTTCCTTTTATCAATATACGATAGCGGCTGAAACCACTTATACGATTGAGCATCATTGGACGATACTTTTTAAATTCTGTATTATCAGTCAATTTATCAAGTATTATTATAGAATCCTCAAGTCTTTTAAGATTACTGTCTTTTAAATATAAGGCTATCATATGTGCATATGGTGGATACATGGCTTTTTTTCTAAGATTCATCTCGGTATTGAAAAAGAGTTCATAATCCTGTCTTTTGACAGCTTCTACAACATAATGTTCAGGATTAAAAGCCTGAATTATTACTTTACCGTTTTTAACAGAACGACCGCTTCTACCCGATGACTGCATCAGTAAATCAAAAGTACTTTCAGTAGAGTTATAGTCGCTATGTAATAGTCCACTATCAGCATTTAAGATACCAACCAGGGTTACCAGTGGATAATCAAGGCCTTTAGAAATCATCTGTGTTCCAACCAGAATATCAATCTCATGCCTTTCAAAAGATTCAAGAATCATTTCATGTCCATTTTTGGTACTTGTACTATCGGCGTCCATTCTGCCTATTCTGGCATCTGGAAACAATTCTTCTAAATATTCAACAACCCTTTTAGTTCCAAAACCATAGTGTAATAGCTTCTTTGAACCACACCTTGGACACATGGCAGGAACCTTATAAGTTCTTGAACATATATGACACTTCATGATGTTTTCATCTTTGTGGTAATTTAAAGGAGTATCACAATCATTACACATTAACACCGATCCACAATCAGCACATTTAATTACTGGGGAATAGCCCCTTCTATTTAAAATAATTATTGATTGTTCGTTTGAATTCAGGACATTTCTTATTTCGTTCTTCAAATCTTCAGATATAATATATGATCCACCCTTTTTTACTTCATCTTGTAAATCAATAACTTCAATCTCTGGTAAAGTATTATTAATACGATTATTCAGTTTAAACAATCCATAATCGCCTCTTAAGGCTCTTGAATAAGTTTCCAGTGTTGGTGTTGCGCTGGCTAATACCACTTTTGCATCAAAATCTTTAGCTCTTTTAAAAGCTACCATCTTAGCGTTATAACAAGGCACATTATCCTGTTTATATGAATGATCATGTTCCTCATCGATAATAATTATACCAAGATTGCTAAATGGTAAAAATACTGCCGATCTTGTCCCAACAACCACATCAACTTCTCTGTTTTTCACACGATTATATTCATAATATTTCTCATTATCATTCAAATATGAATGATAAATAGCTACATTATTAAAACGCTGTTTGACTCTTTTTATCATCTGCGGAGTCAAAGATATTTCAGGAACCAGGATTAAAACCTGTTTATTTAAAGTAAGATAATATCTTGTTAAATGAAGATAAACTTCAGTTTTACCACTACCCATAACTCCATATAATAAATTGACATATTTATCTGAGCTGATTATGCCTTCATAAGCCATAGACTGCTCTTTATTTAACTTATTAAAAGAAGTTTTGTCTACAACTGTTTCATTATATTTAATATCTTCTTCATATTTCTCTATAACACCATAATCTAAAAGTTTCTTTATGATTGATGGCGAAATTTTTAAGGCATCACCATACAACATGCAATCTTCCAATTCATCATAGACTTCAAGTTGTCTTTTGGTCATACTGATATCAGCATTATCATGTTTTTTTATACGTGTTTCCTTACGGCTTTTGATATATTCGTGTCGAATTTTTAGTGTTTTCGGAAGCATAACATTAAGACAGGAAATGAAAGGACTGATTGTTACTTTAGACAGCCAAAGCGACAGTTCCAAAAGATCTTCAGAAATTATCGGTTTTTCATCAACAACATTTAAAATATAATTTAATTTATATCCACATTCTGACTCAAGTTCTTCTTTGGACTTTTCTATAAAAGATACATTATATACAAATGCCATGGTTTTCTTATTATTAAAAAGCACATCAACTCTTACACCTCTTTTAACTTCATAGTCAGAAAGATAGGTAAATGTACGATTAATATTTAACGAAGCATTAGTTACATATACATCAAGAAGATACATACAAATATTCTATCATAATTAGACATCATATTCTCAATAATAAAGAAGCTGCTAAGAGCTTCATTCAGATAGTAATTTATAGTTATCAATTCTAATTATTTTATCAGCGTATTTTGCCATCTCAAGATTATGCGTAACCATAATTACGCATTTGTTTTGATCTTTGGCTAATTTTTTAAATTCCTGTACCACAAAAAGTGAAGAATCATTATCAAGATTACCAGTCGGCTCATCAGCGATAATAATTTCATTGTTCACAAGTATTGATCTGACAATCGCTACTCTTTGTTTTTCACCACCTAATAAAGTACTTGTTTTTCTTTTTGCCTTTATTTCATCTATTCCATATTCATTCAATTT
>JAQXNC010000117.1 GCA_029097145.1 Bacillota bacterium
AAGAAAGGATTAAACTCATGGAAAGCTGGTTAAACTATTTTAAGACAATGGAAGAGGTTGTTAAAAAGGTTGAAGAAACCCAAAGAGACAACATCATGAAAGCTGCAAGAATCTTAGCAGATACTACCAAGAATAATGGTATTATCTATGGTTTTGGTACAGGACATTCACATCTGGTGGTTGATGATGCCTTCTGGAGAGCAGCTACTCCTGCTAACTATTGTGCCTTACTTGAACCATCAGCTACTGGTAATCAGGAAATAACCAAATCATATTTTGTAGAGAATACCTATGATATTGGTAAGCTGATTGTTGACTATCATCGTATTACACCTAATGACTGTATGATTATCATATCTAATTCAGGTAATAATATCGCCCCTGTTGATGCAGCTATAAGAGCCAAGGAGAAAGGTATTCCAGTTATCGCCATTACTGCTGTTGAATACTCTAACTTCCTTAAGACTAAACATCGTGATGGTGTTAAGTTAAAGGATGTCGCTGATGTCGTTTTAGATAACTGTTCCCTGATTGGTGATGCAGCTGTTGAAATCGAAAACTTCCCAATGAAGGTTGGATCAACTTCTACTATTCCTAATGTATATCTGCAAAACGCTATATTAATTCAGATGGTAGAAATCTTAGTTAAGGAAGGTTATACACCTGATGTTTACTATAATGGTCATATGGCTTTCATGGATGAAAACTGTGCTGATCATAATGATAAACTGGTTGATAAATACTTCTATAGGATCAGGAATCTCTAAGGACATTATTTTCATTTTTTTACATTTTGAATATATATTGCGGATAATCAACGTTTATGATAAACTAATGACAATTTGAAAGGAGTTTTACATGAAGACACTTTACAGAAATGGTTTCATCTATACTTCTTCGGGCTTCAAAAGAGCAGATTTCGGTGTTATCGACGGAATTATCCGCTTTTCTTGTCTTGATGACAGTTTTTATGATTCTGTCATTGATATCAATAATAAATATGTTATACCAGGTTTAGCTGATGTTCATGTGCATCTGCGTGAACCTGGTTTTTCATATAAGGAAACAATCAGAAGTGGAACCATGGCTGCAGCCAAGGGTGGCTATACTCTGGTCGCATCAATGCCAAATCTCAAACCTGTACCATCTAATCTCGAGAACCTGAATGTACAGTTAGATATTATTAAAAAAGATGCCCTGATTGATGTCATCCCGTATGGTACTATCACCGATAATCAAAGCGGTCGAGGCGAACTTTCAAAAATGGCCGAAATGCAGGATTACGTTATCGGGTTTACTGATGATGGTAAAGGCGTTCAGTCAAAGGAACTGATGAAAGAGGCAATGCTGGAAGCTAAAAAATTGAATAAACCAATTGTAGCTCATTGTGAAGATGAATCACTAATTAATGGTGGATATATTCATGAAGGCGAATATGCCCTTCAACATGGTCATGCTGGCATCTCTTCAAAGAGTGAATGGATTGATGTTCAAAGGGATATTGAGCTTGCCAAGCAAACAGGTGTTCAATATCACATCTGTCATGTCTCAACCAAGGAATCAGTCGCATTAATCAGAGAAGCCAAGAAAAAAGGTTTAAGAGTAACTGCTGAGACAGCACCACATTATCTGACACTATGTGATGAAGACTTAAGGGAAGATGGATATTTTAAGATGAATCCCCCTATCCGTTCAAAAGAAGATAGAGCCGCCCTTATTGAGGGTATTAAAGATGGAACGATTGAAGTAATCGCAACTGATCACGCTCCACATTCCAAAGAAGAAAAGAGTAAAGGTTTAAAGGGTTCATCATTTGGAATAGTCGGTCTTGAAACTGCCTTTTCCATCATGTATACAAAGCTGGTTCTAAAAGGTGTCATAACACTTGAAGAACTTGTTAAACTTATGAGTGTCAACCCACGTAAAATCTTTAATCTTAAAGAGATTTATATCGAAGATGGCTACAGTGCTGATTTTACAGTCATCGATCTTGAAAAAGAATATGTTATTGACTCAGAGAAATTTGTATCAATGGGTAAGGCTACACCATTTAATGGTGAGAAAGTCAAATCAGAAATTATGAGAACTGTTTATCAAGGTAATACAGTCTTTAGTATAGATTAAATATATGGAGGAACAAACAATGTCAAACGTAAGAAATTTAATCAACATCACTGACTTGTCACTGGCTGAGATTGATCATCTGATCGAAATCGCTGATGATATTGTCGCTCATCCTGAAATGTACAACGAAATTTGTGCTCACAAGAAACTGGCAACTTTATTCTTTGAACCAAGTACCCGTACAAGACTGAGTTTTGAAGCAGCTATGCTGGAACTGGGTGGTAGTGTCTTAGGTTTCTCAAGTGCTAACTCAAGTTCTGCAGCTAAGGGTGAAAGCGTCAGTGATACCATTAGAACTGTAGGATGTTATGCAGATATTATCGCAATGCGTCATCCTAAAGAAGGTGCTCCAATCGTAGCTGCCGAAAGAACTACTGTACCAATTATCAATGGTGGTGATGGTGGTCATTTCCATCCAACTCAAACATTAACTGACTTACTGACTATTAAACGTAAAAAAGGTCGTTTAAACAATCTGGTTATTGGTTTATGTGGTGACTTACAGTTTGGACGTACTGTTCATTCACTGATTGAAGCTATGCTGAGATATGAAAATATTGAATTTATTCTGATTTCACCTGATGAACTGAAAGTTCCTGATTATATCAAGGAAGAAATGAATAAAGCTGGTGTTAAATGGAGAGAAGTAACCCGTCTTGAAGATGCCATGAGTGAACTAGATATTCTCTATATGACTCGTGTACAAAGAGAAAGATTCTTTAATGAAGCTGATTATATCCGTCTAAAAGACAGCTATATTCTGAATCTTGATAAATTAAAGACTGCCAAGGAAGATCTGGCAATCCTGCATCCACTTCCAAGAGTTAACGAAATCTCTGTTGAGGTTGATGATGATCCACGTGCCTGCTATTTCTTCCAGGCATTATGCGGTAAACATATAAGAATGGCTCTGATTCTGTTCTTATTAGGTATTAAATAGTAAAGGAGAACATATAATGAATATTGATGGTGTAAATAATGGTATTGTATTAGATCATATTAAAGCTGGCGAAAGTATGCGCATCTATCATCTGCTCGGTCTTGATAAGTTAAGCTGTTCAGTTGCGGTAATCCAGAATGTCAACTCAACCAAATACGGTAAGAAAGATATCATTAAAATCGATGAAGATATCAATCTTGACTTTGATATGTTAGGATATATTGATCCAAATATCACAGTCAACCACGTTTTGGATTCTAAACTTGTCAAAAAGGTTCATCTTGAACTTCCAAAAGAAATCAAGAATGTCATTATCTGTAAGAATCCACGCTGCATTACTTCAGTTGAACAGGAAATAGTTCATAAATTCAAACTTGTAGATAAGACAAAGAAAGTATACCGTTGTGTATATTGTGACCATGAAGCTAAATAAGGGCGTTAATAACGCTCTTTTTTATGTTAGAATTTATACAAGAGGTGTCATATGTCTAAAATAATTGTCGTTGGATCTATTAATATGGATCTGGTATCAAATGTAGAAGAATTCGCTAAACCTGGAGAAACTATCAGTGCAATCGACTTTAATAAATATCCAGGTGGCAAAGGTGCTAATCAGGCTGTAGCTTTAGCCAGAAATAATGAAGAAGTATATTTTATTGGAGCTATAGGTAATGATGAAAATGGTTTTTATCTAAAGAATCTTTTAGGTGATAATCATATCAATACAAACGGAATCACAATAAAAGAAAATATTCCTACCGGCACTGCTTTTATCTCTGTTAACAGTCATCATGAAAACAGTATTATTATTGTCCATGGGGCTAATTATGCTCTAAATGGCGAAGATGTCATCAAACAGAAAGAAGCTTTTAAAAATGCAGATGCGATCATTATGCAGCTTGAGGTTAATGATGAGGTTCTGATTGAAACTTCCAGAATAGCTAAAGAATTTAATATTCCTCTGTTTTTAAATCCTGCCCCATCAAGAAAGATTCCTGAGGAAGTTCTTATGAATACCTTTGCGATAACCCCAAATGAGAGCGAACTGGCATCTTTAACTTTGATGCCTTGCGACACTATTCAGGATATCCAAAAAGCTGCAGAACTTTTAAAAGACAGATATCACATGCATGTCATTGTAACTATGGGATCAAAAGGTGCCCTCATTCATAACGATAACGATTCAAGGATTGTCGAAGGATTTAAAGTTGAAGCTGTTGATACAACTGCAGCTGGTGACAGTTTCAATGGTGCTTTGATTTCTGCCTATCTTGAAAGTCATGACTTTATGGAAGCTGTCAGATATGCCAATGCCTTCGCAGCCCTCTCAGTCACAAAGAATGGTGCTATTCCAAGCATTCCATATAAAGATAGTGTTATGGATTTTCTTAAAAACATTTAACCAATTAAAGTACAATTCAATGGGTTGTACTTTTTTTATGATAAAAAGGCACAAACTTATG
>JAQXNC010000118.1 GCA_029097145.1 Bacillota bacterium
CCAATCGATAATAAAATTATGATTAAGGTTGGTGATAATATTACAACTGACCATATTATGCCAGCTGGTAATAAAGCCTTACCATATCGCAGCAATATTGAAAAAATATCTGAATTCTGTTTTGGAACAATTGATGAAAAATTCCATGATCGCTGTCTTGAGCATAAAAATGGTATTATTATCGCTGGTGAGAATTATGGACAGGGAAGCTCACGTGAACATGCAGCCATAGCACCGATGTATCTTGGAATTGAAGCTATCGTTGCCAAAAGTTATGCCAGAATTCATAAACAGAATCTGATTAATAATGGCATTATCCCATTTATGTTTATATGTAACGAAGATTATGACCGTTTGTCACTTCTTGATGAACTGGAATTTGTTGATGTAGAGAATATTAGTGTTGGTAAAGATGTAAAAGTTATTAATCATACTCAGGGATATGAATTTGCAATCAGACATGATCTGAATACCGAACAGATTGAGATGATTAAAACTGGAGGTCTTCTCAATATGATAAAAGAAGGAAAATAATAGATTGAGGCTAATGATAATTGTTGATTGTTAGCCTTTTTTATAGCTGTATCTCCATAGTTTATGATGATTTATGTTATAATTGTAGCATGCTGAAATTTATTACACCTGATAAGATTATTGATCATTACAGTGATTTTAATCCTGATGAATTTAAAGATAAATATGATACAGTACTGTTTGATTTGGATAACACACTGGCTCCATATTATGAAAAACACATTGATGATAAAGCACGTGATTTTATCTATATGTTGATGGAGAAAGGCTTTAAAGTCTATGTTGTTTCCAACAATAAAGAAGAACGTGTTAAAGGCTTTCTTGAAGGTACTGATATCAGATATACATATTATTCTCTTAAGCCTCTAAAAACCGGATATAAGAGAATAATTAAAAGAGAAAAGCTCGATCCTCATAAAATTATAACCATCGGTGATCAGTTACTGACTGACGTTATTGGTTCAAAGAGAATGGGATTTTATGCAATATATGTCAAACCAATTATTGATAAAGACAGTATAACAACTGTTATTAATCGAAAAATAGAAAAATTTTTATTCCGATATGTGGTGAAAAGATGATGAAGAAATGTATAGGATGTGGAGTAGAACTCCAGATGGAAGATATAAAGAAACCTGGATATATCAAGGATATTAATCAGGATTATTGTCAAAGATGTTTCAGAATGACGCATTATAACGATTTGACCATTGATATGAAAAATAGAATTGAGAGAAAAGCTATTCTTGATAAAATCAGAGAAATTGATGGTCTTCTAGTTTTAATTGTCGATATATTGCATATTGAATTTGCACTTCGCAGCGATCTTATAGAAGCATTAAAGGGTAAAGATATTGTTTTGGTACTAAATAAATATGATGTTTTACCGAAGAATGTTAATCTTGAACGTATTCTCGAATATATTAATAGATATACAGCTAAACATTTAAAGAATACCCGTGTTCATGAAGTCTTACTGACACAGAAATTTGATGAAGGATTTAATAATCTCTTTCTGGATGTAGTAGATGAGAGTGGATATCGTAGTATCTACTTTGTTGGAAATGTTAATGCGGGCAAAAGTACTATCATCAATAAACTTTTAAAGGATAAGAAGCTGACTGAATCGCGTTATCCTTCAACAACATTGGATTTTAATGTAATACCATATGATGAATATCTTTTTATCGATACTCCAGGGTTAATTGATGAATCAAGTTTAATCTGTAAGACAGAACAGTCAAACCTTAAACAAATTGAAATCAATAAGATGATAAAACCTTTAGTATATCAGTTATATGAAAATCAGAGTTATGCTATTGATGGTATTCTTAAAATTGATGTATACACAAAAAATCCGAAATCATCAATCATATTCTATGGCAGTCCACTTTTAAATATTCATCGTTCGGGAATTGAAAATGGTTCTATCTACTTTGATAAACATCATAAAGAGTTTCCTCTACATGTAAATGATGCATATATCAAAGAAATTAAAATAGGTCATGATAGAGAAGATATTCTAATTAATGGACTCGGAATTATAACTGTTAAAGGTGTAAACCGTGTTGTTATTACTACACAAAAAGGTGTTGAAATATTAGAAAGGGAATCAATTATATAATGTTAACAGGAAAACAGAAAAGATATTTAAGATCATTAGCCAATAAGGAAAGAGCGGTCTTTCAGATTGGTAAAGATGGTTTATCATACAATATATTCAGTGCTATAGATGATTATCTTGAGGTACATGAAATAATTAAAGTATCTCTTTTGAAAACATGTGATATCGATGTCAGAGAAGCTGCTCTTGATATTAGTGCCAATACAAGATCTGAAATTGTTCAGATAATAGGTAGAGTGATTGTTTTATATCGTCCATCAAAAGAGAGAGTTATTGAATTGCCATGTTAAAGGAATTTGAAGAACAGATAACCGTTGATAATTTTCATCAGTTATCTAAATCAGTTAAAAATATTATTTTCAAGGAAAGAATCGATATCATTGAAAGAATAGTCAGTTCTCTGATTACTAAAAAAAGATTTGAGCATTCATTAAGTGTAGCCAGAGTATCAAAAGATTTAGCATTAGCGAACCACTATGACCCTCAAAAAGCATACCTTGCAGGGATATTACATGATATAACTAAAAGTCTTTCAAAAGAAGAACATTTAGATTATCTTAGATATTATGATCAGGATAAAATGGAATGTCCTGAACCAATACTCCATAGTTACAGTGCGAAGTATTTTATTAAAGAGAAACTGAATTATTATGATGATGAAGTACTAGAAGCTATTTATCATCATACTGATGGTCTATCTAATGGTAAATTATCAAAAATATTATATATAGCTGATAAAAGAGAACCTTTAAGAGGTCTGGATTCACATATTCTGAATCTGGCATATACAGATTTGAATAAAGCGTTTATTGAATTAAAAGAGGATGTTAAGGAATATTTAGCGAATAGAAATGAATGAATTATTAAAAAAGATTGTAGAAAAACTGGATAAAAAGCTGGCAGAAGAAATCGTTGTGATTGACTTCGAACATCGAAGCAGTATAACCGATTATTTTGTGATTGCGACAGCCAAGAATTATCGTCATGCAAGTTCTTTATGTGATGAAATATATGAACTTCTGACAAATGAGGGTATAACTGATTTTAGGATCAATGATACCAAGGATTCAGGTTGGCTGGTTGTAGATATTAACGATATAGTGGTGCATATCTTCTTAAAGGAAGATCGAGAAAAGTATCAGTTGGAGAAGTTATGGGCGGATCAGTCTGTTTTAAGGATGTAAAGAATTATCAGGCTTTAGCTAAATATTATGACGAACTGTTGCAGGATGTTGATTCGCTTGATATCTGGGTACAATATATTGAAAAATATATCAGAGGAAAGAATATACTTGAGCTGGCATCAGGCAGTGGGGTTATGGCTGATTATTTGAAGAATAAAGGTTATAACGTAATTGCTTCAGATATTTCAGAAGAGATGAAAGAAGCAGCTAAACATAATTTCGATGGTGAATATCTGATACTTGATATGCGAGATTATGATCTAGGAAAAGAATTTGATCTGATATTATGTATTGTTGACAGTATTAATTATCTTGAAAGTTATGATGATTTGCAAAGAGTTTTCAATACTGCATATAAACATCTTAATGATGGTGGTGCACTGATATTTGATATGCATCATAAAGAGCGTTTATTTGAATTTGAAGAAGAATATATCGAGGAAGGATATGTAGGTAATATCCCATATCAATGGACTATAGAAAGCGATATTGAAAATCAATGTCTGCTAGAACATTTTGCCTTTTATGAAAATGATGGAATAGTCAGTGAAAATCATATTCAGCACGTCTTTGATTATGATAAAGTTATTGAAGTACTGGAGAATACAGGTTTTAGCGTTAATGGATATGAAAATTTCATCGAGAATGAAAAAGTATTAATTGTAGGAGTAAAAAAATGATAGCTATTATTGCGGCAATGGATGAAGAACTTGATGCCTTAAAAAAACTGATGAGTGATGTTAGAGAAAAGTATATGGATGGCTTTTTTGTATTTGAAGGTAAAATTGAGGATAATGATGTCGTTCTTTGTAAGAGCGGGGTAGGGAAAACATATGCAGCTATTTCAACTACTCTTATAATCAAAAACTATCATCCTGAATACATTATCAATATCGGTTCAGCAGGTTCTCTAAGACATGATATCAGGCCTGGAAGTGTAGTAATACCTGTAGTCTGTGCATATCACGATGTTGAAGTACCGGGCTGGCCTAAAGGATTTAAAGATGGCAGAAGAACATATTATCTTGATGAAAAATTGATTGATGTTTCAAAAAAGATTGCTGATCGCAATACATATTATGGCAATCTTGTTTCAGGGGACAGTTTTATATATCTGAAAGAACAGACTGATAAAATTCTTAATGAATATCCAGATGCCTTCTGTTCAGAGATGGAAGGCACAAGTATTGCACAGACAGCTGATGCACTTAAAACACCTTTAATCATTATCAGATCTATTTCTGATGTGACTGTTGAAGAAGGTAACGAAATTTCGTTTGAAGAATTTTTACCTGTTGCAGCTAAGAACAGTGCAGAATTCTGTAAGAAATTTATTTTGGAAATGAATAAATATGCTTAAGTGGTATGAAATGAAATGTGTCAATCATCGCGACTGGATGATTGAAAACTTTAAGGAACTTAATCTTAATTATCAGGAAATTGTCTTATGTATGATGGTTGACTTCTATAATTCAGAGAATTCTGTTATTACATATGATATGTTGGCTGATAAAATGAATACTTCGATTGAAGATATTGATTTACTTATATCTGAACTTGTTTCTAAGGATGTTCTGATTATCGGGGTTGATAATGGAAATATGACATTTGATCTAACTAATCTTTTTGAGATGAGTTATCTAAAAAAAGACGATTATGATACTGTCTTCAGTTATTTTGAAGATAGCTTCAATCGACCATTAAATTCTACTGAATTAAATAAGATTAGCGATTTCTTGAACACTTATTCAAAGGAAGATATAATTAATGCCATCAGAACTGCTGACGCTAATCAGAAGTTATCAATTGCCTATATTGAAGGGATATTAAGAAATACTGTCAATGTCAAAAAAGACTGATTATATTCTGGATGAGCTAGAAAAGATATTCCCAGATGCCAAATGTGAATTAATTCATTCAAATCCATTTGAACTTGTTTGTGCTGTCTCCTTAAGTGCACAAACTACAGACGAAAGAGTCAATATGGTTACAGGAGAACTGTTTAAACGTTATCCGACACCAAATGATCTTGCAAATGCTGATTTAGATGAGGTTGAAGATCTTATCAAATCCATCGGTCTTTATCATAATAAAGCTCTCAATCTTATTGCGATGGCAAAAAAACTTGTAGAAAATTTTGATTCAACAGTTCCATCTGATATTGATAGTCTATGTACATTAAACGGTGTAGGACGCAAAACAGCCAATGTGGTAAGGCTTGTAGCTTTTGATATACCATCTATTCCAGTCGATACTCATGTCAGCCGTGTATCAAAAAGACTTGGTTTGGCAAACATTGATGATGACGTCAGTGTAATTGAAAAGAAACTGGCTAAAAAAGTAAAGAAAAGTCGCTGGAATCGCATGCATCATCTATTTATCTTTTTTGGAAGATATCTATGCAAAGCCAAGAATCCAGAATGTTTTAGATGTCCTTTTAAAGATATTTGTAGGGAATTTAAAGCAAAAAACAAACATTAAATATTTAATATATGAACCATCTTTAAACAGATGGTTTTTAGTTACATTAGTTTTATATTTGTAACTATTATTTATATCTTTATAACATAATCTGGCATTAGTATAAAACATGATATAATTATGTTGTAAATAGTTTTAATGATTAAATCAGTATAATTTTTACTATAATTACACCTAATTGATATAAGGAGGTAAAACTAATGGACTAATTAGATAACTGAATTATTTTGAATTTATACATGTGTCAGTTTATTTATTAAAAACAATATACGAGGAGGCCATATATGAAAAAAGTTTTTAAGATTATTTTGACTATCTGCATGTTATTTATGTTGGTGATGCCAGTTTCTGCTGATGAGAAAATGATAAACTTTGTTTCGCCAGATGGTAAACTGATATTTGAAACAAATTATAATGAAAATGATTATTATCTTGAAATAAATTCTGATGATAGTTTTATTATTTATACTGTTTATGATAATGATGATAATTTTAAAGAAAGCTGGTCCTTCGAAAAACTAGAGTACCTGAAAACTTCTACTTTTGGAACAAGATCTATCAGCACATACAGGCATTATAATACAAAAGATATCGGTGCATTTTCTGGCAAATTAAATCATGAAGTAGTTTTTGAATTATATAGCAGTGGCAGTTTTTCTCAGTTTAACAGTCTTAAGTATGATATTTTTTATGTTGAAGGTTGGAGTTATTATAGTTTAGGAGATCATGCATCAAGTATTACACCTGCAGTTAACGGAGGATGGCCTACTACTAAGGTACAGGTTGATTATAGTACTGTAGTATTAGCTATTTTAAACAGTAATGTAAATTTAGAATATTCTGGTAAATTAATAAGTGCAGGATTCTCTGCAGGAACAAATTTCACATATTCCAAATTAGTAACTAATTCCTATACAATCCAGACAATGGCTTAACCATTACGAGGTTAATTTATGAATAAAGATAAATTAGCTAATGTATTAATAGTGATTGGATTGTGTTTTATGCTCGTTCCTATACTTTCAATGTATTTTACTATTCCATATCAACCAGAAAGCCATTCTATATTTAGACATTTATATTACAATACGTTTGAAGTTCCTGGAAATCATTCGCTTAGAATATTAGACATTATATTTGGATTTCTGATAATGGTAATTGGTTTCATAGTCGATAGTAAAAAGTAATATATATATACTAAATACAATAATAATTCTTAATCATAACAAAAGCAGCTGAGTTATTTTGCGATCAGCTGCTTTTGTTCATATCTTGGTATTTTCGAATATTATTTATTTTTTATGATATAGTCGTTTAGTTGAATAAACAGGCTCCTGCGTTAAACGCATTCCTAATTTCTTAAATGTTTTGACATCAACCTCTGACAGGATGACTGTTGAGTGAACTTCGCAGTTCTTTAGGTTATGAAGTTCTTTTAATGCTTTAAGACATATATCATCTTTTTCACTTTCAACAGCTAGAGCGATTAATATCTCATCAGTATGTAATCGAGGGTTGTTACCTTTTAAGTAGTCAGTTTTAAGAATCTGAATTGGTTTGATAATGTCTTTTGAGAGAAGCTTAACATCGTCAATATTGCCATTAGCCTTTAGAGCGTTCAATAGAGCTGCACTTGATGCCCCAAGAAGTTTTGATGTCTTTCCTGTGACAATTCGACCATCCGACAATTCAATGGCTACTGCAGGTTCGCCAGTTTCCTTTTCCTTGGCACGGGCTACAACTGCTACCTTTCGATCATCGGCACTTATACCGGTTTTCTTCATGATAAGCTGAAGCTTATTAAGAATATCTTCACCAGCTTCCTCTTTTCTGACCGATACCAGCGCTTCATAATAACGTCGTAAGATTTCTTCTTTTGACGCTTCTTTGCATGCCTCGTCATCGATGATACAATTACCAACCATATTTACTCCCATATCAGTTGGAGATTTGTATTCAGAACTACCGTTAATACTAATTAATAAATCATTTAATACCGGGAATACTTCGACATCACGATTGTAATTAATCGCTATTTTATTGTAGGCACTCAAATGGAATGGATCGATCATATTGATATCATTTAAGTCTACTGTTGCTGCTTCATATGCAAGATTAACAGGATGGTCTAATGGAAGGTTGTGAACTGGGAATGTTTCAAATTTGGCATAACCTGCCTTTATACCATGAATGTTGTCGTGATACATCTGCGATAGACATGTAGCCATTTTACCACTTCCAGGTCCTGGAGCAGTTACGACAATGATATCTCTTTCATTTTCAATATAATCATTCTTACCGAATCCATCTTTTGAAAGAATTAAATCGACATTGTTAGGGTAGTTATCAATCGTGTAATGATATGCGACCTTGATTTTAAGCTTTTCAAGTTTTCTCTTAAGTTTCTGAGCCTCAATCTGTTTATTGTAATGGGTTATTACAACACTGCCAACATAAAGACCAGCTTCAGAGAAGGCATCGATTAAACGCATTAAGTCCTGATAATAAGTAATACCTAAATCACCGCGAACCTTATTCTTTTCAATGTGTTCTGCCGATATTACCAGCATCATTTCAACACGGTCTTTAATATTCAGAAGCATCTTGATTTTTGAATCTGGTTCAAATCCAGGTAAGACTCTTGATGCGTGATGGTCATCAAACAACTTTCCACCAAATTCAATATAAAGCTTGTTATATTTAGAAATTCGTTTTAGTATTTTTTCTGACTGTAGTTTAATGTACTTATCGTTATCAAATCCTATTCTATACACAGGGTAACTCCTTATCTCTTTCTAATGATACCAATTGGTGTTGATTCACTGCATTGACCAAGAGGATTATCCTTTAATATTCTGACCAGTAAATCATTTGAAATTTCTGGGTTTGAACTGCCTAGTATATTGCCACCCAAATCATTAATATCAACAATAAATACTGGATAATTAATAGCTTTTGATATACTTGAAGCAACTTTATCTGGATCTTTTGGACCTAATACAACATATTGATTGTATGGCGGGATAGTATTGGGAGTTGGACCATCGATTGATGCGGCTTTTCTTCCGGCCACTATATAAAACCATCCTTTTTGTCCAAGAAGTTTACCGATAGCACCAGCTGCAGCAGCAACAAGAATTCTGACTGTTCCACATTCCTTAATTGCATAATGCATTGTTTCAGGCATACCAAGTCCAATACCGTGTGGTGTCTTAGTAACAAAGTGGCTGAGGAAAGTAGCCAACTTCGAAGGGTGAATTTCATTTAGAGGTATTGCACGATTTTGTGTACATGCAACACACTTTTCTGAAATGAAAACCATATCGCCTGACTTCAATAATCCATCAGTATATTTCCTGACAACTTCAATAATGTCATCGCCATATTTAACTACATGTGTCTTAACAGGAATTCTTTCATAATCAGTTCCATCGACATTAATAATAAGTTCTTTTTTTGAATCTTTGTATTCCATAATTATCACCGTGAACTATTATAACATTATTTGTTATAATATAAAGGCATGAATAAAAATTATTACGATGAAGTTCTTGATACATTAAAGGAACTATATGAGAAAAAAGAATATCTCAAAGCACAGTCAATTATAGAAGAAGAATTATCAATGCCATATATTCCTTTGGATTTTGAAAAAGAATTAAATAACATTGCAAAGGATATCAAGGCATCAGTTAAAAGTAAGGATATTATACTTGATGATGAAATGCTCGAAGAATATCTTGGTGGTGATGATTATAGGCAGATATTGGCGGTAAATTATCTTGATTCAATGAATCTTAGAAACTATTTGCCACTTATCAATAAATATCTTATAGGTAATGGTAACAGGGAATGTAAATGTCTTTTGATATCATCACTAATAGATCAGGAAATTAATGAAGAAATTACAGTAAATAAGGATGGACTTGAAATAAGCTTTATACCCAAATATGCGGAGCCAATTGAAATGACAGACGGCTATAATTCAGCGTTAAATTTTATCAAGGAAGTCTTTGAAAATGAAAATCCAGCCTTCTTTAATATGTGTAAAGAATTATTAATCAAGGAGTGTTTCTATAATCTTCCTTTGGCTTACGATGAAGAAGAAGGAATTATCTTAGGTAAATCGGTTATTGTATACCTTTATGAATGTCTTGATGATCAAAATGGATTAAGAAGTTTTAAAGAGCGATATATCAGCGATGATGAGATGATGAGGCTTTATCGGTTTGATGTAGATTGCTAAAAAAGTGCTAAAAATAAAAGGTTTTAAACGATTATTTATAGTAGAAATGAGAAATTATATTTGCTATAATTATATGGCTATTAGGAGGAAAATATGTCAGTATTAAATAAAATAGAAAACGCAAAGGTTGAATTAAAAGTTACTCTTGAAGGTGAAAAGTGGGAAACTGCTAAAAATAAATCATTTGATAAGATTGCTTCTAAAGTAGAAATCAAAGGTTTCAGAAAAGGACAGGCCCCAAAGAATCTTGTTAGGAAACAGATTAATGAACAGCAGGTTATTTTAGAAGCTGTTGAAAGCCTGGCACAGGAAGCATTAATTAATGCGATTGAAGAACATCATGTTGAATTAATTGATCGTCCTGAATTAAAGATTGATACATTAACAAATGAAAAAGCTGAAATCACATTTGTATGTGCAGTTAAGCCAGATGTAACATTAGGCCAGTATAAAGGTTTGGGTTACAGTGTTGAAGAAGCTACTGTTACCGATGAAGATGTTGAAAATGAAATTTCAAAAATCAAGGAACAGAAGGCTGAACTTGAAATCAAGGAAGATGGATCAGTTGAAAATGGTGATACAGTAGTTATTGATTATGCTGGATTTAAAGATGGTGTAGCATTCGATGGTGGTACTGCTGAAAATCAGGAACTGGTAATTGGTTCTAATACATTTATCCCTGGCTTCGAAGAACAGTTAATCGGTATGAAATCTGAAGAAGAAAAAGAAATCAATGTTAAGTTCCCTGAAGACTATCACGCTGAAGACTTAAAGGGTGCAGACGCTATGTTCAAGGTAACTGTTCACGAAATCAAAACTAAAGTTCTTCCTGAACTTGATGAAGAAATTATCTCATCATTAAATATTAAGGATGTTAAGACTGAAGAAGAATTAAGAAACTACATCAAGGATGCTTTATTAAAGAATCGTCAGAACGAAAATGAAAATAAGGCTACTGATGAATTATTAGATAAAGTCTGCGAAGCAGCTACAGTTGAAATTCCAGAAGTTATGATTGAAAATGAAGTAACTGATATGTTAAAGGAATATGAACAGA
>JAQXNC010000119.1 GCA_029097145.1 Bacillota bacterium
ACGGTTTCTTTAAAGGAATGTCCTTGATATTCGGCCCTTTAATGACATAGTTATCAAATTTAGGTTCTATAATCATAGAATCATCAATCAGGAATTCCTCAGGCATTGTTACATCTTCAAATTGAGTATCTCTTGGATCAGTAATATAACCATTTATAGCACTGACGGCTGCTGTTTCTGGTGATATCAGATATACACTGGCACTTAATGTCTGTGAACGTCCATAGAAGTTACGATTAAAAGTTCTTAAGGAAACGGCGTCAGTTTTAGGACTTTGGCCCATACCGATACATGGTCCACATGTGCACTCAAGAATTCGAGCTCCAGCACTTATAAGATCACTTAATGCACCATTTTTTGACAACATATTCAAAACCTGTTTACTGCCACACGAAATAGTCAAACTGACATCGTCATGAATCTTTTTACCCTTTAGTATATTGGCTACAGTCATCATATCGACATACGAACTGTTAGTACAGCTACCAATACATACCTGATCAACCTTGATATCATTTAGTTCAGATACTTTCTTCACATTATCAGGTGAATGTGGACAGGCAGCTAGTGGTTCGAGTTCGTTAAGGTTAATCTCAATGACATCATCATATAGTGCATCTTCATCAGGTAATAATTCAACATAATTTTCTTCTCTTCCTTGAGCCTTTAAGAAGGCACGACTCATCTCATCACTTGGAAAAAGTGATGTAGTAGCTCCAAGTTCAGCTCCCATATTACAAATCGTACTTCTTTGAGGAACCGAAAGATATTTTAAGGCATCGCCAGTATATTCAATAATCTTACCAACTCCACCTTTAACACTCATTATAGACAATACTTTTAGAATAATATCTTTGGCGCTTACCCCATGATTCAG
This sequence comes from Bacillota bacterium, assembly GCA_029097145.1. GTDB lineage: Bacteria > Bacillota_I > Bacilli_A > Erysipelotrichales > Erysipelotrichaceae > JAHHTG01. Next base: position 878 of record JAQXNC010000119.1, read on the forward strand.
TCTGCCATTCAATCTGACATTAACTATCTCAGGCATATTTAAAGCAAAAGGACGACCAGCCATCGCACATGCAACATCCAAGCCCCCTGCTCCAATCGCTATCATTCCAAGTCCTCCACCTGTTGGAGTATGGGAATCAGATCCTAAAAGAGTTTCTCCTGGTTTATCAAATCTTTCAAGCTGTACCTGATGACATATACCATTACCACATTTTGAATAATATATCCCATACTTGCTGGCAACAGTCTGCAGATACTTATGATCATCGGCGTTCATAAATCCACTCTGAATTGTATTGTGATCAATATAACTTACCGATTTTTTTGTCTTGACCTTATCAATACCCATGGCTTCCAATTGAAGATATGCCATAGTTCCTGTTGCATCCTGAGTCAGTGTATTATCAATTCTAATCTTTATTGGCTGACCTTTAATCATTTCACCTTCTACAAGATGTTCCTTTAATATTTTATATGCTAAGCTTTCTCTCATATCTATAACCTCAATATGATAAAAGTATAACATGATAAAGTATCCTAATTACAAAATTTATATAGATAGACATAATTATTTATGATAAATTATTAATATTAGAATAGTAAAAAAGGATTTAGTCATGAATATAAATATAGAAAACTTGTTCACTAAAGCAAGCCAGAAGAATTATATATCTAATGAATTATATGCTAAATATGGTGTAAAAAAGGGTCTCCGTAATGAAGATGGAACTGGTGTTCTTATTGGTCTTACAAGAATTGCTGATGTTGTTGGATACGAAAAAGATGAAGCAGGCAATAAGATTAATACCGATGGAAAACTATATTATCGTAACTACGAAATAAAAGAATTGATTGATATATTGAGTAAGTATCCTGATAATATGTATGAAAGAGCGTGCTTTCTAATCCTGTTTGGATATCTTCCAGATGAAGAAGAATTCAATTATTTCAAGGAATATTTACACAATCATTATTTTCTTCCAGATGGTTTTATGGTTACCAATATATTAAGACAGCCATCAATCAATGTCATGAACAAGATTCAGCGAGCATTGCTGATGCTTTATAGTGAAGATGATAATGCAGATGACAGCATCCCAATGAATACACTCTATCAGGGTTTATCGATTATTGCTAAATTAAACGCTATCATGATATATTCCTATCAGGCAAAGATACATATCCTTGAAAATAAGAGCCTAATAATTCATCCAATTAATAAAGATTTAAGTATTGCTCAAAGTATCCTTTCACTATTAAGAGTAGATAAACAATATACCAAGGAAGAAGCAAGAATACTTGATATGCTGCTGGTTCTTCATGCTGATCATGGTTCTGGTAATAACTCAACATTTGCCAATCTTGTCGTTTCTAGTTCTGGTACAGATATCTATTCAAGCTTTGTTGCATCAATTGGTTCTTTAAAAGGTCCAAGACATGGTGGCGCCAATATTATGTGTCGTAATATGATGAAATCAATCATTAGCGAAATAGGGCTTAATGCTTCGGATGATATAATGCTAGATTATATCGATAAGCTCTTAAATAAAGAATTCTTTGACATGAGTGGTTTAATATATGGCTTTGGGCATGCGGTTTATACCTTAAGTGATCCAAGATGTGAGATACTTAAAACCGAAGTATCTTCATTAGCTAAAGAGAAGGACCGCTTGGAAGAATATGATTTTTATAAGCGATTTGAGAAGAATGTTAAAGAATACTTTGTTAAGTACAAAAACCGTCAAATATGCGCCAATGTCGACTACTATAGTGGTTTTGTATACGACATGCTAGATATACCTGAAGATCTTTTTACACCACTTTTTGTACAGAGCCGTTCTGTTGGCTGGCTGGCACATAATATAGAACATAAGTTATACTGTGATCGTATAATTAGACCTGCAGGTAAATTTATCAAGGAGGATGAATAAATGAAAATTACTTGTTTTGAAGGTGATGGAATTGGACCAGAAATTACAAATAGTGTATTAAGAATTCTTGATACATTAAATCTTGATCTTGAATTTGAAAAATATCCCATCGGTCAGACTGCATATGATATCTGTGGCAAACTGATTCCTGATGAAGCGATAGAATCTATCAAAAGAAATAAAATTGTTTTGAAAGCCCCTATCACTACTCCAATAGCTAAAGGCTTTAGAAGTGTTAATGTTCAGTTGCGTCTTCTTTTGGATTTATATGCCAATATAAGACCAGCTAAATCACTCCCTAATGTTGAAACACGCTATGGGAATATTGATATTGTAGTATTTAGAGAAAATACTGAAGATTTATATATCGGTCTTGAAGAAGTTATATCTGAAGATGAAATTCATGCGATTAAGAAAATTACCCGACAGGCATCTGAAAGAATTATCAAAGCAGCATTTGAATATGCTCAAAACAATGGACGTCACAAAGTTACATGTGTTCATAAAGCTAATATCCTCAAAAAGAGTGATGGATTATTCTTGGATATCTTTAACGAGATTAAGAATAATTATCCTGAAATTGAAACAAATGATATTATTGTTGATAATGCATGTATGCAGCTTGTAATGAATCCATCACAGTTTGATGTTATGGTTATGCCTAATCTCTATGGTGATATTTTATCAGACTTAACCAGTGGTCTAATTGGTGGTTTAGGTTTATTGCCAAGTATGAATCTCGGTTATGATTACGCTCTTTTTGAAGCAGTACATGGTTCTGCACCAGATATCGCCGGAAAAGATCTGGCTAATCCAACCGCTCTACTTTTAAGTGCATGTTTAATGCTTGATCATCTTGGATATTCAACCGAAGCACACAAAATACGTGAAGCATTATATAGAGTATTAGAACATAAGGAACTTTGCACAAAAGATATCGGTGGTCAAAATACTTTATCAGGATTTACATCAAGTATCATTAATGAATTAACCAAATAGAATAAAAGACTCTTAGATTAAGCATTTACTTTTTCTAAAAGTCTTTTTATTTTATTCAAATATATTCATCTGAGTAAAATCATCTTCATTATCCACTTTATAACCTTCTGGATAATCAATGTATTTTACCTTTTCAATTCCGTTATCACTATCAAGGAATGAGAAGAAATGCTTATCAGTATTGTATACTGATGAGAATGTAGCTTCTCGACTCATGATTGGTACATCCTTAACATTAATAACATTCATTTCGCCATCATAAAGCATAAGTGAATCATAAACCTTGCACATATAAGTCTTACAGATCTGAATATTTCTTGACTTAACTAATTTGAATAAGCGATTGCCTTTTGTAGCTCTTGTAGTCATTGGAAGTTCATCACTCTTGATACGTTTCATATTACCATTATCAGTAATCAAAAGTAACTGGTCATTAGTAGAATGAATAACCGTAAAATCAGCAACCTTATCATCTTTAATCGCTATCGCCTTAATTCCCTGCGCTTTAACCTTTGATGCAGCTACAACATCCAGAGAATAACGATTATAGTACCCAGATGATGTAGTAATAATTACTTCATCAGTTTCATATGATGTCTTAACATCAACAACTTCATCATCATCTTTAACTTTCATGGCACATATAAGTTTAGAATATCTTTGAGCTTTAAACTCATTTACCGGTGTTTTCTTAATCATACCGTTTTTAGTCACAAATACCAGATTTGCATAAGTATCAAAGTTATTCACAACGACTGCTGATACAATCTTTTCATCTCCATCGCTTTTAACATATGTCGAATAATGTTTACCTAAATCCTTCCACTTGGCTTCATCTATCTGATAGACAGGTATATAGATATAATTACCCTTATTTGTGAATAAAAGCAGAGTTTCGAGTGTTTCTGTCTTGATATAGCCTATCAGATCATCATTTTCCTTAAATCCACATAATGTACCTTCGTTAGCATTATATCCACGCATTGAAATTCGCTTAATGTAGCCATCTCTTGACACACTGATGACACATGGTTCATTGGTTATCATTGACATTTTATCAATATTGATTTCTTCAACAACATCTTCAACCTTAGTACGTCTTTCGATACCAAAGTTATTCTTAATCTCTTTCATATCTTTAATAATATAGTTTCTTAAAAGAAATTCTGAAGATATGATAGACTGGAGTTCGTTAATTTCTTTTATTAGTTTTGAATATTCTTCTTTGAGTATATTTACATCTGTATTAGTCAAACGATAAAGACGCAGATTAACTATAGCTTCAGACTGTTCATCTGTAAAAAGGAATGCTTCCATTAAACGTTTTTTAGCATCCGCCTTATCTTTAGATCTCCTGATAATTTCAATCACATCATCCATAATTGAAATAGCTTTAATCAAGCCTTCTATGATATGAATACGTTCTTTTTTCTTTTCCAGAAGATATTTTGATTTCCTTAGAACAGATTCTTTTCTGAATTCAATAAAGGCATCAAGCGAAGCTGTCAAAGACATCAGTTTTGGACGATGATTAACAATCGCAATCATATTGTAATTGTAATTAATCTGCAAATCAGTGTTTTTATAAAGATAATTCAGAATCATTCTGGCATCAGCATCCTTTTTGATATCAACCACAATTCTTAATCCTTCACGTCCAGATTCATCACGAACATCACTGATACCATCAACATCTTTATTGATTCTAATTTCATCGATTTTCTTTACGAGATTAATCTTAACAACTTCGTATGGTATCTCAGTAATAACAATCTGATTCACAGTTCGATTTTCAATTATTTCACATTTAGATCTAAGTACAACTTTTCCTCGTCCAGTTCTGAATACTTCTTTAATATTTTCAAGACCCTGAACAATTCCACCAGTTGGAAAGTCTGGCCCTTTAATATACTCCATCAATTCATCAAGAGTACATTCTGGATTGTTTATACGATATATCGTCGCATCAATAACTTCATTGATGTTATGAGGTGCTATATTGGTTGCGTAACCAGAAGCTATACCAGTCGCACCATTTACCAAAAGCAGCGGAAATCTTGTTGGCAAAACAGTTGGTTCCATGAGTGAATCATCATAGTTATTTGTAAATTCAACACAATTTTTATCAATATCTTCAAGCATTGTCGAAGATATTTTAGCTAGTCTGGCTTCTGTATAACGCATAGCCGCAGCTGGATCATCATCAATTGAACCATTATTTCCCTGCATATCTATCAGTGGAACATTCATTTTCCAGCTTTGGGAAAGTCTTACAATCGCATCATAGACACTGGTATCACCATGAGGATGATAATAACCGATAATATAACCGACCGCTTTAGCACTTTTACGATGAGGTTTTTCAAAAACATTTCCATCTTCATACATTGCATATAGAATACGTCGCTGTACAGGTTTTAAACCATCTCTGGCATCAGGCAGAGCTCTTTCCTGAATAATATATTTTGAATATCTGCCAAAGCGATCAGACATCAACTGATCTAAGCCCATTCTAAGACTCT
>JAQXNC010000120.1 GCA_029097145.1 Bacillota bacterium
AGAAAGTAAATTCTATAACTATGTTAATTATCTTCTTGATTACTCTAATAAAGATGGATATCGCAACTCATTATATGATAACTATCGCTGGGGATCTAATCAGAATGTAGCTGATAGAGCGATGATTCTATTAATGGCTTATGAATTAGATGGAACATTAGAGTATTATGATGTAGCCAGTGAATATCTGAGTTATCTTTTAGGTGCAAATACACTGAATTACTGTTTTGTATCAGGTTATGGCAGCCAGTATCCACAAAATATTCATCATCGTATTACGATGGTTAATGGTGGAATATTTAAAGGCGCACTTGTTGGTGGACCTAATGCCAGTCTGGATGATGAAGTGATTAGAAAACAGTTTGAAGGAGGAACGGTCCTGGCTTCAAAGGCATATATTGATGATAAAAATAGTTATTCAACCAATGAAATAGCCATTCATTTCAATTCATCACTGATATATGTATTAAGTTACTTTAAATAGTACCATCTATAACTCTAAAGAGTTAAGAATAAAAATAAATTGATATATGAATAATACCTGAAATCATATAGAATTATTATGAGGCAGGTATTTTTTTATGTTAGTTAAAAGTGTAAAAAAGTGTTTTAATGACATCATTGATGAAATAAATACAAGTGATAAGAAATATTATAGAGAATTAAGAGAGAAATTAGATGTATTAGATAAAAGCGAAAGAGACTTTATATTGCATATGGCAATAGATTTACTGACACATCACTATTTTGAGAATGCGACTAAATTAACTGAGTCTGAAGCTAAGAAATTCCTCAAGGAGAGTATTGAACATTTTATTGAGACATCAACAAATTTTGAAGTATATGTATATAAGATGACATATCGTGATTATCCTGATAGATTATATCGTACGATAGAAGTACCTGGTTATTTTACTCTTGATCATTTATGTGTTATAGCTTTAGGTACTATGAAGGCTAGTACTGAAGGTTATCATTTATATCGTGTTGAAGCTGATGGTAACAGGTTTGACTGTCCATTTGCTGATGATGTTGAATTTATGACGACTGATGAAGTATCTATTGAAGATCTTGAAGATCCAGATAATATCAGTATTCTTTATGATTTTGGGGAATGTTATGAATTTGATCTGGAATTAGAAGAAATCAGAACAGGTACATACAATAATATCATTACTGATGGTAAGGGTTATGGTATAGCTGAAGATGATAAAGAAGTCTTAAATATGTATTATAGTGGTCAGGAATATACTGATATAACTGGTAAAAGAGAAAAAGTTATCGATATTCTTGATTTTGATCCTGAAGAGTTTAATCTTGAAATGGAAGATGGTTTTGCTAGATATCAGATGGTAGAATGCCTGCAAGAAGATGAAATATAAGAGAAATACTGTAAGTGTTATTATACCTGTATATAATACAGGTATTTATCTTGAAAAGTGTCTTAATAGTGTAATAGAGAGTGATTATAAAGATATTGATATTATATTGATTAATGATGGTTCTAAAGATGATATAACACTTAAAATACTTGATAAATATAAAAATTATTCCAAGGTCAGATACTTTAGTAATGAGAATATGGGCATATCATTAAGCCGTAACTTTGGACTTGATAGGGTTGATGGTGAATATCTGATGTTTGTTGATAGTGATGACTATATTGAAAAAGATATGATTTCAAAGATGGTTAATAGAATCATTAAAGATAAGACTGATATGGTTCAGGCATCATTCTATGTTGAATATGAACATTATAAGTTAAGAAGAGTCAGACCTAAAAATGATGTCTTATCTAAAGATGAGATGTTAAAGGCACTGATGAAGAATATGGGTGTTAATAATTATCTCTGGGGTAAATTATATCGCAGTGAAATCTTTGAAGATATCAGGTTTAATAAAGATTATAAGGGTTTTGAAGATGTTGAGATTATGCCTAAGATCTTTATGAAACTTAATAGTGCATCACTTATGAAGAATCGTTTCTATCACTATATTCAAAGAAGAGGTTCATATACCAACCATATGAATCTAAAGATTGCTTCTGACATGTATGATTCATTTAGAAAACAGGAAGAATACATTAATAATCATCGAAGTAATCTGAGTGTATCTAATGTTGAGAATTATTATCGCAGTGAGATGATGATGCTTTATATTATGATGGTAGATAAGTTAAGTGATGAAGAGTTAAGAGAATTTAAATATCCTCAATATGATGATGAGAATGTTTGGTTAATCTTTAAGATGGCCAGAGGAATAATGAAGACAATTGTTAAACTTAAATATGGAAAGAGGGTTGTTTTATGACATCGAAAGTGTATTATACCGATTTTAGAGTAAAGCCTGGGGATAACCTTTTAAAGAAACTTAAAAGGTTATGTTTAAAGGCAGGAATCAGAGATATTGATTTTGATAAGAAATATGTAGCGATTAAGATTCATTTCGGTGAACCTGGTAATCTATCATTCTTAAGACCTAATTATGCAAGAGCCGTAGCTGATCTTGTGAAGGATCTGGGTGGTAAACCATTTTTAACTGACTGTAATACATTATATGTGGGTCGAAGAAAAGATGCCATTGAACATATTGAAAGTGCCTATGAGAATGGTTTTACACCATACGCTACTGGTTGTCATGTGATTATCGCTGATGGGATTAAAGGTACTGATGATGTATATGTGAAGGTTGAAGGTGGAGAACTCGTTAAGGAAGCCAAGATTGGTAAAGCAATTATGGACGCTGATATCTTTATTTCTCTATCACACTTTAAAGGACATGAAACAACAGGTTTTGGTGGATGTCTAAAGAATATTGGCATGGGATGTGGTTCAAGAGCTGGTAAGATGGAAATGCATAATGGTGGTAAACCTACTGTTGATCATGAAAAATGTACCGGCTGTCATACATGCGCGAGAAACTGTGCTCATGGAGCTATTTCATTTGATGAAAACAATCATGCCAATATCAATCATGATATCTGTGTTGGTTGTGGCAGATGTCTTGGTTCATGTAACTATGATGCGGTATATAATGAGAATGATTCAGCTGTTAAGGAACTTGATAAGAAGATTGCTGAATATACCAAGGCTGTTATTGATGGTAGACCATCATTCCATATCAATATGGTGATGGATATATCACCATATTGTGACTGTCATAGTGAAAATGATATGCCAATCTTACCAGATATTGGTATGTTCGCATCATTTGATCCTGTAGCCTTAGACCAGGCTTGTGTTGATGCATGCAATAAAGAGACACCAATCAAAGGATCTTTACTTGATGATCGTATGCATGAAGAACATTTCCATGATCGTCATGACCACTTCACTAATACAACACCAGAGAGCGAATGGGAAGAATGTCTGATTCATGGTGAAAAGATAGGAATTGGTTCAAGAGAATATGAACTGATAAAGGTGGATTAAGATGTACGATTATTTAGTAGTAGGAGCAGGACTGTTTGGTTCAGTCTTCGCAAGAGAAGCCAAAGATAAAGGTTATAGTGTTTTAGTGGTTGATAAAAGAGATCATATCGCTGGGAACGTCTATACAAGAAAAGTAGAAGGAATTAACTTTCATCAGTATGGAGCTCATATCTTTCATACCAACAATAAGGAAGTATGGGACTATGTTAATAAATTTATTACCTTTAACCGTTTTACCAATTCACCAGTAGCCAACTATAAAGGTGAACTCTATTCATTACCTTTTAATATGTATACCTTCAATAAGATGTGGGGTGTTATAACACCAGATGAAGCTAAGGCTAAGATTGAAGAACAGAGAAAAGAAGTGGTGGGTGAACCTGAAAATCTTGAAGAGCAGGCTATATCACTTGTTGGTAGAGATATCTATGAGAAACTGATTAAAGGTTATACTGAAAAACAGTGGGGAAGAGACTGTAAGGATTTACCAAGCTTTATCATTAAACGTCTGCCAGTAAGATTTACCTTTGATAATAACTATTTCAATGCCTTATATCAGGGTATACCAGTTGGTGGTTATACCAAGATGGTTGAAAAGATGCTAGAAGGTATTGAAGTCAGATTGAATACTGATTATCTTGCCAATAAGGAAGAGTTAGATGGTATAGCTAAGAAAGTTATCTATACTGGAGCTATTGATGCCTATTATGACTATAAACTGGGTACCCTTGAATATCGTTCAGTCAGATTTGAGAATGAAGTACTGGATATGCCTAATTTCCAGGGTAATGCAGCAGTTAACTATACTGATAGAGAAACACCATATACCCGTATTATTGAACATAAATGGTTTGAATTTGGTAAGGATGAAAATGGCAATGATTTACCTAAAACCATTATATCGAAAGAATATTCATCTGAATGGAAACCTGGTGATGAACCATATTACCCAGTAAATGATGAAAGAAACTCTAAGTTATATGCTGAATATAAAGCTTTATCATTAAATGAGGATAAGGTTATCTTTGGTGGCAGACTTGGAGAATATAAATATTATGATATGGATGCGGTTATCGATTCAGCCTTAAAAATGACTAAAGAGGTTCTATGATATATAACTTAATAGATGATACATTAAATATAGAAATCAGTTCAATTCATGATAATACGATTCAGGACTTCTTTGAGAGACTAATACCATCCAAGAAGTACCAGCATCTTCTTATCCAGAATAAATGGATTATGATTGATGGCGAGAGTGTTAAAAGAGAAACTGAGATTAAAGGGAATATTCTGAGTCTTAATATCTATCCTGAAAACTATTATTATGAAGTTAAGACTGATATTGAACCAACTATCCTTTATGAAGATGAAATAATCCTGGTAGTTAATAAACCAAATGGTATGCTGGTACATAATGATGGTGATGATACCAAATTATCATTATGTGATATCGTTGAGAGTTATTTTGCCCGTAATAATATTAAGGGCAGTGCTCATCCGATTCATCGACTCGATAAGGAAACTCAGGGTGTAGTACTCTTTTCAAAGAGCGTTATCTTCCAGGGTTTATTAGATCAGTTACTGGCATATAAGCATATCAGAAGAACCTATCTGGCTTTTGTGGATGGTTATATCAAAAAGGGTGAGAGAATTGTGATTGATGCCCCAATTGGTAAAGACCGTCATTCTAAATCTAAACAGCGTGTAGCTCAAAATGGTAAAGAAGCTAAGACAATTGTGACTGGTGTTGATACTAATGGTAACTATAGTATTGTCGAATGTGAACTTAAAACTGGCAGAACACACCAGATCAGAGTTCATATGGCACATATTGGTCATCCAATATTAAATGATGATCTCTATGGTAAACCATCAAAACTATGTAAAGATATGGGACTTGTAGCTGTTATGATTGATTTCTATCATCCTTTAAAAGAAGACATGATGGAAGTTGAAGGTTATATCTCAAGTGATCTAAGAAAACTTATGAAATAAAATAACGAAGGCATATTTTTTAGGCAAATTTGAAATGTCATAAAAAATGATGTCTTTTTATATTGAAATGTCATAAAATATCAGCATAAATCATATTGAAATGTCATTTTGTATGTTTACGAGGAGGTCGAAAGTGAATATTACAGTTAAGAGTGCTGATAAGATAGACATTGATGTAATATATGGGTTATCTAAAGATCTGATTGATAAATATGAAGATGTTGAGTCAATTGATTATGATAAGGCTTTAAAATGGGTTTACGCCAAGATTACAAATAATATCCATGAATATAATGTGATTATGAATGATGGCATAAGTGTTGGCTATTATCATCTGTCATTGGAAGATGGGATGATGGAGCTTGATGATCTTTATATCTTTGATGATTATCAGAATCAGGGTATAGGGACATATATTATTGATAAAATATTAAATGAATATGATGATGTCTTTCTTTATGTCTTTAAAAAGAATATAAATGCCATCAGATTATATGAAAGAATGGGATTTAAAAAGACTAAGGATATAAAGACCAGAATTATTATGGAGTATCATAAAAGAAAAATGGACCTTCGATAGGTCCATTAAGACTATAGTTTCTTTTCAATAAGTCTCACAATAAATGGGACAAAGATGAGCTGCAGGATAATACCAGGAATACCACTGATGATTGTTGAAGATATAAAGGCTTCAAGACCAATCCCAACCAGCAGAAAGGTTACAAGACCCCAGATGATTCTTCCAGCTATCATGGCAATAATCAAGGCAATATAGATATTCTTGAGGTTATGTTTACCAAGTTTATTATAGACAAGACTGATAACGACACCATAAGTTAAAAGTTCAAATGCCATGGCAATGGCTTTTGGGAATAATGGTGGCATTGTAAACAGTAAAGATCTTAAGATTGGTGTCACAAAACCAATAATAGCGGCATTACCAAGTGGTAAGATTAATCCACCAATCATAACTGGTAGATGCATTGGTAAAAGCATGCTGCCAATAGACTGTAGCTGTCCAGTAATAAATGGTAATAGAATACCTAACGCAATAAATAATGCGGTTAAAGTTAAATCACGTACTTTCATTTTTAAAAACCTCTTTATGTCGATATTCTATCATAAATGATATATATTTTTATAAAAATATATAAATTATAATTAGAACAAATCTAAAATAGTATTATAATAAAAGCAAATGGAGGGTATTTAATATGAGTCATTTACCATTAAGTGTCAGAGTACCGATTGAAACTGATAATGTCAGTATTGAAAGAAATGAAGATTTATGTATTAGATGTGGAATGTGCAAGGATGTCTGTACAAAGGATATTGGTGTCCATGGAACTTATACATTTGAAGAAACAAATGGTAAGGCTGTCTGCATTAACTGTGGGCAGTGTGCTAATGTCTGTCCGGTTAATTCAATAACTGAAAAGAATGAATTCTTTAAAGTTGCTGAAGCGATTATGGATCCTGATAAGATTGTGATTGTCTCAACTTCACCATCAGTTAGAGCGGCTTTAGGTGAAGAATTTGGTATGGAAGATGGCAGCTTTGTCGAAGGGAAGATGGTTACTCTTTTAAGAATGCTGGGATTTGACTATGTCCTTGATACTAACTTCGCAGCTGACTTAACGATTGTTGAAGAAGCCAGTGAACTGATTGAAAGAGTTACTAAGGGTTCTGGACCTTTACCACAGTTCACATCATGTTGTCCAGCGTGGGTGAAATTTGTTGAGATATATTATCCAGAATTAATCCCAAATATTTCAAGTGCTAAATCACCGATTTCAATGCAGGGTCCAACGATTAAGACTTATTTTGCCAAGAAGAATAATCTTGATTCAAAGAAGATTGTCAATGTTGCCCTGACACCTTGTACAGCTAAAAAATATGAAATACGTCGTGCAGAAATGAATGCAGCAGGTAGATATCTAGGTGATGATACTATGCGTGATATGGATTATGTCATCACGACAAGGGAACTTGCCAAGTGGGCGAAGTTTAATAATATTGATTTTAAGAATCTTGAAGATGGTAAATATGATTCTTTAATGTCTGAAGCTTCAGGAGCTGGTGTTATCTTTGGTAATACTGGTGGTGTTATGGAAGCAGCTTTAAGGACAGCTTATGAATATATTACTGGTAAATCATCACCAGAAGTTCTCCTTAACTATCAGCCAGTTAGAGGTTATGAAGGCATTAGGGAAGCCAGTGTTGATATTGATGGTTTAATGGTTAATGTAGCTGTTATCTATGGTACCAATAATGCCAGAAAGTTTATTGAAGATATGCGTACCAATAACAAGCATTATCACTTTGTCGAAGTCATGACATGTCCTGGTGGCTGTATTGGTGGCGGTGGCCAGCCAAAGAATCTCAATAAGGATATGCATGAAGTACGTAAGGCCAGAATAGCGGCGTTATATAAGAAAGATGAAACTATGACTTTAAGAAAGTCACATGAAAATCCAGAGATTAAAAAGGTTTATGAAGAATTCTATGGTAAACCATTAAGCGAAATGTCATTGAAGATGTTGCACACAGAATATAATGATAAAAGTAAGGAATTAGGTAAGCAGGGAAGCAATTAAGCTTCCTTGTTTATATGTTTATCTTGGAAAAGACAGATATAAGTGCTATTATTTATAAGGTTTTGTTTACAGAGGTTTATATGTACTTAAATAGATTTTTACGCTTATTATTATCTTTACCGGTTTTTGCCTTCTCGGCAGCTTTGAGTATTCAATCAGGTATTGGAGTTAATGCCTGGGATACCTTTGCCTTAGGGGTAGCGAATGTTTCACCATTCTCATATGGTACTATCGTTATGGTGACAGGGATTGTTGTGCTGGTGATAGATATTATATTAAGAGAACCATTTGGAATCGGTACGATTATGGATATCATGATTATTGGTAAACTGACTGATCTGATTCTGAATCTGCATATTATACCATCATTTAATGGTATCTTCTCAGTTATAGCTTTAATTATCAGTTTATTCATCGCATCTATTGGTACATATTTATATATGAGTGCTGGACTCAGTGTTGGTCCAAGAGATATGCTGATGCTGGCACTGACAAAGAGATTTAAGAATCTGCCAGTTGGTTTAATTAAGGGAATTATTGAAGCTGTAGTCTTTGTGATTGGTTTTATGCTTGGAGCACCAGTTGGAATAGGTACGATTATCTGTGTCTTTGGAACAGGTTTTATCTTAGAGATTACATTACGTACACTGCATCTTGATGTACGTAAAGTTCATCAGGAAAATATATATGAAACAGCCAGCCATCTGGCACACGCCCATAAATAAGAGGTTTGCATGAGTATACTGACAGTTGAAAAATTAAGCCATAGTTTTGGAGGAAGGGTCATCTTTGAAGATGTCTCTTTTAGACTTTTAAAGGGTGAACATATTGGACTTGTTGGAGCTAATGGTGAAGGAAAGTCAACCTTTATGAAGCTCATTACCGGTAATCTTAAACCTGAAGAGGGGAAGGTTATCTGGTCTAATAAGGTCAATGTTGGTTATCTTGATCAGCATACAGAATTAAAGGCTGGTATGAGTATTGAAGATGTCTTAAAGACAGCCTATGAACATCTTTTTACTCTGGAAGCTAAGATCAATGAATATTATCAGAAGATGTGTGAAGATGTATCGGAAGATGAAATGAACAGGATGCTTGAAGAGATTGGTGAATATCAGGAAACCCTTGAACATCATGATTTTTATCTGATTGATGCCAAGGTTGCTGAAGTAGCCGATGCCTTTGGATTAAGTGATCTTGGACTTAACAGGGATGTCGCTGAGCTGTCGGGTGGGCAGAGGACACGAGTCTTACTGGCTAAACTGTTACTTGAAAAACCAGATATATTATTGCTGGATGAGCCGACTAACTATCTTGATGAGAAACATATTGACTGGTTAAAGGACTATCTTTTGAATTATGAGAATGCCTTTATTCTAATCAGTCATGATATACCATTCTTAAATGATGTGGTTAATGTCATCTATCATGTCGATGCACCTAAACTGACAAGATATACTGGTAATTATGATGAATTTAAAAGAGTCTATGAAATCAATAAAGCTCAGCTTGAAAAGGCTTATGAAAGACAGGTTCAGGAAATTGCGAGACTTGAAGATTTCGTTGCCAGAAATAAGGCCCGTGTTGCAACAAGAGGTATGGCTAACTCAAGACAGAAAAAACTTGATAAGATGGAAAGAATTGAACTTAAGGGCGAAAGACCAAAACCAGTCTTTAACTTCAAATATTCAAAGACACCATCAAGATTCATCTTTGTCGCTAAAGATCTTGTGATTGGTTATAATGAGCCACTTTCAAAGAAGATGGATCTGGTTCTTGAAAAGGGCATGAAGGTTGCGATTACTGGAGCTAATGGTATTGGTAAATCAACACTTTTAAAAACATTGATTGGTGATATTGAACCATTATCAGGTACCCTTGAAAAGGGTGAAAATGTTGAGGTTGGTTACTTTGTCCAAGAGGAAGATCCAGGAAATAAGACCTGTCTTGATGAGTTATGGGATGAATTCCCACATATGTCTCAATATGAAGCCCGTAGTGCTTTAGCTAAGTGTGGTCTTACAACAGAACAGATAGAATCAAGAGTATATGTCTTATCTGGTGGTGAAAGAGCTAAACTTCGATTATGTAAACTACTCAATCGTGAACATAATGTTTTATATCTTGATGAACCGACTAATCATCTCGATGCGGATGCCAAGGATGAACTGTCTAAGGCTATCAGAGAATTTAAGGGAACTGTGCTGCTTGTATGCCATGAAAGAGAGTTCTATACAGGACTGGTCGATACTGTATGGAATCTTGAGGATTACAGTATCAAATTTAGTGAGAGATAGTAAAGACACAGAATTTCTGTGTTTTTATATACTCATTTTCTAGAAATCCCTCAATGAAATTACTAGAAAAACCTCAATAAATCGAAAAAGATTAAAAAAGTAGTATCAATTGATAAATAAGGTTATAATTAATACAGTTAACTTGAAAAAGGTGAATATGATAAATACATGGCATATTAAAAAAATTATGGCAGTAGTAGTTACAGTTCTTTTGGTATGCCTTTTTCCATTAAATGTCGATGCCAAAGAAGATAATAAGACTGTTAAAGTTGGATGGTATTATTCTAAAGGTTTCCAAGAGGGTGGCGTTGACGACGAATATAAGAGTGGCTATGCCTATGAATATCTGCAGCATATTGCCAACTATACAGGATGGGAATATGAATATGTCTATGGTTCATGGGGTGAATTATATGATGGCTTATTAAATGGTGATATCGATATTCTTTGTGGAATGTCGTATGCAAAGGAAAGGGAAGACTTAATGTATTTCCCTGAATATTCAATGGGTAAAGATTCATATTTTCTGTATCTCGATGCAGATGACTATAAGGATGTAAGTGATAATTACAGTCAATTATCTGATAAGACTATTGGTGTAGTTGAAGATTCATATATGTTTGATTGTCTGAATGAATGGCTTAAAGATAATAAACTTGAATGTAATTATGAATATTTTAATGATCTTTATGAAGTTGAAGAAGCTTTTAATGATGGGATTATTGATGGGTTTGTAAGTATTAATAATAATGTTTCAGTTAAAGAAGGCGGAATGTCTTTTAATAAGATTGGTTCATCAGATTATTATATTGCGGTCAGTCATAAAAGAGAAGATCTCTTAAGCGAACTGAATAATACCTTAAAGATTATTTTTAATGATTATCCATACTTTAATGAAAGTCTTGAATTTAAGTATTTCCAGAATCATATCGTTAATGCGACGCTTACTGATGAAGAACTATCATGGCTGAATGAACATCAGAAAATTATGGTTGGCTTTATTGAGGATTATCTGCCTTTTTCAGGATATGACAGCGAAGGTAATATAACTGGTGTCGTAACCGATGTCTTTAATGAATGGAAGAAACATCTCAAGGTTGATATGGATATCATGATTGAATATAAGGGTTATGGAACATATCGTGAGATGGTTGATGGTTTACATAATGGTGAGATTGATGTGGCTTTCCCGATTGCTGACAGTATCTTTATGTCAGAAAATGAAGGGATCATTCAGACTAACAACCTTCTGGATTCATCTGTCAGTGTAATATATAAAGGTGACTATGATGAACATACGATGGATGTCATCGCTATTTCAGATCACAGTGCCTTTCAGAAGATGATTACTGTCACTGAATACCCTGACAGTGAAATCCTAGTAGTTGATTCAGCTGTTGAATGTCTTGAAGCTGTTCAGAGTGGTAGAGCCACAAGTACTATCTTCAACTCAGGAAGAGCTGAAAGATACCTACTGAAAGCTCAGTATGCAAATCTGAAGATGATTACTCTGGGTGAGAATGTTTCATATTGCATGGCTGTTAAGAAAGGTAATACAGTTGTATATTCACTGCTTGAAAGAGGTATCTTTATGCTTGATAAGGCCCCTTTGACCAGTGCTATGTATAAATATACCAATGTCGCAATCGACTATTCTTTGATGGATTTCGTTCACGATAATCTGGCACTGATAATAATACTGCTGGTAACAGTTATTATCTCAATGATTGTGATTGCGATATTTTATGTCAAATCTTCAAAGAAGGAAATGGCTATCTTGAATAAAGAACGCTCACACTTAAGCATTATGAACAGTCTCATCAAAGACTTTACCAACGTCTTCTTATTACATGGTAATACCAATAAAGCTACTTCATTAAAACTTGAAGGTTATGTCACTGATGAAATAATGAAGAGTAATGCTGAATTTGATTATGAAGCTATAAGTGCCAAGTATATCGCTGATCGTGTATATTATGAAGATAAAGAGATGATGACGAAAGTCATGAAGATGGATAATATCGTCGCTCATACCAGAAATAATGCTGAATATACTGGTATATATCGTGTTTTGGTTAATGGTGAAATACACTATTATCAGTATCGTTATCAGCATACTGGTTATGAAGATGAAATAATTGCTGGTTTCCAGAATATTGACTCAATTATTAAGGAACGTGAAGAACATAATCTTCAGCTTGAAAAAGCACTTAAGGAAGCTGAAGAAGCTAATAATGCCAAGAGTAACTTCCTCTTTAGTATGTCACATGATATCAGAACACCAATGAATGCGATTATTGGTTTTACTGAACTGCTTGAAAAGACTGATGCCGATGAAAAACGTCAGGATTATATCGCCAAGATTAAAGTATCGAGCAGATATCTTTTATCACTTATCAACAATATTCTTGAGATGGCTAGAATTGAAAGTGGTAAAGTCACATTAAAAGAAGAACTCTTTGATATGAGTACTATTGGTAATAATGTCTATCTCGTTCTGGAACAGGACATCAGAAAGAAACATTTAAACTTCACAAGAAAGATTGATATTCAGAATAACTATGTCTATATTGATGTCACTAAACTTAGAGAAATATTACTGAATCTTTTAAGTAATGCGGTTAAATATACTAATGAAGGTGGTAATATCAGACTCTTTGTCAATGAAACCCAATGTCATAAAGATGGATATGCAACCTATAAGATTGAAGTATCAGATGATGGTATTGGTATGAGTGAAGAGTTCTTACCAACTATCTTTGATGAATTCTCAAGAGAAAAGACAAGTACTGAAAGTAAGATTGAAGGTACAGGTCTTGGAATGGCGATTGTCAAGAATCTGGTTAATCTCTTTAAGGGTAAGATTGAAGTCTTCAGTAAAGTCAATGAAGGTACAACCTTTATAGTGACACTGGATGTTAAGAAAGCTGATGTCAATAACCTTGATGAACTTTTAAAGAATGGTTTTGATGATGGCAGTCTTGATTATAAGAAGGTTAGAATTTTACTGGTTGAAGATAATGAACTTAATCGTGAAATTGCCTTAACCATCCTTGAAGATTATGGATTCACCGTTGAATGTGCTGAAAATGGCAAAGAAGCATTAGATAAAGTGATTGAGAATGAAGATAGTTACTATGATCTGATTCTGATGGATATTCAGATGCCTGTTATGAATGGTTATGAAGCTGCATCAGCTATCCGTAATCTTGATAATCCTATGAAGGCAGATATACCAATTGTAGCTATGACAGCTAATGCCTTTGATGAGGACAAACAGAATGCCTATAAAGCTGGTATGAATGGTCATATAGCTAAACCAATTGAAGTTCCTAAACTGATTAAAGAAATAGTAAAAGCACTAATAAAAAGAGGATAGATTTTGAATTCTGTCCTTTTTTCTTACTTCAAATAACCTGCTGCAGAATTTTCTATTAAATATACAGTTATTCTACTGAAATTATGTTTTTGTACAATTATTCAATATGGTTATATTGAAAATAGTATAATTCTTCAATGAAATATACACCGAAATTGCATCATTCTTCAATGATTTGTACCGGTTATTGTGTCAGACAACAAAAAAGACACCTTTTTTAAACAGAATGTGGTACTTGAGATGTGGATATTGATGATGAAGTCAAGTGGTCCACTCTTGATAATAATCCCATGATAATTTGTATAAATACCTATACGAATTGAATCAAGATAAGAGTTTTTTGATATAATCTAAATGAGGTAACTTACTATCATAAATCAAGCGCAAAATGATAATTAAGTTGTTTTTACGACAAAAAGGAATCAATTTACATGATTCTTTAAAAACAGATTGTTAAAATGAGCGGCTATCTCATTTTCTCAATATTAAAATCAGTA
>JAQXNC010000121.1 GCA_029097145.1 Bacillota bacterium
TAATTACAGTGTTCTTGGACATTTGGACAGTATTGTAAGGTATGACAAGGCTAGTCCATGCCCTTTTGAAATCGTTAAACCAGTGATTATAGAAATCCTTAAGACGATAATCGATGATGGTAAAGGTCTTGAAGTCAATACTTCAAATATTCGTTATCACATCAAAGAAGGTACACCATCGCTTGAAATCCTTAAACTGTACCATGAACTTGGTGGTGAAATCATCACTCTTGGCAGTGATTCACACATGAAGGAACATCTCGGTTTTAATATCGAGAATATGCAAAAGGTCCTGAAGAATCTGGGTTTTAAATATTTCATGACTTATGAAAAGATGGAGATGATTAAACATGAACTCTGAAATAGCCAAACTTAAACAAATCATTAATGAATCAGAAAATATAGTCTTTTTTACTGGCGCTGGTATCTCTGTTCCATCAGGTATCCCTGATTTCAGATCAGCTGATGGCTTATATACAAATGACTTAAGAGCAGAAACAATTATATCTCACAGTTATTTCATGTCGCATCCTAAAGAATTCTATCAATTCTATAAGGATAAGATGGTCTATGAAGATGCCTTACCCAATATCGCTCATAAATGGATTGCAGAATTAGAAGACAGTGGTAAATCAAAGGGTGTTATAACACAGAATATTGACGGTCTTCATTTAATGGCTGGCAGTAAAAATGTTGTTGAGATCCATGGAACCATCTATAAGAATCATTGTATGAAGTGTCATAAATCATATGCATTAAAAGATATTTTAAAAGATGAGATATCTCTTTGTGATTGTGGGGGAATAATTAAACCCGATGTAGTTCTGTATGAAGAGGCTCTAGAGTATAAAGATATCGTCAAAGCCATCTCGATGATTGAAAAGGCAGATACTCTTATCATTATTGGTACATCACTCAGTGTCTATCCAGCAGCTGGATTTATCGATTATTTCAATGGTAAACACCTTATAGTTCTCAATAAGGGTGAAATATATACCAACATAAAAGACGCTTTAATTATTAATGACGATATCATTAATATCGTCAATGAACTTCATAAGCTCTAAAAGCGTCCAGATATTCATTTAATCCTGATATCTTAATCATTACACCATCTTCTCGATGTTCAATGATACTGATATCAGTTTTATTTTTATATTCACTGATAAGAGATATATTACTATATGGGATAAGACACTCTTTTGTGTCTTCTTTTTTATAAATGGTCTCAATTACAGTATCAAGAACTTTTTCTAATCCTTCATGTGTATATGTCGATATCTCAAGACGAC
The DNA here is from genome assembly GCA_029097145.1 of Bacillota bacterium. Taxonomy (GTDB): domain Bacteria; phylum Bacillota_I; class Bacilli_A; order Erysipelotrichales; family Erysipelotrichaceae; genus JAHHTG01. The sequence goes on from JAQXNC010000121.1 coordinate 1,293, forward strand.
TATCATCGCGTACATCAACAAGATCAATCTTATTATATATATCAATAATCGGAATATCACTGGCTCCAATCTTTAAAAGGGTACTTCTTGTAACTTCTGCCTCATGTTCACAATCGGAACTCGCATCAAGGATATTTAAGAGTAAATCGGCTTCTTTGGCATACGAAAGTGTTGATTTGAAAGCTTCAATCAGTTCATGAGGAAGATCACTTACAAATCCAACTGTATCAAAAAGTAAAAATTCATAATTCTTATAACTGATATTACGGACGCTGGCATCGAGTGTCGCAAACAGCATATCCTTACTCAATACTTCCTTAGGTTTACTGTTGAGTTTTAATAAGGCATTCATAAAACTGGATTTACCAGCATTGGTATAACCTACAAGTGCGACTTTTTTAAGCATTGACTTATTGCGGTGATTATCTTTTTCATGCTTGGCTTTATCCATTTTCTTTAATTCTTTATTGAGCTCAGCAATTCTTTTTTGAGTATTGCGGATAATGATGTCACTCTTACTTTCGCCAGCCCCACGATTCATAAAAGCACCACCACGACTATGACCGTTATCACCACTATCCAAGATTCTGTTTGACATATTATATTTTAATCTGGCCATTTCAATCTGAATCATCGCTTCTTTACTTCTAGCTCTTGATGAGAAAATATCCAATATTAAAGCTGTTCGATCAATAATCGGACAGTCAATCTGTGCCATAAGCTTATTTAATATACCCTCATTCAGATTATTGAGAAAGACAATGACGTCGACATCATCTTTCGCCATTTCTTTAAGCTCTTCCAGTTTTCCGCTTCTAAGCGCCGTATTTGGATCCATCTTACGGCTTTTCTGAATAATAACAGCTTTAAGTTCGAGATTATCAGCTTCCAAAAGCCTCTCACACTCAACTAACGCTTTATCAAAATCTCTGATACTGTCATCATCAATCCCAACCAGTATTGCCTTGTTCATCGATAATACTCCCTGATACTCTTTAAATCTTCTTCACTTAAGTGATATTCATTCATTAGATAACTATCATAGTTTTGATATTTATTTTTGATTGCCATAAGTGATGCATCAAGCCATTCCTTAAAACACAATGAAGGTCTTGGCATATTATCAAACCCTTTTCCTTTATAGTAATTATAGTAATTATCATATGATTCAAGATAATCATCATAGATTTCTGTTTCTTTGACGCCAAGTAAAAGCTCACCTATCATGGCACCAACCCCCGTACGATCTTTACCTGCCGAACAGTTGATATAGACTGGTGTTTCCTTTTTAATCAGGCACTCAATCATAAAACGATAAGCTTCATTATCAAAAGGCAGATTTTTATATGCATCTACAAGATATTTTTCAACCATCTTTTTAGCATTTTCAAGATCGGTATTAAGATTATCATCGCGATGAATATCACTTTTAATGGCACTCTTATGATGATATACAGTACCTTCAGGCACATAATAAGCACCTGAATTCTCAATTTCAAGATTACCTCTTAAATCAATGATATGTCTGATCTTTAGACTATCTATAAAAGTTTTATCTTCTTCGCTCATATCATCACTTATCAATGCTCGACCACGATAGATAATCCCTGATTTAACATCACAGTTTCTTGAAATATCCCTAAAATTCAGTA
>JAQXNC010000122.1 GCA_029097145.1 Bacillota bacterium
ATCAATACATTTCCTAAAAGCCTTCATACTATTTTCAGGAAGATCTTTATTATTATAATAACCACGGTGATAATATACTTCATGTAGATAAGGGATATTCTTACTCCTTGAATTATTACCAAGAGTACTTAATATTATTAAAACTATAATAACTAAAACAACAATCACAAACATAATCAATCTCTATATTTAATCTTTAATACTGTATCTATATCATCAGGCAAATAAGCTTTATCGCTAACTCTTACAAAGACCATATCCGGATATCTTTGAACAATCCAGTTATCTTCAATCTTTAATAACTTATGACCATCCAGTAATTCAATATAATCTATTCTATCTTTATCTATACCATAAAGCGGTATATCTCTTAGAGCACTCTCATAGATATGATAATAAATATTATTCCCGCTTTGCGTTATTCTTCCATTTTCAGGTTTAGATATATTTGATCTGCCACACTTATAGATACTCTCACCATTAGCTTTCATCCATTTACCAATATCTTTCAGTATATCAACCTGTTCTTCTGGTATCTTCCCATAACCATCTGGACCTATATTAAGTATCATATTACCATTCTTACTAACACATTCTACAAGCTTCTTTATTAACTGTGAAGATAACTTATAATTATTATCACCTTCATAATAACCCCAGTTATCATTCATAGTCATACATGCTTCCCAGCATACATCATGACCCATATCATCCTTTAATCCTAAAGGTGGGATTATCTGTTCAGGACATGTAAAATCACTATAGAAATCTTCATCACCTCTATATGGTATCTTCTTTAGATTCTCACCATTACATATAAGTCTGCTGTTTAATATAATACCAGGCTGTAATCTTCTAACCATTTCTACAAGTTCAGTAGCTTTCCATTTCTCAAATGCCATATCTTCATAGGAAAAATCAAACCACATAATATCAATCTTCCCATAGTTAGTACATAACTCTTCGACCTGATGATGCATATATGATAGATATCTGTTGAAGTCTTTACCTTCATCACTCATTACACCTCTTAAAGGATGATGCAGATCATTAAAACTTGGATAATCTCTATGATGCCAGTCTAATAAAGAATAATATAAACCTACTTTTAACCCTTCTTCATGACATGCCTCTACAAACTCTTTAATCAGGTCTTTATTAACCTTGGTATTAGTAATTTTAAAGTCAGTATATTTAGAGTCAAATAAACAGAAACCATCATGATGCTTAGTAGTTAAGACAATATATTGCATACCTGCTTCCTTAGCAAGTCTTGCGATATATCTAAAGTCAATATCCGGATTAAAATCATCGAAATATGACAGATACTCTTTCTCATCCATATGTTCTATAGATCTAACCCATTCACCTCTACCACATAAAGAATATAGACCAAAGTGTATAAACATCCCAAATCTGGCATCTGTAAACCAATCAGTTCTCTTCATATTGCTCCTTTATAATTTCATTGAATTATAGAACTTATCTACATAGTTATCATTAATAGCTTCAATAATCTCAAGTACATCAGCAAGTTCACCAATAATCTCATCTTCTCTAGCACTAACAACCTCATGTGCCTCTTCGACAATCTTCTCTTTTAACTTTAAAATATACTCTTCATCATTCAATATAGAGACATCGCACTCTTTCCCTGATACCTTAATTATCTCTGGTATATTATCTCTAATAAGCTTGTTGTATTTTAAGGTTTTCATATTCTGTTCTCCTGGATTTTAAGTTTAAACATCTAATATTAAAGTTCAAAGAATAATCTTATATTTCCTCAAACCCCATACTCTTTAGGTATTGGTATGTTCCATCGTAATAATCTGGTAGACGTGTACTATCTTCCCAGAATCCTGAAGGTGTCTTATGACCATTACCCTCTGGAACACATATAACCATACCTATTCTAGCTCTTGTCAATAATACTCTATATGCATTTAACATATACTGCATCTGATCTTGTTTGCTCTCTGTATCTGGGATTAATTCTTTCCAGTTTGTCTGATTGAATCTATAATAATGCCATTTACCATCTTTATAACGCATATCTGCATCCCATAGCACACATGCATAATCTAGCTCTAAACCTTGAACCTGTATCTCAGTTGCTGCATCCTCTAAATAATTAGACGATCTGACATCTGTCTTATCATCTAAAAACCAATGCACTGCATTTTTATCATCCGATCCTAATACATGTACACCTAAAGGTTTATACCTTGCAGATTCTTTAGTTATTAATAATCCAATTCTTTCTGTACCTCTAACTTTATCATGAAGCCATCTTCTCGCTTTTTCCATATCTCTTGTTAATACTATTGGATACTTATCTTTAATTTCAGCATAAATAGATGGTGCATCACTATTTAAAGCTAATAATGAATGTACAAAACCAGATAGTTTCTCAGCACGATATGATCTTAATGAAACACCTAGATGTAGGCGTTCATCATAAGTCACCTGTTTATTGTCTTGTAATAACTCTTTAACTCTGCCTTCTGCATATTCAGGTTCTGTTAATTGAGGAGAAATATATACTTTCCAATGTGTAAATATTTCATTCAATGACTTAATCCATTCTGTAATACCGGCTTCTCCAGTATTGATCTCTTGACCTCCGCCCACAAGACATACAATAGTTGCCCAGTCTTCTCTTTGATCTAATGACCAGATTAAAAATGATGCTTCTGACATAGGAAAGTTTGGTACTTTGAGTTTATTTCCGTATGTACCGCCCCTCTTTAAATAATCAGCTAATCTTTTATGAGTCCATGATCGTTGTGCTTCATCAAAGATAGCGATATGTTCTACTTCACCAAATCCAGAATCCTTCATCTTAACAGCTTTCTCTTCATCAATTTCAAGTATGCCATTTACTACTGGATTCTTAATCTTAGCTAACATATTATCTCGATAACGATGGATTATCTGAATAAACTTACTTACTTCTCTTCTGGAATCTGTAAGCTTTTTATTCTCTCCTCTAGCTTTACATTTATCATAGTTATCCTTTGCAAGTGCTTCATTTAATACTGCCACTAAAGGACCATTACCCGATAAATATACTGCTCCTTCATCCGATAAACTACCATCATCCTCATATGTTTGTTTAACTGCTACATCTAGTCCGACTAAAGTCTTCCCCGCTCCAGGAACCCCTGTCACAAAGCAAATGCTCTTTTCACCTTTTTCTTTACTTCTTTTAATAATTTCTAGAATATAAGATATTGTGGCATCTGTAGATACCTTATCAGCTTCATGTCTTGTGATATTTTCAACTGAATGATTTTCATATAGTGTCCTGGCCGCTTCGATAATTGTAGGTGTTGGTGCATACGGACTAATAACCCAGTTCTCATCAATCTTATTTTCATCAGGATAAAACTTTAATACTTCTTCGATTAGATTTGTGATTCCTTTTTCACCAGTTACCAATGGATTGACTACTCTATCATCATAAACGGATTTTTGAATGAATGTAGAGTGTTTTTTATAATTAGTCGCCACAAGAATCGGAACTATAATTCTATCTTCACTAAACTTATGAAAGTTCTTTAAATCTAGTGCGTAATCCAATACCTGGTCAACATCTTTTTCTAATATCTTAGTTTCTCCAACTTTAAATTCAAGACAAAACACAATTCCATTAAGTAATACTACAACGTCTATTCTTTTCCCTAGTCTTGGAATATCATATTCAAATACAATGCGACCATTTGAATATTTCCATAAATAGAGCGCATCTTTTAAAATTCTTATCTCATTTTCCCATGCTTCTCTAGTTGTTGTGAGAGCATCTCCATGATAATTTGCGCAAAGAGCACCAAGTACTGCATTATTATTTTCCTGCAAGAATAAATCAATGCTATTTTCATAAAGATAACGAGGACTCTTTATCATAAAATCAACCTTTAAGTACCTTTCTCTCAACTATAAAATGAGTATTATATCTCTAATTACAGCTATCTACATACTATTATATGGTTTAAACGTTATAAATAATAGCTCAAAAGGTATATGTATCGGATGATGTATTATTATATTTTCGTTATGTGTTGTTTTCTGCGCACTCTCTACCAGATTTTTTTATTAAATTAAAAGAGATCCCTTAGAATCTCTATAACCCTATACATGCAATAATGAAGTTCATGGTTCCATGTAATAACCAGCTCGGGATAATTGATCCTTCACATTTTTTCTCATTTAACCATCCTTCAAACATTCCAAATAAACCAGGCAATACTGTCATGACTACTGTTATTAGAATATTGCCGGTAATCAGTCCAAAAGGTACACCGTGCATAAGTCCAAAGACTAATCCCTGGATAAAGTTTCCGGTCCTAAACCCGAATCTCTGAGCGATTCTTTTAAGAATGAATCCCCTGAAGATTATCTCTTCGGATAATCCTGTCTGAATATACCCATAGATTAGACATGCTGGAACAGCACCTATCCCCATCCCGTTAAACTGACTGCCTGATAGTGTAATCTTCGAAGACAGATTATTAATAACCATAACCGTACTGATACAGTACATAATTACTGCCACAGCTGTCATAATAAATACCTTCACCGGTTTATCCTGAAATCTGAATTTTCTAAAACCTAACCATTTAAAGAAGTTCTCTTTACGATAGTATATTACCCAGACAATAAAAGGTATCAATGTAAATAATAATAACTGAAATACTGCACTTATTAATTCATTAATCAACATCCATGAACTCCCTTATGGCATAACTGACACCATCTTCATCATTGGAAAGTGTCAGGTAATTACACCTCTTCTTAACATTTTCATTGGCATTAGCCATCGCTACTTTAATATCTGCTACATCAAACATTGACAGATCATTATCATTATCCCCGATCGCCATAATCATATCTTTACTGATGCCAAGCAAATCACATAACCACCCTAAGGCATGACCCTTACTGGCTGTTTTGGATACAGCTTCTATCGAATTAACACTGGTTGATACGACAGCAATATTTTTAAAATGTGCATCTTTTAAAGCTTCTTCCTTTTCTTTCTCATCAAAAAACAGTATACCCATCTTCTCACATGACATCTTCTCATGCATAATCTTTTCCCTTAAGTCTCCTGCATCTGCTGGTATCTTATGATTAGGTCTGATATCCCTGAATCGCTCAAGATTATGATGATGAGCCAGATGACTGCCATTATGATGGACATAAAGGATCACATCATAATTCATAAAATAATCTATAACTTCAAGTAAATCCTGATAATTCATGACATCTGAATACAGTTCCCTGTTCTCAATAATATCTGTAATCTTAGCCCCATTGGCAGTTATCACATATCTGATCCCGATATTCTTTAAACTATCCGGTATCCCTTTTAGAGATCTCCCGCTGCATGGAATAATCATTATCCCTTTATCCATTGCATCGATAAAAGTATTTACTGTACTCAATGGTAATTTCGAATCAGAATCTAAAGCTGTACCATCCATATCTACTGCTATGTATTTAAGCATATAATACCTCTAAAATAAATGCTGTAAAATTAAGGCTACATATTCTTCAGCCTTACCCTTAGGGAGATTTGTCGCAATTCCATCATGGCCACCATTAAATTCAGAGGCCTCTACGACATAGGTAGTAGTCCCGTTTGCATAACCCCAGACAATACATGCCTTAGCATCCGATGTTTTCTTAATCTGTCTGCCAAAGGCTGATACCAGCTCACATGGCAAGATGACAAGTTCCAGATCATTCATTCTGATAATTGTTGTCTCAAACTTTAAATCTACATGATCTACAGCCAGTTTACGCTTAAATCCCGCTATCTCTGATATTATCCATTTACGCGCATCAAATTCTTCAGTAATTTCCAGCTTCTTTTCAAATTCTGCAAGCTTATTATTTAAAGTTTCCTTATCAGTATCATATTCAACCTCAAAGGTAAAACTTCTGGTCTTTTCATCACCTAGGATTATCTCTTCCCTGTCCGCAAAACTCATAATCTCATAGGCAATACCTGTACATATTCTGTCTAATTCATTAAAGTCATTATTCTTTCGATATAACCTGTTAGACATATCACCAGAATTACCCTGCATCATCATTGGTGTTACCCCCAACATCGGTGTAAGTTTTCTTCTGATATTACCCAACAGATCCGCACTGATACGATATTCCTTAGGACTGTTAACTGTTGAATGACATGATATATTGACAAAGGCTGCCAGATTCTTATCATTCTTATCTTTAAATTCAAACATGTGAATCATATTATCCCCATATTTATCCTTACCATTACGGTTGCCATAATAGCCTCTTGATTCACCCTTTGAATATATTACCTTCGATGCCTCTTCTTCCTTATCATATATATCTAAAGCTGTATCAACCAGTTTATCCATTACTTCTCTTACATATTCATCATCAGGCAGACTTTCCTTATCATATGCCTTAATAACCGGTCCTGAATGGGTATGTGTCGCACTTAAAACTATATGATCATATGCCACATCACACTTATCCATAATTCTCTTCTTAAATTCATGTACAAAGTCATAATCCCAGCCTATCATATCCCCATTGATAAATAGATTACGTACTCCATCAACTCTTATCCAGCATACGACAGCTTCAAGCGCATCATGAACACCTTCTGATTTCCCCTTACGCATGGCATGTCCATGCAGATACTGAGGTCTTAAAGGTGTAATATCTGTTATCTTATAAATAATTCCTAACATATTGCTTCCTCTTCTTTTTTAATATTATATAATTTAAATGAGGCAAATCATATGTTATATACTAATCTAAGTATCAGAAATCATCATTTATATATGCAGGACATCGATGTCACAGAAGCAGCTAAAGAGTATGGTACCCCTTTATACCTCATGGATGAAAATAGAATCCGTGAGAATGCCAGAAAGTATCTTGAATATACAAGGAAGTATCTTGGTGAAAATGCAATTGTCTGTTATGCCTCTAAAGCCTGTGATTTCAGATATATGTATGAAATCATGCATGAAGAAGGCCTTGACGTCGATGTTGTATCACCTGGTGAATTCCACATCGCCTTAAAAGGTCATATGGAACCATCAAAACTTCATTACCATGGCAATAATAAATCTGACTA
>JAQXNC010000123.1 GCA_029097145.1 Bacillota bacterium
TTATTATCTATCGTACTGGTATTTGTTTTAGTAAGACTCATTAAGAAAGGCGTTAAACCAATTACACTGGTATTCGGTATCTTAGCTCTAACAATTTTACTGGCAGCTGTTGGTGTATTCTAATAAACTGATTTAAGCAAAAAAGGGAGTTAAAGACTCCCTTTATTTATGTAAGGAGAAATCAAATGATAATTAAATCTAATCATATATTTACTGAATCAAGAGAAAGATCGGGATATCTGGTTATTGAAGATGGAAAGATCAAAGATATCCTTGAAACATATGAAGGAACTGTTGACTACGATTATAGTGATAAAAGAGTAATACCTGGTATTATTGATATTCATAATCATGGATTTGGTGGATGGTCTATGACTGATGACGCCAGTGAAGATATTGTAAGAGGTTATGTAAAGGCTCTTACGACCATAGGGGTTACGACCTGTCTTCCAACAGCTAAGGAAGGGGCTTTTGAAGCTATTGCTGATGTCATGAATGGTGAATATACAGGTGCTAGAATTGAAGGAATCCACTCTGAAGGACCATTCTGGGCCAGAGGTGGTGAAAATACCATTGGTATGACATGGCCTTTACCAGATGTTGAAGAGACTAAACGTCTTGTGACAAAAGCCAAAGGCGCCATGAAGATGATGGCTATCGCTCCTGAATTACTTGGGGCTTATGATGTGATTGACTATCTGCATTCTGTAAATATTAAGGTGGCATGTTGTCATACGAAGGCTAAAGCTGAAGATATCAGGAAAGCTAATGATACAGTTGGGTTAGATATTGCGACACATCTTGGCAATGGTATGCAGGGTATTCATCATCGCAACGTTGGAGCTTTAGGTGGTTTATTACTGGAAGATAATCTGATGTATGAAGTGATTACTGATTTGAATCATATCTGTGCTGATATGCTGAAACTGATGTTTAGAATCCAGCCATATGATAAGTTCTGTCTGATATCAGATTCTAACTTTATTGCCGGTTTACCAGTTGGTACCTATATCCGCTATGGAAGAGAAATGTATGCTGATGAAAAGGGTTTGATCTTAAACAGTGATGGTAGAATCTGTGGCAGTGGTAAATGGGTATTATCGAATATGGAAAAGCTGGAAAATGTTGTTGGAGTTGCGTTTGATGAGATAGTAAAGATGGCATCACTTAATCCAGCCAGATTTTTACATATTGAAGATAAGACTGGTTCAATCAAAAAAGGTAAGGATGCTGATGTTGTGGTAATTGATGATAATTATAACTGTCTTTTAACTTTAGTTAAGGGTCAGGTATGTTATGATGCATCTAAAGATAATCAGAATGATTACTTTAACCACGAAGCATTAAAACTTAAGGTTGCCTGATGAATATCCTGTTGACAGTTATAGTGGGCTTTATTGGTTATAAAATAGCTTTAAAGCTGAAGGTACCTGCACCTGCGATGATTGGCAGTATGTTGGCCGTTGGTTTATCCAATATCATCTTTGACTATGCCTATATGCCATATATCGTCAAAAACTTTACTCAGGTCATAACTGGGGCCTTTATTGGGGTTCAGGTTAAGAAACATGACCTTCTGCAGTTAAAAGCTATCTATAAACCAGCGATACTGCTTGTAGTGATTTTAACAGTCAACACATTTCTGATTGGAAGTATCATGCATTTTATCTTCAGGATAGATTATGTAACTGCTCTATTATCATGTGTAGCGGGTGGTATAACTGATTTATCTTTGATTTCAATGGATATGAATGCTGATACAGCGACTGTGGCCTTATTACAGCTGGTACGTCTTGTGACGACATTAACACTGTTTCCTATCTTTATTCAGTATATGTGTAAGGATATTGACGAACGTAATGCAAATGAAAAAGTAATTGTCGATAAGATTGAAAATGGTCTTAATCGTCTTCTGAACAGAATATGTGATAAAGACTATAAAAAGGTAATCTTTACAATTGCCTTTGCTGGTATATTTGGATATATCGGCTATATACTGCATTTCCCATCTGGAGTTTTAGTCATGGCAATGTTTTCAACAGCTTTCCTAAACTGCTTTAGTGATATTACATATATTCCTAAAGATCTGAAGTTTTATGCCCAGATCTTCGCTGGTGCTCTGGTTGGCTGTAATATGACAAGAAGCGCCTTAAGCGGACTTGGAAGTTTAATTATACCGGCTATCTTACTGGTGGGTAGTTATTTCCTGATTAATATCATCTATGCAGGAATATGTAGCAGATTTAAACTGATTGACTATAAATCGGCATGTTTCAGTGCCTGTCCAGCTGGTGTCAGTGATATGGCATTAATCGCTTCAGAGCTTGGTGCTGATTTAAAGACAACAGCAGTTATTCATGTCGTGAGATTAATCTATGCAGTTGGTGTCATGCCAAGTGTTATCAGTATATTTATGAATATTATTGGAGGTTAAAAAATGAAAAAGATATTATTGGCTTCACATGGTCATATGGCCAGTGGCATTAAAAGTTCAATGAATATATTATTTGGTTCATCAGACAATATTACAGCTTTTGATGCCTATGTTGATGAAAAGAGTATCGAAAAAGTTATCGAAGACTTCTATGCTGAAGTTAAGGAAGATGATCAGGTAATTCTGTTATCTGATTTATATGGTGGCAGTGTTAATCAGATGATGTTTAGATATTTAAATCGTCCGAATACGACACTGGTTACTGGAGTTAATCTGGCTTGTGTCTTAGAAATAGCTGGTACTCCAAATGATCTCAGTAAAGATGAGATTAAAAATATTGTAAATAACGCCAGAGAAATGATGATGGTCGTTGAAGATAAAGAAGAAGATGAAAGTGAAGAGGAATTCTTCTAGGAGGTTTATATGATTTCTTTATTTAGAATAGATGAAAGACTTATCCATGGACAGATTGCGATTAAATGGTCAAGACATACTGGTGTCAGCCATATCGTTGTCGCAAACGATGCAGCAAGTGAGAGTCCATTGATTCAGAAAACTTTAAAGATGGCGGCTCCATCAACTGTTAAGACAGCTATTAAATCAGTTGATGATGCGATTGCCTTATTAAATGATCCAAGATGTGAAAATCTGAAGATTCTTGTATTGGTTAACAATCCAACTGATGCGGTAAAGGTTGTTGAGAATGTTAAGGGTATTCCATTTATCAATGTTGGTAACTATGGACGTATCGCTCCACAAAAACCAGATATGCCAAGAAAACGTTATGGTAATAATATCTATTGTGATGATGAAGAAGTACTGGAATTTAAAAAACTGGTCGCAACAGGTTTAAAATGTGTCTATCAGACAACGCCTGAAGAACCAGCTGAAGATGTCAGTGGTTTATTCAAATAATATTTAAAGGAAGGGTACATATGAAAAAGTTATTAGTACAGGGGGATGACTTCGGTTTTACCAAGGCTGTAACACTTGGGATAGTTGATGCGATTGATAATGGTGTTTTAAGAAATACTGGTTTATTCACTAATATGCCATCAACCAAACTGGCGGTTTCATATATGAAAGACCGTCCACATGTATGCTTTGGGATTGATTTTAATATCGTTTCTGGTAAACCTGTAGCTGATCCAAAGGAAATACCACATCTGGTTGATGAAAATGGTGAATTTATCAGAAGTGGTGTAAGAGTAAAAGATGAGCGTTATAAGAGTGAAGAAGGCCGTAGAGCGATGTTTCCATATGATGAAGTATATAAGGAATTAAGAGCGCAGTATGACCGTTTTGTAGAGTTAACTGGCAAGAAGCCTGGTTATCTGCATGGTCATTCACTCCAACATGAACATTATCTTGAAGCTATTATGGCGATTTCGGATGAAACAGGAGTACCATATTCTAAAGATATTCAAAGTAAATATGGATTCGCTAATCTTTTCCAGGTAAAAAGAGATAAGGTGGCATCAAGCGCGACCACCAAAAAGATCTTTGATCCAATGGAACAGTTAAATAAAGATCCATTTAAGAATATTATCGAAAATGAAGATTATTTATTATCTCATGAATATATCGCTGTTGGTGGACATCCAGGCTATGTCGATAATGAACTTTTAAGTCTTACTACTCTGTCTTTAGAAAGAGTAAAAGATCATGCCATGATGACATCTAAAGAGATGAAGAAATGGATTGAAGATAACGATATCGAACTGATTACATATTATGATCTATATTAAAAGAACCTTGCGGTTCTTTTAGTTTTATAGGTTTTTAGAGAAATCAATCTCAAATAAATCTCTTGGGAAGTTAGTCAGGAATTCAGCACCTGTTTCAGTTACGAGAATCATGTCTTCAACACGCATATAACCTTCATTCTTAAAGAACATCTTAGGTTCACTGCAGAAGATCATACCAGGTTCAAGAATTAAATCTACATCGCTCTTTAACCATGGCATTTCATGAGTTTCAGTACCGATGTGGTGTCCATTACCACCTGGTTCTTCTCTTTTGAATCTCAGATAGTCATAATATCCAAGTTCTTCAGCCTTATCACAGATATATCCATATAAATCACCAAAGCGGGTAACGCCTGGTTTAATCTTTGATACCATATAGCACTGTGCTGCCTGTAAGGCTTTATAACCATTCTTGACAAGTTCAGGGGCTTTACCATAGTAGACTGTACGTCCCCAGTCACTGCAGTATCCCTGATCCATATATCCGATATCAAAGGCGATCATTGTGCCTTCAACCAGTTTTCTTTCATTTTCAAATGGTTCAATAGCCTGGGCATTATCAGTATTACGGGTTTTAAAGCCGCATGTTGGTGAGAATGATAAATCCTGCATACCATTTAATAAACCGTAATTGGTAATCATTCTTTCAGCTTCAAACATGGTCATACCAGGTTTTAAGTGTTTACAGACATACATGACCGCATCATCAGTAAATTTACCAAGTTTACGCATATGAGCGATTTCATCAGCGTCCTTGATTCTTCTTAAATCTTCAAAGATAGTATCGGCATCACCAACTCTGATTTCTGGATCGACATTCTTTAATACTTCCTTAATCCAGGTATCACATTCTCTTGAAATACCGATGTATTTGCCATCAATGATATGAGTCAGCTCATCTTCAAACTGATCCATGAAGCTCACTACCACATCATTTAATAAAGTATTGATATGATCACGATGTTTAGGAATAGTTAAGACAGTTGATTTACCTTCCTTATTGACATAGATTAATGCCTCAGGAATAATTGAAGCCCCGGCAATAGCTGCATTGGTATTAAAGCAGTTACGCTGCCATAAAAGGCTATGTGATTCAGAAAGATACTGGAAATTAGGACCTACAGCGAATAAAACACCATCAAAGCCACTCTTTTCAATAACTTCAAGACACTTTTTTCTTCTTTCACTCATAATAAATAACCTCTTTTCTTAAGATTATAGAACTAATATCTAAACAATTCAAATCTCTTTGGTGTAAGATATATACATATATTGCAGGGAGGTTAGTTTATGCAACCAGTTAAATTAGACCTGATGCTGGAATATCGTTATTTATCAAATTTAAACACATATAATAATGAACTGTTATTTATCGATACTCTGGCTGATTCAAATAATAATGATTACACTCAAAGACTGCATAGTCTGAATCCAGAAAATGGTGAAGATAAGATTATCCTTGAAGATAAACGTATCCGTTATAGTGTAGTTGATAATAAGCTTATTATTATCAAGCGTGGAAGTGGCGAGTTTAAAGAGACTCTTATTGAAGATATCAATGGTAATAAACTGATGACATTACCACTGAATCTTGGTTTAATTGAGTCGCTGAATGATGATTACTACTATGTAGAAGCTTCAATTGATTTAAAGGCCAGTGAATATCATACATATAATGATGAAGAAAAGAAGGCCTATCATGAAGCCTTAAAGAAGGAAAGTGATTATCTCGTTTTAGATGAATATCCATTCTTCTTTAATGGAGCTGGTTTTATCAATGGTATGCGTAATCGTGCCTTTATTGTCAATAAACATGATTTAAGTATTAAGGCTATTACACCAAAGACAATGGATGTTGAAGGACATGTCATTATTGATGATAAATTATACCTCATGGCTAATGATTATGAATCAATGAAACAGATGTGGTCATCAGTTTATGAATATCATGTTGAAAGTGATACTTTAGAATGTCTATATCATAATGATCATGTCTTTGTCAGAAGACTTGTGAGAGTTAATGATAAGCTTTGTGTACTTGCATCAGAAAAGACATGCATTTATGGGCAGTCATTCTATGAGATTGAAAACCATGAATTGAAAAAGATATATGAAACAGAATATATGTTCTGGAATTCAGTGGGTTCAGACTGTCGTTATGGTAAATTCAGAAACAGTATGACTAAAGATGGAGTATTATATATTCTTAATACTGTTAATGAGAGATCTTTACTTGAGAGCTTTGATGGTCATGAGTTAAAAGAGCTGACTGATTTTGAAGGTTCAGTAGATGATTTTACTTTTATTGGTGATGAGCTATATATCATAGCCATGAAGGATATGAAACTTGAAGAAATCTATCATGTGGGTGATACAGTTGAAAGAATCACATCTCTAAATGAAGATGTCTTAAAAGATAAATATGTAGCTGAACCTGAAAGACTG
>JAQXNC010000124.1 GCA_029097145.1 Bacillota bacterium
ATCTGGATATGACTCATATCCACAAGCAGCATTATTCGTAAAAAACGATACATTGAACGCACATAAGGATTCAGTGTTGGAAATAACTAATAAAATGCGTTCAACCATATCTTCATTTAATTCCGACTCAGAGCAGTTAAAGAGTCTCAAAAATGTTGATTTTGAAGCTCTTGGATTTGCAAATCTTGATTTTATCATAAAAGCTTATCCAAGGATGGCATTAAACTTTGTTTATTCTGACGAATGTGTTGATGAGGTTGCCAACTTCTTGAAATTATTTGATATGGACTTACCTGAAACAAATTATATAAAATAAAAACATGAAGAAAACTTATGTATACTCGACAGTGATTATAATCTTAATTTGGATAATTCTTGCATCATTACTTGATAACGCAATCATATTACCTTCAGTTTATGATGTTATTAAATCGATGATTAAGATAGTGATTGATAATGAATTTTATCATATCATATTTGTATCCATTATTAGAACGCTGGTTGCAGTAGGCATAAGTTTTTTAATTTCTATAGTCATAGCTACAGTATCGTTTTTTAATTCGATATTTGAAGATTTCTTTCATATAATATACGTCATACTCAAAACCATTCCTACTATTGCGATTATGATAATTTGTCTTTTATGGTTTGGCAGAGAGGGTAGTGTTATTGCGATTGTTTTTTTAGTCGTTTTCCCAATAATGTATTCAAATATTCTATATGCGTATAAACATATAGACCGTTCGTTAATTCTTAATACTAAAACCTATGAAGATGAATTTATTATTAAGTTAACAAGAATATATTTACCTTTAATTAGAAGTAATCTTTTTGAATCGATGAAGAGCACATTATCTTTGGGTTTTAAGGTAACTGTAATGTCAGAACTTTTATCACAGGTAACAAACGGTATTGGGAAAGAACTTTATTTTGCCAAAATAAACCTTTTAATGAGCGATATATTTGCCTGGACTGTTATTATGGTTATAATAAGTCTGACATTTGATTATATTTTAGGTCTTTTGATCAGGAGTTTCAGTAATGAGTAGATATAGCTATAATTCACCAATTGGTAATCTGTTGATTATCAGTGATCAAAAAGGTATCGAGTCATTGAGCATTTCTGATGTCAAAGCTGAAGAAAGAGATAGCTTCATTGACGAAACTGTTAAGTGGTTAGATTTATATTTTAAGGGTATTGAACCAGACTTTAAACCTATGCTATCCATTAATGTCTCTGAGTTCAAAAGAAGAGTATATGAAATAATGATGGATATTCCTTTTGGTAAAGTGAAATCATATAAAGAAATAGCGAAAGAAATATCTCCAAAAATGTCTGCACAGGCAGTTGGACAAGCATGTAAAAAGAATCCAGTTATTCTGATTATTCCATGCCATAGGGTTATTGCGAGCGATGGTATTGGTGGTTTTGCCTATGGTTCATGTATGAAAAATAAACTATTAAATCACGAAGGTATTGAATTGTATTAAAAAAGTGAATCTTTAATGATTCACTTTTTTAAGCTTCTCTAATAAACTCGATTGCATCCTCTAAAGACATTTCGTGAGATTCAACTTCGTTGCGTTTCTTAACCTCAACAATACCATCAGCAGCCTTACGACCAACTGTAATACGATAAGGAATACCGATTAGTTCCATATCATTGAATTTAACGCCAGGACGTTCATCACGATCATCCAATAACACATCAATCTCTGCATCCTTAAAACTATTATAGATATTTTCGGCAACTTTAACCTGGTTTTCATCTTTTGAAGAAATCAATACAATCGCTACCTTAAATGGCGCAACACTTGCAGGCCAGATAATACCTTTTTCATCGTGATTCTGTTCTACAAGAGCAGCCATGCATCGACCAATACCAATACCATATGAACCCATCCAAACATATTCATTCTTATTTTCACTGTTTAAGAATGTTAAATCCAGAGCTTTAGAATATTTAGTGCCTAATTTAAATGTATTACCAACTTCAATACCTTTTGTAAATGACAGTTTCTTACCACATACAGGGCATACATCGTTTTCAGTAATAAGACGAATATCAGCTACTGCCATTGGTTTAAAATCATCATTATTTACATTGATATAATGATAATCTGTCTTATTAGCTCCAACTATATAGTTATGCATGTATTGTACTTCTTTATCCATGATGATTGGACATTTTACACCAATTGGTCCAGCAAATCCAACTTTAGCACCGGTAACTTCTTCAACTGTTCTTAAATCGGCAAGCTCAACATTGAATGAACCAGTTAATTTTGAAAGTTTAGTTTCTGAAACTTCTTTATCTCCTCTAACCATAACTGCATATGGCTTATTATCACAAAGATAAATAAGTGTTTTTACGAATTTATCAGCACTTTGGTTCAGATAATTACATACTTCTTCGATTGTGCCTGAATTAGGTGTATAAACCATTTCTTTCTCAAGGTATTCAAGAGTAGAAGGTTCATCATGATATACACATTCTGCAATTTCAATATTAGATGTATAACCACAATCATCACAATAAATGATGGTGTCTTCTCCAATTGGTGTGATTGCCTGGAATTCTTCACTTAATAGTCCACCCATAACACCGGTATCGGCCTTAACAATACGATAATCAATACCTATTTCATCAAATGATTTTTTGTAGGCGTTAAACATTTTGTCATAAGCTACATTCATTCCATCTTCATTAGAATCAAAACTATATGCATCTTTCATGACAAATTCCTTAACACGGATTAAACCAAATCTGGCACGTGGTTCATCACGATATTTAGTTTGGAACTGATACAGATTGAATGGCATGTTTTTATATGATCTAATCATCATTTTTGAAGCCACTGCAAATAGTTCTTCATGCGTAGGTCCTAAAGTATAATTTTTATTTGTACGATCCTTTAGACGATAGATGCTTGAGCCAAAGTTTTCAAGACGTCCTGATTTTTCGTAATATTCCTGAGCGATTAGAGCAGGCATTCTAACTTCCTGAGCTCCTGTTTCGTTCATGTTTTTACGAATAATAGCTTCAATTTTATCCTGAACTCTAAGTCCAAGCGGCAGCATCATATATATACCAGCTGATGTCTTTTTAATAAAACCAGCTTTGACGAGCAGATTACCACTAATGGAATCTTCATCTTTAACATCTTCTCTTAATGTGTAGAAAAAGCTATTCTTTAATTTCATATGATTCTCCTTAAATATCTTTTGAATTATACAATAATATCTTTTAAATGTACACTTATAAGTGTATAATATATCAAAATAAATAAGGAGAGTAAAATGGCAAAATTCTTTAATGACACTTCACATACATTTAATGAATATCTGTTAGTACCAGGTTATTCGTCAAAGGAATGTGTTCCGACTAATGTTGACTTAACGACACCACTTGTAAGATTTAAAAAAGGACAAAAAAGTGATATTGAACTTAGAATTCCATTAGTAAGTGCTATTATGCAGGCTGTATCTGATGATAGATTAGCTGTTGCACTGGCTAAAGAGGGTGGTATTTCTTTTATATACGGTTCACAATCAATCGAATCACAGGCCGATATGGTTAGAAGAGTTAAAAACTATAAGGCTGGATTTGTATTATCCGATTCAAATATAAAGCCTGATGGAACTATTGGCGAATTGCTTTCTCTTATCGAGAAAACCAATCATTCTACAGTAGCTGTTACTGAAGATGGTACCCCTAATGGTAAACTGCTTGGTATTATTACTTCACGTGACTATCGTTTAAGCCGTGTTTCAATGGATGATAAAGTAGAACAATACATGACACCGTTTAAAGATTTAATCTGCGCTAATATTAAAGATGATCTTTCGAAGTGCAATGATTTAATCTGGGAACATAAACTGAATTCTATTCCAGTAATTGACGATGATAATCATTTGGCATATCTTGTGTTCAGAAAAGACTATGAATCGCACAAGGAATATCCAAATGAATTGCTTGATAAACATAAACGTTTCCTAGTTGGTGCAGGTATCAATACCAGAGACTACGAAACAAGAGTTCCAGCATTAGTTGAAGCAGGTGTTGATGTTTTATGTATTGATTCCAGCGAAGGTTTTACTGAATGGCAGAAGATGACTATTGAATGGATTAAGAGTCATTACGGAGATTCAGTAAAGGTTGGAGCTGGTAATGTAGTTGATGAAGATGGTTTTAATTTCCTGGCTGATGCCGGAGCTGACTTTATTAAAATCGGTATTGGTGGAGGATCAATCTGCATTACAAGAGAAACTAAAGGTATTGGACGTGGACAGGCATCGGCAGTAATTGATGTAGCTAAAGCTAGAGACGCTTATTTTGAAAGAACTGGTGAATATGTACCTATCTGTTCAGATGGCGGTATCGTATTCGACCATCATATCTCTTTAGCGCTAGCTATGGGTGCAGATTTTGTAATGCTTGGACGTTATTTCTCAAGATTTGAAGAAGCTCCTTCTAACAAGGTTATGCTGAATGGTTCTTATTATAAGGAATATTGGGGCGAAGGTTCTAACAGAGCTCGTAACTGGCAAAGATATGATATGGGTGGCGACAAGAAACTTTCATTTGAAGAGGGTGTTGATTCATATGTGCCGTATGCTGGTTCATTAAAAGATAATGTCGCACTTACTATTGCTAAAGTTAAATCAACAATGTGTAACTGTGGTTCACTAAACATTAAAGAATTCCAAGACAAAGCGAAATTAACATTGGTATCTTCAACATCTATTGTTGAAGGCGGTGCTCACGATGTTATTGTGAAGAATAACTCCCAAAGTAACTAATTATAATTTTATAGGTATGGATACTTCAATTTAACTGTATTCATACCTTTTCTTTTTAAAAAATGTATAGCTATAAGCTATACATTGTGTGATGTAATTTTCTCGGTATTTTTAAAATGTATCTTGGCTACATCCTTCAGTTTCGCAATTGAATACCTGTTTACAAATTCCTGAGCCTTTATATCAACTATCTCCCCAGCGCCTTTAGGGAATTCAAACTTATAGTATTGAGACATTTTTTTCATCGATTCCAAAAAGGCGTATCTTGCAATAATACTCGCACATGCTACTGCAATATATTTTGATTCAGCCTTGACTTCGAAGGTTAAGTCACGGTATATTTCTTTTTCGCTTTGAATATGTCTGAAGTATGAATCTTCAGGTTCAAACTGATCAACATATGCTGCTTTAGGGATTGTGTATCCTTTATGAATAAGATTGATATATGCCTGATTATGCAACTTGGCTTTGATTTCATTCATGTTATTCGTTTCATGAACTTTATTATATTTAGTATTATCAAGAATCAAAATTGAATATTTTAATCTTTGCATGATCTTTGGAGCGATGGTAGAAATGTGTTCATCAGTGAGGTTTTTAGAGTCATCAACTTTAAGATTTCTTAGAAACTCATAATCATTTTCTTCAACTATACATGCACAAACGCATACTGGTCCAAAATAATCACCAGTTCCAACTTCATCTGAGCCTGCCATAGCTTTTTCTTTCTTAATGAATGCTGCAGCATAAATATGGGCATCATTACCCTGAAACACAGCTTTATTGGAAGTATATACTGTAATAACTGCTCCTTCCAAGCGGTACTGATATTTGATATATTGATTGTTTGAATCTACTAAATACTCATGATATACACTGTTGAATTTGGTTATTTCCTTGTCACTTAAACTTAATGTAATTGTACTCATGAATGTATGATATCATATCTTTCTTTATAAATAACATATTTGTTTATTATTTTATTATGATTATAATAAAAGTATTGGAGGTTTTATAATGATTATTGACAGTAGTTTATTTATGTTTATTAATGTCGCTATTATTGTTGTTGTGGCATTATGCATCATAGTTGGATATACAAAAGGTCTTGTTTACGAGGTATTGTCTTTACTAAGCTTAGCTGTGTCTATATTCCTGGCTTATCTTTTATCTCCCGTACTAGCTAAAAATCTTATATTGTTTAGACCTGGTGATGATATTGCATTAACACTAATCAGTGGGTTGATAAACCATATAATCTGGTTTGTGCTGATTCTTGTAGTTGTAAACATAATTTTTTCAATTATTCTTTTGTTTGCTGGTTTTGTATCAAAATTACCTTTAATTGGACCTGTGAATCGTTTTCTTGGTGCAGTTATGGGTGCTTTTAATGGGTTTATATGGGTTCTGGTTATATCTTTAATCTTGTCAACACCATTAATCAATAATGGAAAGGAAGTAAAAGAAGGGACATTTATCAGATATATTAATAGTATTTCTGATAAAATCCTTTTAACTGTATCTGAAAATATCGATATCGAGAGTATTGATGAAGGAATCAAAAGCGAGGATATAAATAATATCCGTAAAACTTTTGAAAACTGGCTGATTGAACATGGAGTGAATAATGAATAATTATGATGAACTGGACTTATCGTTAATTAAGCAAAGCGTTAGTAATAATGCTTCTTTTGAGATGTCTAGAGATTATATTCTTAATGAAGAAGTTTCCTTTAATCCTATAGTTATCAGAGATAATTTAAGAAAAACAAAAGAAGCAATGAAGATTATAAGTCTTCATGGACGATTTGAGTTTACTGAATTAAAAGATATTTCTATGACTCTATCAAGTCTTAAAAAGGGTTTAACCTTAACATCATTTGAACTGCTTGAAGTTTATGAGCATAATGCAGAGGTTAGAAGAATAGCCAGATATTTTAGATCTGTTGACGAAATCGATGAATTGACTGACTTCACTGAAAGTCTATTTTATAACGATGAGTTAATGCATAATATATCATCTAAGATTGATACCAGTGGTGAAGTTAAACATAATGCAAGTGAAAGACTTCAGAATCTATATGCCAAAAGTCAGTCAGTAGATGCAAGGATTAACGAAACAGCTAGAGAGTTTATTCGCAATAATGCAAGTTCAATGCAGGAATCGTTATTGTATTATCGTAATAATCGTGCATGTTTTCTTTTAAAAAATACTGATAAAAACAAATATGATGGTTATACATATGGTAATTCCTCTTCTGGGCTTGCCAGTTATGTTGAACCAAGGGTGATGATAGCTCTTAATAACGAAAAAAACGATGTTGAAGAAGACATTAAAGAAGAGATTAATCGAATTCTTTATAATTTATCACTTGAAGTCAGCAGATATGCAGATAAATTTATTGATAATCTCGATTCATTAATGAAACTGGATGCTATATTTACGAAAGCATATTTTGGTTATGAAAGACATGCAGTACTGGCTGAGTTATCTTCTGACGAATTATACATAGAAGAGAGCGTTCATCCACTTATCGATGAAAAGAAAGCGGTATATAACACATATCGTTTAAAAAGACCTGATCATGGAATTGTAATCAGCGGTTCTAATACTGGCGGTAAAACGGTTTCTCTAAAACTAATTGGTATCAGTGTGCTTTTGACATATCTTGGCATACCACTTATCGCTACAAAGGCTCTTATTCCGCTTTATGATAATGTTTTTATTGACATGAATGATACACAATCGATTGTTGATTCATTAAGTACATTTTCATCAAGGCTTGTGTCGATTAATAAAATACTTGAAAGGTTTACATCTAAATCACTTGTTTTAATTGACGAGATTGCCAGTGGTACTGATCCAAAAGAAGGCGAAGCCTTAGCTTTAGCGATTATTGAAAAACTGAATAATGATCAGACAACTTTTGTAGTTACTACACATTTTTCTAAAGTTAAAAAATATGCTTTACAACAGGATGGTATTTTAACCGCATCGCAGACATTTGATAGTATTAAACTGCAACCAACATATAAATATATTGAAAACTCTTTAGGACAGTCAAATGGACTGGATATAGCTAAAAGATATCTGAAACACGAAGATGTTCTAATTAGAGCCAGAGAAATTTATACCGAAAGTGAAACGAAAGAAGAATCTCTAATCAAGGAGTTAGAAAAAGAAAAAGAAGAAATATTAAAAATTAAGTCTGAACTTGAAGAAAAGCTAATCCGTCAAAAAGAGATGAACGATACTCTTGAAAAAGAGATGGCTAATCTTGGTGAAATGAAGTATGAACTTGAAAAAGAAGCCAAAGAAAAAATAAACAGATATGTAGAAGAACAAAAAGAGAAAGCCCGTCATATCATCAAACGTATTAAAAAAGAGGCTCTTAAGGAACATGAAGCAATCAAATTATCAGCTAAACTCGATAATCTAATTGATGACGATAAAGTTATAAGTACGATTGAAGAAATTAAACCTGGGGATAATGTAATAGTGATTTCAACATCACAGGTTGGAAAAGTTGAAGAAATAAAGAAAGATCGAGTAACTATACTTGTCAATGGAATTAATCTTAAGACGACACTTGACAATCTTAAAAAAACCAATGCCTTTAAGGAAGATACAACAAAAAAGAGAAAACATGTCGATAAGAATTATCGCCGTGTTAATCGTGAACTTGTATTAGTTGGTGAAAGATGTGAAGACGCAATTGAAATTCTTTCGAAGTATCTCGATGACGCTTATGGATGTAATCTTAAAACTGTTAAGATTATTCATGGATATGGTACTGGCCAGTTGAGAAAAGCAATTTTCGAATATCTTAAGAAAAATAAACTTGTTAAAAACTACCATCTTGCAGATGCATATGATGGTGGTAGTGGAGCTACAATAGTGGAATTCAAATGAGAAAAGAATTAAGTGATAAACTGTCTACTCTTACAACCAAAAGTGGTTGTTATCTGATGAAAGATAAAGAGGGTAAAGTTATATATGTTGGTAAGGCAATCAACCTTAAGAATCGAGTTAATTCTTATTTTAAGGGCGCCCATGATTATAAGACTACTAAACTTGTATCCAATATACATGATTTTGAGTATATAGTTACCAGTTCTGAAAAGGAAGCTTTAATACTGGAATATAATCTGATTAAAGAATATGATCCTAAATATAATATTATCTTCAAAGATGATAAATCGTACCCTTATATTCTTCTTTCTGATAGTGATGAACCATATGTGAGGAGTATCAGAATATCAAAAAAGACAAAGTATAAAGGCAAAATTTTTGGACCATATCCTGATATAGGTGCAGCTAATAATACAGTCAAACTTATAAATAAAATCTTTCCCTCTAGAAAGTGCAAAACCTTACAAAAAGAAATCTGCCTTTATTATCATTTAGGTCAGTGTCTTGGTTATTGTCAATGCAATGTCGATAGAAATAAATCTGAAGATATAAAATATCAAATTGAGAGATTTCTGAAAGGCGATAATAATCAGATTATTAAAGAGCTTAAAGAAAAGATGGATCAGTCATCAGAAAACCTTGAATTTGAAAAAGCTCTGGAATATCGCAATCTTATTGATGATATCAATTACGTGACATCTTCCAAACAGACTGTTCAGAAAAATGCCATGGATAGCTTTGATGTATTTGGTTATTATGTTGAAGATGGTTATATTTCGATTGTAGGACTATTTATTAAAGATGGTAAACTACTATTTAAAAATCTTCATATTGACAATCTATATGGAGATGCAAAAGAAGAATTTATTTCTTATATTTACCAGTTTTATTCTAATCATATATTACCAAAAGCACTGATATTAGACGAAGATATTGATACATCTTTATTAAGTGAAACACTTAATCTAAATATCGAAACCTATAAAAGAGGCTTCAAAAGAGAAATGCTTAAAAGAGCCTATGAAAACGCCAAGATTAATCTTGAACAGAATAAAACCATGATAAAAAAAGACGACATGTATTATGATCTCATGGCAAGGGAATTTGAAAAGATTCTGGGTTTTGTGCCTCAGCGAATTGAACTTTTCGATAACTCACACATCGCAGGAGAATCAACATGCAGTGCTATGGTTGTGTATGAAAATCTAAAACCAAATAAAAAAGAGTATCGTTTATATAAACTTGAAGACTCTGGTGATGATTTAAAATCAATGAAAGAAACATTATATCGAAGATATTTCCGTGTTCTTAAAGACAACCTAAAAAAGCCTGATCTGATTATTGTTGATGGAGCTAAAAATCAAATTAATGCAGCTAAGGAGATTATCGATTCTCTTGATATGGGGATCAGGGTTTTGGGGTTAGGAAAAGATGATAAACATAATACTTCGTTTTTAATGGATGAACATTACGAGATTATCGATATTGATGCCAAATCTAATTTCTTTCTATATCTTGCTTCAATGCAGGATGAAGTGCATCGTTTTGCGATAAGCTATAATCGTAAGTTACGCCAAAAGAAGACTTATGTTTCAAAACTTGATGGTATCGAAGGTTTAGGTAAAAAACGTCGTTTATTACTGATGAGAAAATTTAAATCAATAAGTAATATACAGAAACTTACATATGAAGAATTATCTGAAGTTCTACCTAAAGATGTCGCTTTGAGAGTGTATAATAAATTTAGAG
>JAQXNC010000125.1 GCA_029097145.1 Bacillota bacterium
ATAACTGTCATTTTTCTGCATATGATTTATGCATTATTCATGTTTACACAATCAGCTCTATATGGTGGTATCTGGACATTTATTACTGTAATTGAAGGTCTGATCTTTCTTGTTGGATACAAGAAGATTAAATTCCTGAAATTTTTCCTGGCTTTTGTGATTATATTACAGCTTCTGGCATCTTTAGCCATTATGTTTCTGGGCACCGATATCAGAAATACAAACTATCAGAAAGTCCTGGTTTTAGGATATGAACTCAAAGATAATCAGATGAGTGAAACATTAAAAATGCGCCTTGATAAAGCGCTTGAATATTCAGTTAATAAAGACAGTACCTTTATTCTATGTGGTGGTATTACAAGAGAAAATACCATCTCTGAGGCATCTATCATGAAAGATTATCTCATCGCTAATGGCCTTGATGAATCAAGAATAATCCTGGAAGATAAATCAAAGGATACCATTGAAAATATCGCCAATGCTTTAGAATATATTGGAAATGATAAAGAAGTATTAGTTATTTCAAGTAATTATCATGTCTTTAGAGCTAAAATGATAGCCGGCAAGGTCGGACTTAAGGCTGCTGGTCTTGGTTCAAAGGCTCCATTATTGCTGATACCTAATCAGTTACTGTTTGAAAAGCTCGGCATCATCGGACTTATGATCAGTCAATAAAGAGAGAATTTCTCTCTTTTTATTTTAACCAAGTGTTATATCTAAAACCATCATGATCGCAAATCCTAAGGCAAAACCGATGGTTGCGATGTTGGAATGTTTACCACCATTAGATTCTGGTATCAGTTCTTCAACAACCACATAAAGCATAGCTCCAGCTGCAAATGACAACATATATGGTAATAATCCATGCATATATTTCGCAAAGAAAATCATCATTATAGCCGCAATCGGTTCAACTATTCCTGAAAGTGTTCCCATAATAAAAGCTTTAAGAGAACTGCCGCCTTCAGTCTTTAAAGGTAAAGCCACAACTGCTCCTTCAGGAAAGTTTTGAATCGCTATCCCAAGTGAGAGGATTAAAGCTGATGACATCGTCATAGTGGCATCATTATTCAGAACACCTGCTATCATAGCACCAGCTGCTGCCCCTTCAGGGAAATTATGAATCGTCATCGCCAGCATCAACATCGTATCTCTTTTAAGACCACTCTTAACACCTTCAACTTCACCAGTTTTAAAGTGTAAGTGTGGTACAATCTCATCAATTAACAGTAAAACTCCAAAACCGGCAAATAAACCAATCACAACCGGTAAAAATGACAGTTTTTCAAGATGTTGAGTCAATTCCATCGAAGGAATCAAAAGTGACCAGACACTGGCAGCCACCATAACACCTGATGCAAAACCCAGAAGTGTTTTCTCAAGTCTTTCATCAAGTTCTTCCTTAATAAAAAATACCATCAGAGCTCCTAATGTCGTACCCAGAAATGGTAATGTTATCGCAATTAAAATATCCATAATTCTATTATTCTCCTGATATTTATAAGATATCATTTTTTATTATTTCTGACTACTTAAAAGCCCTAATGGTTTATTTACGGTTTTTTTCAATCCATTTAACACCAAAGTCAACCAGTTCTCTTTGTGACATCAGTCTGATAGTTGCATCATTCAGTTTAACCTTATTGACTGTATATTCTGATTCAAAAGCTTCACCAATATCCTTAAAGTCTTCACCATCAACATACAAGGTATCATAAGCCTTCCAGACTCTCTTACCATCTTCCATAATAGCACTGTGTTCAGTTACATAATGTTTTGATGGATATGAAGCTCTCTCATCACATAGATGTAATGAAGTATTCTTATCATAACCTACACCAATCAATAAGACATAACCACCAAGTTCATATAATCTGGCAAGTGGCGATGTCTCACCAAAGATATCACTCAAATCATGTCTTGAGATCAGATATTCAGCATTTTTCCCTAAAGCTGTTATAGACCTTGCAGGATGATTGCTTCTCATGGCACCCTTATATTGACGGAACATTTCAGCTACAGCTCCCATAGTGTTGGTCGGTGTCAGATCTTTATCATATGCCGGCCATGTATCACGTATCAATTGATAATCCTTTTCATCAATTTCATAGTGTACACCGGTGTCAGGATCGAGGTTTTTCCATGACTGTGTCGGCATCATAATTGTACCTTTATCACCAACTGTCTCGATCAAGGCATCAATTACTGTCTTAGCTCCACCACTGACATATCCTAAAGATCCAAGTGATGTATGAACAATGACATTCATCCCTTCCTTTAGTCCTGCTTCTTTTAAAGCCTTAACTATTTCTTCTTTAATCACAACTTTTTTCTTCATGGATTCTTCTCCTTTTATTAATAACCATAAATGGCAGATAGAACAGACTGATTACCACAAGACCAATCATGACGATCGTTCCAAAATAGACAAACCAGCCATGGTCGAGATTAATGATTGGCAATCCTTCAAGCGGTGGTCTTGTCAGAAACATGAAATTAGTTCCATATACTGATAAAATACTGTTTACATAAATCATTAAAAGAACTAAACCTAACAGTATAACGATATTCCGCTTATATGATGCAAAGTCAATTCTGGCACATCCACCAATGATAAGATATGTCCCAAACCATAATAATCCACCATGATAGACAAAACACTGATAAACCAGAATTGAGGTAAATTCCACCCCATCAGTAGGAATAAGAATCGCCATAATACTGCCAAGAATCCCCATCACCGCCACAAAATCAATCAGTTTATCTTTAAATTCACCATCTTTACCAAAAGTAATATACAATACTCCAAAAAGCATCATACTGCAAAGATGAAAAGGTAAAGCCAGAGGATTTAAGACCATTCCTCCAAAACTGCTCTCAATCATATTGCACATTATCTTACTCGATTCACTTAAAAGACATATAAACGACATGATAAGCCCTGCCTCTTTAAGTGTCATCTTTCTTTTAACCCCGATATAATCCATGACAATGGTAAACATTATACACATTATGATCCAGATAAAATGTTTAATACCAAACATAAAAATATACCCTTTTTCATTATAATCAAAAAGGTGATACTGTATTACACAATATCACCCAATAATTTAAATATTTAAGTTTTTAATTATTCAGAAACAACCTTTAATGCCTGTCTAGCACCATCGTAATCTGCATCAGTTGCCTTTGCATAACCAGTGTGGCTGTATACAGAGAAGATTGCCTGACCTTCTTCAGTATTGATAACGTTGATTAATGCATTCTGAATTGCAGCGATGAATTCAGGGTTATAGATTTCTGGTTTAGCTTCAGTAATAGCTACTGTATCATTATAGATACCCTTAGTTACACCGATAACATTTAATTCATCCCAGATAGAAGCTTCTCTACCCATACCCTGCTTACCTGTTTCATCCTTTTGGTCGATTGGTAAGTTCCAAGATAATTCGTAGTCATTTCTACCATCTGCATAACATACAATAATATCAACCTGTTCAGCAGCAGCCTGAGCAAATGCTGTACCATAACCTGAATCAAGAACTGTCAGATTCTGTAAATCAGTTAACTTCTTACCATAGTTATCCATTAACCACATAGTTGGGTAAATATAACCAGCACTTGAAGAAGTCTTCTGAACTGCCCATGTAGCACCATTTAAATCATCCCAAGTAAGTTCTTCACCATTATTAACCTTTTCAGCAAGCATCTTACCATATTCAGTAGGTGCAGCATAGATTAATGAACGATAGAAAGTAACCTGTGGACCATTCTTTAAAGTCTTGTTTGCTTCACCATTCCAGTCAGCAGGATTTTCTGAATCATTTGATAAACCATTACGAGTAGCTGTTAAGATTACATCTACTTCATCAGAATATAAGGCATAAGTACCACCTGGTAACCATCCTAAATCAATAGTACCAGCAGCCAGACCTTCACCTGTTGCGTCATAGTTTGTACCTACAGTAATATTAATCTTATCAGCAGGAACTTCATATCCTTCTTCTAGTAAAGCTGCAGATAATAATTCTGGTAAACCTTCAGTACCTGCGATGATAACGTCAGCGTCCTTAGAAGGAACGAACTGTAATTCAAGACCTTCTAATTTAACTACGTCACCTTCAGTTGAACCAGTATCTACTGGTTCATTGCTTTTAGCACAGCCAGCTAATGAGAAAATCATTAAAACTGCTGCAAGTAAAGCGAATAGTTTTTTCATTTTTCTTTTCTCCTTTGTAGTTATCCTACTCAACTATCATAACACATAATTATTTAAATAAAAGTGAAATTATATTATTATTTTTGTATGGAAATATTAAGAGCTAAATACAGTGATATCGATGAAATCATGCAGATTATTGTTTTAAATCAAAGATGGTTTAAAGAAAATCATATCGATCAGTGGCAGGATGGATATCCAAACAGTGAAGTATTAAGACGCGATATCGATGCCCATGGTGCTTATAAAGCAGTTATTAATAACGAAATAATCGGTTACTTCTATCTATCATTTGATGGTGAAGAAACCTATAGAGATATCTATGATGGTTCATGGTCATCTGATGATAAATACGCTGTTATTCATCGCATATGTCTAAAGCCATCGTATAAAGGCCAGGGTTTATCAAAAGAAGTCATGAGAAGTATTGAGAAGATGGTGCTTGATCACGGTTACAATACCATCAGAATTGACACACATCAGGACAACTTTGTGATGGGCAGCCTCCTTGAAAAACTAAATTATCATAAATGTGGTATTATTTATTTAAAGAGTAAGGCTCAAAGGATAGCTTACGATAAAATACTGAAAGGAGTTTACTAAACATGTACGATCGTGTAAGAGTTAAGGCTATAGCCAAAAAGAAAGTGCATTTAAACTTTGTGGGATTAGTTTCTATTCCATTCCTGTTATGGTTAAGTAATAATTTTGTGATTCCAGCAATCAGCGGATTCTCTTTTGTGAGAATGTTTGAATATTATTACTTCTTTGAAGATATATCTTATATCTTTGATTTCCTGTTTTCACCATTCCAGATACTGCTTGGAATTATCTTATCTATATTCGTTCCAATGTTTCTGGATTACTGGCGTATTAACTATGAAATGTCAGTTCATATCAATGATGATAGAAAATTCTATCCATGGGATATCCTTGAAGAACTGAGTCTTGAAGGTTTATTTACCTATGTGATTAAAAATACAGCAGCTGGTATTATTACCTTCTTATGGTCATTATTATTACTGGTACCTGGTATTATGAAGGCCTATTCATATGCCCTAGTTCCATATATCGCCATTGAAAATCCTGAACTTGGAATCATGGAAACATTAAAAGAGAGTCAACGTCTCATGCAGGGCAATCGTATAACTCTCTTTGTATTACATATTTCTTTCTTCTTCTGGTATATGCTGGCTAATCTGACATTTGGTATTCTATATGTCTATATCACACCTTATGTATCACTTTCAGCCATTGGTTTCTACTATGCTATGAAAAAACAGCATAATGACGATTTAAACATATATAACGCTCAAGAACCATACTTTGATGAAGAATTATAACAGTCTATCAGCAAAATGATCTATCAGCACAGCTCCTAAGGGAGCTGTTATTATTATCGACATAACCCCAAATACCAATACCATCTCTCCACATTCAAGACCCATGGATAATGGAATTGATGAAATAGCAGCCTGAACTGTCGCTTTAGGCATATATGCCATCATCGCAAAGATACGTTCTTTAAGATTTAACTTCATACCTCTTGTCGATAAGACAACACCCATCATTCTAAAGAGTAAACCAATCACAATAACAATAATCACTACTACTCCAGCCTTTAAGGCATAACTGATATTGACAAGAGCTCCAAGCAAACCAAAAAGCAATATTTCAAAGACATTCCAGAGATTATTATAACCCTTGGATAATTCGATAGCTTTATTCTTATTAAGATGTCTTAAGACAATCATCGAAGTCATAATCGCAATTAAACCTGAGAAATTAAAGTAACCTTCAAGTCGATCTTCTATTTCAAGAATAATAAATGACATACTTAAGAGGATTATCAGTTCATAACTCAAATTGAGATGGATTTTCTTAAGCATAATCTTAAAGACATAACCCATAAGTATACCAACCATAATCCCTAAAACAATTGTCACTGGGGCGTTTAAGAATGTCATAATCCCAATATCAGATCCACTATATAAAGAAAGAAGTGATGTAAAGATAACTATCGCAAAGACATCATCAACACTGGCTCCTGATAATATCAGTTCTGGTACATGATGTTTAGAACCTTTACCTCTTTCAATGAGATTAATCATTCTTGGTACAATAACTGCTGGTGATACAGCTGCCAATACACTACCTATCAACATGGCATCATAGATATTCATCTTCATAATCACGACAAGTCCAAGGCTGATACCAATAATTTCAAATGTCGCTGGTACAAAGGACATTAATAAGGCATTAATCCCAATCTTTTTCAGATTATCGATATCCAGAGTCAAACCTGCTCTTGTGAGTATTATGATTAAAGCTATCTGTCTTAAAGGTGCTGATACAATTCCAGCATTAGCTTCAACAATATCGAAACCACTAACCCCAAAGATCATTCCAGCTATCATATAACCCAATAATTTAGGCAAATGCAGATAATCCATAATCATACCTAAAACCATACCCACAATTACAATTAAACCTATCACATACAACATAAACTATCCTCCATAATAAAAAGCTGATGGTACTGTAAAAGAATTACAGATGTCATCAGCTTATAGCGGTTTAAGTATTTCTACTAAGGGAGACAATCATTCCCTTTGAACATTATATATTTATTACTGATTAAAGTAAAGACTCATATAGAGCTTTAATTTCAGCTACAGAAGTATCCTTAGGGTTACCAGGACGACATGCATCAGCGAATGCACTTTCGCTTAAGAAATCAAGATCTTCTCTCTTAACGATTTCTTTTAAGTCTGCTGGAATACCTACATCAGCACTTAATTTCTTAACAGCGTCAACAGCAGCCTTGCGGTATTCTTCCTGTGTCATTGCATCAACACCTTCAACACCCATAGCTCTTGCGATTTCGCGGTATTTTTCGCCAGTTTCTGGAGCGTTGTATTCCATAACTGTAGGTAGAATAATCGCATTAGCTACACCATGTGGAGTATCATATAAAGCTCCTAAAGGATGTGCCATTGAGTGTACAATACCAAGACCTACATTAGAGAAGCCCATACCAGCTACATACTGACCTAAAGCCATACCTTCTCTACCTTCTGGTGTATTAGCTACAGCACCTCTTAATGACTTAGAAATAATTTCGATAGCCTTTAAGTGGAACATATCAGATAATTCCCATGCACCCTTTGTAATATAACCTTCGATCGCATGAGTCAGAGCGTCCATACCTGTTGCAGCAGTTAAACCCTTAGGCATAGAAGCCATCATTTCTGGGTCAACAACAGCTACTACCGGAATATCATGAACGTCTACACAAACCATCTTACGGTTCTTACTTTCATCTGTAATTACATAATTAATTGTAACTTCAGCAGCTGTACCAGCAGTTGTAGGAACAGCAATAATAGGTACACACTTATTCTTAGTTGGTGCTACACCTTCAAGACTTACTACATCTTCAAATTCAGGGTTAGTAATGATAATACCGATAGCCTTGGCAGTATCCATAGAAGATCCACCACCAATAGCGATAATGTAATCAGCACCTGAAGCTTTAAATGCAGCTACACCAGTCTGTACATTAGAAATTGTTGGATTAGCTTTAATATTAGAGTAAATTTCATATGCTAAACCATTTTCATCCAGTAATGAAGTAACTTTTGTTGTTACACCAAACTTGATTAAATCTGGATCTGAACATACGAATGCTTTCTTGAATCCACGTGCCTTAGCTTCTGTTACGATTTCTTTAATTGCACCAGCACCATGGTATGAAGTTTCATTTAAAACAAATCTGTTTGCCATATTAAGTTTTCTCCTTTATTCGTTAATATTTTAACTAGTATCAGTTAAAAAATAAAGTTACACTTTTCACAAAGTGTAACCTATAACAGTTTTATTTCTTCAAAAAGTTCCCTTAATTTCAAAGGCATAGCCTCAATCAAAAGATCAACAATATCATTTTCTTCATCGTTCATTAACCACTTGGAAGTCATAAAGACCGAACCATTACAGTACATCTCAAGTAGAAAACGTATATTGTCATCAACCTCTTCATGAGTCTTTTCATAGATACGATTCAGATAAAACTCATATATCAGTCTGAAATCATGTTCCTTAAGACTGTTCATATCATCCAGCCTGAATGCTTCCTTAAAGAATACTCTTTCTTCATCAATATATTTAAATTTCTTATCAAGACACTCTTTCAGAGTCTTCCCTTCACCCATCTGATTAAAAGATTCCTTGAGTATCATATCAAAATACCAGTTAAGCAAGGCATACTTATCTTCAAAATGACGATAGAACGTCTGTCTTGATAATCCTGATTCTGCCGTAATATCAGAAACAGTAATCTTTTCAATCGGCTTTTTTAAAGAAAGTTTCTTTAATGCCGATACAATAATCATCTTTGTATCATCACTCATAACTCAACAACCATTGGTACATGTGGTATACCATCTTCAAGAAACTCTGCTCCACATACCTTAAATCCTACTCTTTCATAGAATGACTTGGCATAGACCTGAGCTTCTATCTTTATTTTATCAGCATTATAATATTTTTTTGCAGCTATTAATCCAGCTTTTAAAAGTTCACTGCCAATACCGACTCTACGTCTTTTGGCTATAACTCTTCCAATACTTACTTCTTTAAAGAGTACACCTTTGTCAAGTATTCTAAGATATCCAACAATCTCATTATTATCCTTAAGATAAACATGAATGGCATTTATATCTCTACCATCTATATCTTCATAGTGACATTCCTGTTCCACAATAAAGACATCACATCTAAGTTTCATGATTTCATAAAGATCATGAATATCAAGTTCATCAAATCTTCTAACAAACAGTTCCATAACTACTCCATACTTTCATCTTTTTCATCCAGTCTATGACCTTTGATATAATATTCAGTATCTTCCTTAATGACTTTTGACAACATAATCACCGCAATAAGATTAGGTATCGCCATTAAAGCATTTAAAGAATCAGCTATCTTCCATACAAGTCCCAGTTCAATAACAGCCCCAACAAAGGCTACTACTACCCATAATATCCGATAGTACTGAATACTCTTTTCACCAAAGAGATACTTCATACATCTTTCACCATAATAATGCCAGCCAAGAATAGTTGAATAGGCAAATGTAATAACTCCAAATACCAGAAGTGGTATGCCAATATATGGAATCTTACCAAAACATAAAGATGTCAGCTGCCCACCGTTTAAACCTACTGATGATATATCACCATTATTCAGAATACTGCTGCACAAGACAAGTCCAGTCAGAAGACATACAACTACCGTATCCCAGAAAACACCTGTGGCACTGATTAAAGCCTGTCTTGGAGCGTTTAAGGTCTTGGCAGCTGATGCGACAATCGGTGCTGACCCCATACCTGATTCATTTGAGAATAAACCTCTGGCAATACCGAATCTCGCAGCTATCATCACAGTTGATCCAATAAAACCTCCAAAAGCCGCCTTAACACTAAAGGCTGAACTGATTATCAGTATAATCGTATCAACCAATACACCACGGTTATAGAAAAGAATATAAAGACATCCAAGGATATAGAGTAAAGACATCAAAGGAACTAGCTTTTCACAGACTGATGAAATTGCTTTAACACCGCCAAAGATTACTATAGCTGTCACAAGAGCGATAATCGCTGCTGTAATGATAGGTGATACATGATAATTGGTATAAAGAATTTCAGATATAGCATTTGACTGTACTCCACAACCTATTCCAAATGAACATAAAGCTGTTAAGAATGCAAATAATAAAGCCAGCCATTTATGATTAAGATGTTCTAGAGCCATCATCGCTCCGCCAATATATGAACCATCATCCATCTTTTTACGATACTTGATCGCAATAAGACTCTCAGCATATTTGGTAGCTATCCCAAAGATACCAGTAATCCATGTCCAAAAGACTGCACCTGGCCCACCGGCTACAATCGCCGTTGCCACCCCAATGATATTACCAGTTCCAATTGTTGACGCAAGAGCTGTAGTCAATGAAGCGAATGGAGATATATCACCATCAGATTCATTATCTTTTGTAACTGAAAGTTTAATACCCTTAAAAATGTATTTCTGAATAAAACCTGTTTTATATGTCATATATAGATGAGTACCAAAGAGAAATACTATCATCGGTACACCCCATAAAATATTATCGTTTAAAAAACTGAAAAAATTATCAACGTAAATCATATACTACCCCTGAATATA
Organism: Bacillota bacterium; assembly: GCA_029097145.1. Lineage (GTDB taxonomy): Bacteria > Bacillota_I > Bacilli_A > Erysipelotrichales > Erysipelotrichaceae > JAHHTG01. The sequence goes on from JAQXNC010000125.1 coordinate 10,451, forward strand.
TCTTAGTATAACATTATTCTAAACAATAAAAAAATCGGATTTCTCCGAATCTATCTATATCATCAGACTGTACTGTCTGTTGTTTTAAGTGGTGATCCCCTAGGGATTCGAACCCTAGACCCTCTGATTAAGAGTCAGATGCTCTACCAACTGAGCTAGGGGATCATTTGATTGCTAGATTATTATAGCACCACCATTTTTCATTTGCAAGCACTATTTTTTAAATCCAGCATTTTTCGAAATAAAAACCGATACACAGTACCGGTTGCATAGCCATTTGGTGACTTGTACGGGATTCGAACCCGTGAATGCCGCCGTGAAAGGGCGGTGTGTTAAGCCGCTTCACCAACAAGCCATAAAAAATGGCGCCTAAAACAGGGCTCGAACCTGTGACCTAACGGTTAACAGCCGTTTGCTCTGCCGACTGAGCTATTTAGGCACTGCTCAATTATATTATCAAATTTATATAATTGATGCAAGTACTTTTTTATATTTTTTTTGATTTTTTGATATCTTTTAACCTTCCAGTTTTCTAAAGAAGCCTAAAACCATTGGTATAGTTATTAAAGCTACAAAGAAATATGCCAGAGGTAAGGCAATCTCAATACCTGTTAAACCAAGAAATCTTGGTAATATCATAAGAAAAGGCACATACAGAAGACCGCTTTGGCTGACTGATAAGAATAAAGCCTTCTTACTTTCACCAATACTCTGAAACAACATACTGCCAACAGCAGATATTGGTAAAAGATATAAAGCCATACACAGATACTTAAGCGCTGTTGCACCAATCTCAACCACAAGCGTCTCAGTTCTGAATAATCTGATAATCATTTCTGAATTACCAAAACAGATAATACATAAGACCCCTAGAATAGCCACGCCCATGCCAGTTGTGAAATAGAAACCTTCCTTGACACGTTTATAATCCTTCGATCCATAGTTAAAGGCTGATACTGGCTGGAAACCCTGACCAAGACCCAAAGCAGCTGAAAACAAAAGATTACCGCATCTTGAGACAACACTCATTGCCGCAATAGCTTCATCACCATATGCTTTTGCCTGAATATTCAATACCGATGTTGAGATACTGTTCAAACTCTGTCTAAAGAAACTAGGCAGACCGGTAACGATAATATTTATTACGTCATCAAATTCATGTGTAATATATTTAAAACTGATCTTGGTTACCGTTTTATTTTTCATAAAAGGTATTAGAAGAACAAATGATGAAATATATTGTGATATAGCTGTAGCGATACCGGCTCCCGCAATCCCAAGATTCAATCCAAAGATTAACAGAGGGTCAATCAGCATATTGATAATTCCACCAGCAGTAAGACCAACCATCGCAAATGTAGCCTTACCTTCATAACGCAGGATATTGTTGAGCACACAACCGGTTGTCATCGCTGGACCAGCAATAAAGATAAACAAAGCATAATGTTTGGCTTCATTAAGAATTGTATCAGTACTACCCAGAAGATACATGATTGGTTCAAGAAAGATAATTCCGATAACCATAATCACAACACCCATTAAAACCGCCAGAAAATAACTGGTTGATGCGAATGTCTTGGCTTTTTCAACCCTTTTGGCTCCAAGCTGTCTTGATATATTGCTGCCAGCACCATGCCCAAACATAAATCCAAAAGCCTGCAGAATTGCCATAACACTGAAAACAATTCCTGTTGCCCCTGATGCACTGATTGAAATTTTTGAGACAAAGAATGTATCAGCCATATTATAAATATTGGTTATCAGCATACTTATGGTTGTTGGTATACTGAGACCAATTATCAGCTTCGGGATTGGTGTCTGAGTCATTTTTACATATTGTTCCTGTTGTAAATTACTCATAATACCTCCTTTTTTATAGCTATTATACATCTTTTGAACACTTCATTCAATTTTATTGAATGAACTAACCAACACTATTCAATATAAGTGTACTATATAGAAAGAGCACATCACACTCATTAAAATCGATATATTCTCCAAGAAGTTCTTCATTGATCAGTCTTAAATCAACAAGTACTGTCTTCTTATAGCCTCTGGCAAGTAATGGACCAATACTGCTGCCAAACGAATCTCTAAAAATCACAAGTGTATCATCATTATCAGCCATATCATTCTCAATAAACACTAGTGGATTATTGCCTTCAAGGAAAAATTCATATGGATCTTTATCCATTGCCTTATCAAAGTCATAAATCCTGATTTCATTATTTTCATAATCATATGCCTTGAGGTTATTGATTATATCACTTTCAAGATATTCAATCATATCAGATTTATAAGGCAATGCCGACTGCAGGGCATAAACCCCACTAAATTCAATTTCAAGATTCTTAACACTCAACGTATCATCTTTCACAACATGATTCAATTTCTCTAAAATCACATCAGCCACATCAATAACTTCATTCTGTTTAAAATGCTGATCAGTATAGTAATAATCTTCAAGTTTTAATTCATCAAAGATATCTATATATTCAAATCCGGTTTCTTTATATATCTTTATCAGTTCATCATAATCATATGTTGGATGATTCATAAAATAATTCTTGTCTGGAATAATTGATATATATGCTTTATCAATCTGATACATTCTCACTATCTTCATAAAACGTTCATAGTTGTTGTTTAAATGCTTCAGATTGAGCTTATTATCCATTTTAGATATATAGTCACCATTCTTATAAAAACCGTTATTATCGCCCATATTAAGTCCATATTGCGATATATAGGCTTTAATGCTTCTGAAGGTATCCCTTAAAGGAAACTGATCAGCGGCATAATCCTCAAAATAACGTCTAAAATCCTTCTTTAATTCCTTTAAAGAAGTTAAGTTACGTCTTTCAGTCATGGAATATTCACTGTCTTTAGTAACAAACCCCAAAACACTGATCCCAATAACCATGACACTTACAAATATTACTGTCAGTCTTTTTTTCATAACTTAAAACCTGAAATATAAGAATGGATTAAACGATCCATCAACAAGATATGCCGTACATACCATTATCACAATTACAATTACCAGTGGCTCAATAACACTCATTAACTTTGTATTTTCATACTTGGCATATATATTCTTAATAAGTGGAGTCGCTGAAATAATCGCTATAACCATCAGCAGTAAATATGATTTAAACATATAGATACTCTCAATTGATACCAGTGGTAAATCATTAAGCATAAACATACTTTTAAGATTAATCACTATCTCATTTAGACCAGCACTATCAAATATCACAAAACTGATCATGACAATTACTAAAGTATATATGTGTGCCCATAATCCGTTTAAATGCTTTAAAAGATAACGCTTCTCAATGATTAGAATAATCGCAAAGTATAAACCCCATAAGACAAAATTCCATGAAGCTCCATGCCATAGACCAGTTAATCCCCATACCACTAATATATTGATAAACTGATGTTTGCGATTACCACCTAAAGGTATATAGACATAGTCTTTAAACCATGAACCTAAAGACATATGCCACCTTCTCCAGAATTCAGTAATCGACTTTGAAATATATGGATAATTAAAGTTTTCAAGGAAATTAAATCCCAGCATTCTACCTATCCCAATCGCCATATCACTATAACCACTGAAATCAAAATAGATCTGTATAGAGAAAGCTATCGCATATAACCAGTAATATAATACCGATAAATCACCTGATGCCTTAAAGGTATCAATCAGTAACCCCATCTGATTAGCGATAAAAACTTTCTTAAATAGACCTGCAGTAAATCTTCTAATACCTTCACCTAAATCACCTTTTCTGTCTTTCAGTTCTTTTTCAATATCCTTATATCTGACAATTGGACCAGCAATCAGCTGTGGAAACAGTGCAATATAGGTTGCAAAATCAATAAGATTCATCTGTGCTCTGACATCTTTTCGATAGACATCAATCAGATACGAAAGTATCTGGAAGGTATAGAAACTGACACCAATCGGTAATACCACCTTCTTCAAAGGTATATTAGAACTAAATAGAGCATTTATATTGGCGATAATAAAATCGGTATACTTAAAATAACCAATAAAAGTTATACTGATAACTACCCCTAATAAAAGAAATAACTTTGAATACCTGGTTTTTTCAATCAGTAAACCCAGAATATAACCAGTTAGAATAAAGATTATAAAGATGATTACTCTATCACCTTCACCCCAGGTATAGAAAAAGATACTGGCGAAAAGTAAAACCAGATTCTTAAGCCTCTTTGGTACTATGTAATATATGCCAAGTACTAAAGGCAGGAAATAATATATAAAAGTTATGCTGGAAAATACCATTAATATACCTTTCTACTGACAAAAATAAGTCTCATTCCGAGACTTATTATTTACTGTTAAATGATGTTGGAGCCATAACTACCAATACAAAGCCATT
>JAQXNC010000126.1 GCA_029097145.1 Bacillota bacterium
TTATAGATAGGATCTGAAGATAGTTTCTCATATAAAAAACCAGTATAACTCCATAAGTTATAACCTTCAGATTTAAGAATATCAGCAAAAACTGATAAAGGAGTGGACTGAATAAAAGGTTCTCCTCCAGAAAAGGTTACACCCTTAACTAGAGGATTTTCCTTAATTTCATCATACAGAACTCTAAGTTTAACATCCACACCACCTGTTAAGGACTGAGCCTGTACATTGTGGCAACCTTTACAGTGAAATGGACATCCTTGAGTAAAAACAACATAACGAATACCAGGGCCATCAACAATTGACTCCTTGACAGCTCCGGCAATTCTTATTGTTGTATTGTCTAATAAATTTAAGGAAACTGAATCCATATATTAAACGCTCATGTGCTTTACACGATCATGTTCTTCAGCTCTCTTACCGTTATTAAAACGGTCCAAAGTACCTACTAAATAACCGGTAACTCTTCTGATTCGTTCAAATTTTACACCCTGACCTACAATACCGTTACGTGCATGTAATCTAGTTTGCATATTCACTTCCCTCTTTAGGTTTGTTATATATTTGCTGAGTTCCGTTAAAGATAATATCTTTAACTCGTTAGTTATTAATTAACCTGTACAGATGCAACCTACACCAAGCTTCTTTAAGCGCTCGATACTTACACCCTCACCATCCTTTCTACCGCAACGAGGACAAGTATCACCGATAACACCAACGTAATTACATACAGGACAACGATCTACTGGATGGTTGATAGAACCATAACCTACGCCTTTATCCTTCATATAAAGAATTACGCTTTCAAAAGCATCAAGATTCTTAGTTAAATCACCATCCATTTCAACATATGAAATTGAGCCTGCATTACATAATGCATGGAATGGACCTTCAACATCAATCTTATGAGCTGCTGTTGTTTCATAATAAACAGGAACATGGAAGCTGTTTGTATAGTAATCTCTGTCAGTAACTCCTGGGATGACACCGTAGATCTTCTTATCAATCTTTACAAATCTACCAGATAAACCTTCAGCTGGTGTTGAGAATAATGAGAAGTTCAGACCTGTATCAACAGTGTGTTTATCAGTGATTTCTCTCATATGAGAAATGATCTTATAACCTAAATCATAAGCTTCCTGACTTTCACCATGGTGCTTGCCTATCAGTGCAACTAAGCACTCAGCTAAACCAATGAAACCAATTGACATAGTGCCGTTCTTAATGATGTCTTCAATTGTATCTTCAGGATTTAGATTCTCTGAACCAACCCAAACACCCTGTCCCATTAAGAATGGATAATTTAATACTTGTTTCTTAGCAATTACATTGAATCGATCCATTAACTGATCGAATAACATGTACATTGTCTTGTCTAATGTTTCAAAGAACTTGCTTATAGAACCATGAGCTTCAATTGCAAGTCTTGGTAAATTGATAGTTGTAAAAGATAGGTTACCACGACCAGGAATAACTTCCTTTGTCTTATCATAATAATTAGATACAACTCTGGTTCTGCAACCCATCAGAGCAACTTCAGTTTCTGGATGACCTTCCTTATAGTATTTCATGTTGTAAGGAGCATCAAGGAAAGAGAAGTTAGGGAACAATCTCTTTGCAGATACCTTGCAAGCTAACTTGAATAAGTCGTAGTTAGGATCGCCTTCTTTGGTGTTAATACCATCTTTTACTTTGAAAATCTGTACTGGGAAAATTGGAGTCTCACCACCACCTAAACCTGCATCTGTTGCAAGAAGAACATTCTTCATGATCATACGATGCTCTGGCATTGTACCTGTACCATAGTTGATTGATGAGAATGGTACCTGAGCACCAGCTCTTGACTGCATTGAGTTTAAATTATGAATTAAAGCTTCCATAGCCTGATAGGTTTCTCTTTCAGTCATCTTAATAGCTTCATTCATAATGTAATTTAAATCATCTTCACTGTTATTATTGTGTGCAGCAAGAATTGATTTAACTTTTTCTCGAATAAGTCCCTGAGTCTTTTCATCTAAACATGTATTATTTTCATCATAAATTTTCTGACAGAATTCAACGAGTGATGAAACATCAATTTCATCGTCTCTTAAGCAAATGCAGATAACTTTAGATAAATGCTTAGCATATGACTTAGCAACATATGGAGCTAAATCATACTCAAATAGAGGAATAGACTGACCGCCATGCATGTCATTCTGATTTGACTGAATTGCAATACATGAAAGTGCAGCAGCTGACTGTATAGACTGAGGCTCTCTTAAAAAACCGTGACCGGTACTAAAACCTCTTGTAAATAAATCTTTTAAACCAATCTGACAGCAGTTAATTGTCAGCATATAGAAATCTAAATCATGGATATGAATATCACCACGCTGATGAGCAATTGCATGCTCTGGTCTTAATACATATCTGCGAACATAATCTTTAGAACCTTCAGAGCCAAATTTCAGCATTAGTCCCATTGGAGCATTAGCATCGATATTAGCGTTTTCACGCTTTAAATCCATATCTGCAGTGCTCTTTGAGGTAAGATCACGATAAATTTTAGTTAATTCAGTATTATAAGTTCTTACGTTTGTTCTGTTCTGTCTGTAAAGAATGAAATTCTTTGCCTCAGAAACCATACCTTCTTTAATAAGAACTTTTTCAATAATATCTTGTGTATTTTCAACAGAAGGCTCTAAGAGATTCTGCTTTTCTAACTCTGATACAACAGATCTTGTCAGCTTCTCAGATAATTCAATTTCTACAGGACTTGGAGTTTTATCATCAGGGTGAACAGAAACCAAAGCTTTAGTAATAGCATTTACAATTTTATCCTCATTAAAGGATACCTTACGTCCATCTCTTTTAACGATAAATCTAATCATTTTAAGTCCGTGAAAATATGTTTAAAATTTAATAATTTAATTATAAATCTATATAAATCAATAAGTTATATTTTATATTTCTGCCTATATTATGGCTAATTGAATACATGCTTTCAAGTTTAAAATTTTCTCTTTTTTTGCTTTTGATACTTGACATAGATTTTTGTAAACTAATTCTCATGATTTATTGACGGCTATCATTTTTTTAATAAAAAAGCATATACGTAAAGAATTATGAATATTGATATCATTTGCGATGTTATAGACAATTTCGGTGATGCAGGAGTCTGTTTAAGGCTTGGCAGAGATCTGGCAATTAACAGTAATAATGTAAGGATCTTTTGCAATAATATTGAATCAATAAATAAAATAACAACAACTAAAGATCATGACCTTCTGAAGATTTTAAACTGGCCTGATAATAATGATGAAACATACATTGCAGCTGAAGTTGTAATACAGGCGTTTTCTGTCAGACTTCCACAATGCATGTTTGAAAAAGTAAAGAAAAAAAAATCTTTGATTATAAATCTTGAATATCTTACAGCAGAAAAGTTTGCAGAAGACTGTCATAAACTACCTTCTTTTTCAGATGGAATGGAAAGTTTCTTTTTCTTTCCAGGATTTAGCGAAAAAACTGGTTCAGTTGTTATAGAAGACCAATTAAGAAACAAAATAAAAGACAATAAAAACAAATCATCAAAGAACGTATCTGTTTTTTCATACGACAATAAAAAACTTCTCATACTTATAAATAAACTCAATATGATTGATCCTCAATTCATATTTAATATTTTTGAAGGAAAGGCTTTAGATATATTCAATAAATTATCAAAAGAAAATCTAAAATCTGAAGAAAAAACTGTTTATAAAGATATAAACATTAAAACTTTAAAAATGGTTAATCACGAAGAATATGACGATATCTTGATATCTTCAGCTATAAATCTAGTAAGAGGTGAAGATTCAATAGTAAGAGCAATGCTTGTAGGAAAACCATTTATATGGAATATTTATCCAACAGACGATAATGCTCACTTAGATAAGATAAATGCCTTATTTAACCTAATGAATGAAAAATTAGGTTTGAAAGATGATATTGAAATATTAAAAAATATTACCTTGAGTTATAACGGATTTTCTGATTTTTTAGAGAATTTTGATTTTTCTGAATATTATGAAAAATGGAAAAATTTATCATATTTATGGTCAGAATATCTGTTATCCCATGATTCTCTAACAAAAAATCTTTTATCTTTTATTGGCGAAAAATTATCGAAAGATGATAAATAAGATAAGAAATCTGATAAAATAACGAACTAATTATGTGGAATATAAAAAATTTCACAAGCAAAAATACATGATACTAGTTTTAAAAAGTTAAGATTTCTTACATTTATAAACTAAGGTAAGTATGAAACTAGGATCATTTATAACAATGAATAATCATTGTTTGCATGACTAGTATTAGTCTTGCCTTATTTTTTTAATTCAATTTTAAGGGTTTTACAATGAAGTTAGCTCAAGAAGTTCGTACTGGCAACGTTATCATGTTAAACGGCAACCCAATGGTTGTTCAGAAGGCTGAGTACAGCAAATCAGGTCGTAATGCAGCTGTTGTTAAGATGAAGTTAAAGAATCTTCTTTCAAACGGCGGTACTGAGACTGTTTTCCGTGCAGATGATCGTTTAGACGACGTTATCCTAGAGCACAAGGATTGTACATATTCATACTACAATGATCCTTTATACGTTTTCATGGATGAAGAATTCAACCAGTATGAAATCGAAAAGGACAATATGGGTGACGTATTAAACTATCTAATCGATGGTATGGAAGACGTTTGCCAGGTTACTTTCTACAACGGTAAGGCAATCTCTGTTGAATTACCAATCAGCATTGTTCGTGAAGTTGAGTACACTGAACCAGCTGTTAAGGGTGATACATCAGGTAAAGTTGTTAAGCCAGCTCGTTTAGCAGGTACAGGTTATGAGTTATCAGTACCAGATTTCGTAAATATCGGTGATAAGATCGAAATCGATACTCGTACCAACGAATTCAGAAAGCGTGTTTAATATTAGTATTTTTTATTAAACTATTTCTATAAAAAATCTCATTATCAAACTACTTTGTAGTAAATAATGAGATTTTTAATTTCTTAAAACAATCTTATCTTAGAATGTATATCTAGCACCTACTGTAAACTGAGTGTGGTTGCTGTATGGTGTAAATTCTCCATTGTATACAGGTGAAATATTCTTATATTTTTCCTTCTTGTCTGAACCTGCATCAAATTCAGCTTCTACCCATAACTTAACTCCTAAATAGGTATATTTAACCTGAACAGGAATTCTCTTATAAGTAAATTCAGAATTTTG
>JAQXNC010000127.1 GCA_029097145.1 Bacillota bacterium
TGGTATTTCAACATCACCAATTAGTGGCACATCCTTAAGAGTTAAAACTATACCATCAGTATAAGCTTCACCACTACTACCAGTCTGCATACCATAGATATCATATTCTTCCCAAGTTTCATCAGTACCATTGAGATAAATAGATGTCAAAACTGAATTAGTATTACCTAAACCTTCATATGGTGACCAATATCCAGCTAGATCATGCATATCAATTGTTTCATCATCAACTACCACATCATCATAACTATCTTCATCACTACCACAGGCACTAAGTGTTAGACACATCATTAATGCCAGAAATAATCCTAAATACTTTTTAAATCTTTGCATATTTTCTCCCTTAAACTAATTTTTTAGAAATTATGTTCCTGTTCCGCCATTGACAACAGCTCATCATGACTTAGTTCAACATTGCCAAAACGGACAAAAATACCATTGGTCACTACACTATTCCATACCTTTGGATCCGCTAGTGGCCTAAAGCGAATCTTATCAAGGTAAGGTTTCATATCAAGCAATAATCGACTACCCGACACAAAGTCAACCTGCAAGACATATTCATCCATCGCCTTGACTGCTAAAACATATTTTCTTACCACAGAAGCCCTCCTTTCTATCCTATGATTATTCTTGATTATTCAAATATAGAATAAATTATGCCATTTCTGAATCCATATGATTTTCATCATCTTTTACAACATAACCTATAAATAATAAAGATATGATTAATACTAGAAGTATGCATTTATTGTAAATAGTAAAGCTATGCACTATATCTTCCTTTTAGTCATATACTATTGAACAATATAAAAACCACCTTATAGTCATTGTAGGGTGGTTTAAATAAATTAAGTATTAACTAATGGTTAGGTCTTACTTTGAATGAGTTTTATTAATTCTTTACGTTTAGTTCTCGTATCGCCTTCAATATGTAACTTAGCATATATCTGGTTAACATATTGTTTAACAGTACCTTCAGATAGATATAATTCATCAGCTATCTCACGGTTTGTTAAGTGTTTAATCATCAGTTCAACAATTTCTTTTTCACGTTCTGTTAAGATATTAAGAACTCTAGGAACTTTATGTAATGTCCGATGTTTTCTAACAGTTTCACCAAGTTCTGTTATACGACTAATTAATGGACTTTGCATCTGTCTTATCAATATTGGATATAAATATTCATAATTTTCAACAAATGGCATAACCAGTCCATCAGGACTCGCGTCATTTAGGGCCTCTTTAAGATATTTATTAGCTTCTTCACTCTTACCGAGCATCTCAAAAGCTATAGCCGTTTGAATCTTGATATGTAAGGCTACAAGGGCATAGTGCATCATCTCACAGATAGCTAATTGTTTTTCACTTCTGCCGATGATTTTGGCATAAGCTTTTTCAGCAAGATATACCTGATTTTCAACCATTTCAATCATCGGCTTGCCTGGAGCTAAAAAACTAATAGTTGATAACTGGTGAGAAATAAAGACTTCTGGTATTTTATCTACTTCACCCTTTAAGGCATGATAATAAGCACTGGTCGTTAACCAAATCTTAAACCATTGAGAATTATGATAACTGAGAAGTTCATCATAACGTTCTTTAAAGGAACATTGAGGTTGAATATCCGCACAAAGTGATAATCGCCAAGCTAGGAAATCGGCACAGAGTGTCATATTCATCTGTCCATTTCCTGCAACTCTTGCATAAGCTTGTTCAAGTTCAATATAGGCATCAGTAAAATATCCTCTCATGAATGTTGCCTCAGCACGCATAATATTCTCTGCACCCTGTCCATGGTTATTTGTAACCTTATAATAATGTGGCATACATTCATCCATTTCCTTTAATTCACTATCGAGTTCACCTGCTAAACGATGAAACATCATCAATACTGAAGGTGAATCAAAGGTCCAACCACCACTATTTTGAATACTGATTGAAAGACGTGACATTTGTGCACTAGCACTGCGATGAAGACGACTCATAGCACTTATATCGTTATAACAGATAAAACTCATGATGAGATCACATTCACCCAAAAGATTACCGCGTTCAACTTCTGATAGATTATGATTCTCATCTATCGCTTCAAGTAATAATCCCTTAAGTTCCATCATCTTTGGTATCTCACGCCATGTAAACATTCTACGCATCAAAACCAATATCGCTAACGGATGAGCTTTTAGGATGTCTTTAGGACATTCATCAATATCTTTTAAGACAATCTTAGGGTCAATAGATGACAACATAATCCCCGCATCTTTTTGAATAACCCTTAGGATACCCTCGTAATCCTTAGAATTTCGATAAGCCATTAATGCATATAAATACTCTTTAGTATTTTCATACCAGATTCCATAACGCTCTAAATAGAAAGCCTGTTGATTATCACTCATCTGATTAAAGCGCCTTTTAGCACATTCCTTCATCATATGATGAAAGCGATAAGTAAGTCCATCAGGTAAACATTTCACAAAGGCATTCTGTTCGCTTAAGACTCTAAGTATCTTTTGGGCGTCATGATCTTCAGTAATAAAAGAAGCCATTTCAACAGTAAACTCATCAGCTAAACCCATAACAGCTAAGAATTCTTGTAGTAATAGTGGTAATGGTTCAATCATCGCTGATGTAAAGGTTGTATAGATGTCTGAGTTCTGATTAGGTAGAACCCCACTCTCTAAAAGAGTGCGTAGATTTAAATATACTGCAGAAAACCAACCCTCACTCGAATAAAGTAAAGCTTCAATCTGTTCATTATCTAGTTCAATACCTGAACGATGAGCGTAAACCCCAAGTTCAGTATAATTTAAACGCAGATGTTCAATACCAATCTGATAGACCTTATTTCCCAGTCTCACTATTTCTTTAGCTGGTAAAAAGCGATCACGACTAGCTACTATCACATGGACATTAGCCGGTAAATGATTAACTAAGATACATAAAAAATCTGTCACATGTCCATCAGTCAATAGATGAAAGTCATCAATAAATATATAACATCCTTTATCACCATTTAATTCATGGCAGATATCATCAGCTAAAAGCCATAACCCCGACATATCATTAGGACAGATATAATCCTTCACAAAGTCATATCCAGCATGAATAAAGGCATTTTGAATACTCTTCCAGAAAATTTCTAAATTATCTGAATAGACACTGATACGAATAATCTTAATATCTTTATTTTTAGTGCATTGTTCAAGATACCAGTTCACAGCTGTTGTCTTACCATAACCCATTGGCGCAACAACTGTCGTTAAAGCTGATAGTGAAACAGGTCTCAAGCTTTCTTGTAACCTCTCAGATATATATACAGTATTTAAATTCAATCGGCTCTTTGGCATAATATCAACCTCTATTTCACTATAATTATTAACGCTTATTATAATTTCTTATTTATTTATACCATAGACCCCCAAACAAAGAAAGAGACGAAAAAGCCTTTTATATCCACTTTTAGCCCTTTAATAACTATTCTAGTCTTCTTTATACTGAAAATATTCTCAGAAATAATCTTGTAATTTATTATTTATTTAGTTCTCTCTTATTGACATTCAGATATTTAAAGCTAGAATATAGTTAAAGATGTTGAACAGAAGAGTAGGTTCTGGAATCATTATAGAGAGATTGTGGGTGGTGTAAACAATCATGATGAATGAACTGAACATGGTCTAGGAGTCGCAGGGCTGATATGTAAGTCTTGCCGGGTTTGCCCGTTAACGCAATAGAGTATAACTTATTTATTTAAAGTACTTGAAGAGGTAACTATTGTGAGGTAGTTACGAAATTAGGTGGTAACACGTATAACACACGTCCTAATATGGGACGTGTTTTTTGTTTATAAGCGCTATCCGATATCTTTTCAAGGAAAGACACAAAGGAGGAAACGTCAATGAAAAAGTTATTCAAATCAATTCTATTAGTATCTCTGGCTGCATTATTATTCACAGGATGCAGTTCATCAAAGGACACTGGTTCTACTGAAGACAAGGTTATCAAGGTTGGAGCTACTGCAGTACCACATGCCATGATTTTAAATGATGTCGTAAAAGGTATTCTGGCTGATAAGGGCTGGACACTTGAGGTAGTTGAATTTACTGATTATGTAACACCTAATACTTCACTTGAAGAGGGTGAAATTGATGCCAACTATTTCCAGACTCTGGGTTATTTAAAAGATCAGAATGAATCTCGTGGCTTACATTTAAAAGAGGTGGCTGGTATTCACTATGAACCAATGACTATCTTCGCCGCTAAATATACTTCACTAGATGAACTGAGTGATGGTGCTACCATTATCATTCCTAATGACTTCGATAATGAAAAACGTGCCTTAACTGTTTTAGACCAGGCTGGTCTATTAAGCTATGATGCTTCACTTGTAGCTGACAGTGGTTCACCACTTGATGGTATTACTGCAAATCCTAAGAATTTTGAAGTTAAGGAAGTTGAAGCTGCATTAGTTCCTCAGTACTATTCAGAAGCTGACGCCTTAGTAGTAAATGGTAACTACGCGCTTGAAGCTAATCTAAAGTCTAAAGCTAACGCTATCTTTGTTGAAACACCAGACATCGAAGCTCGTACTAATTATCTGGTAGTTAAGGAAGGTAATGAAGATACTGAAAAGACTAAAGCTTTAGTTGAAGCTATCACATCACCAGAAGTAAAGGCATATATCGAAGAAAACTACGGTAGTGCTGTTATCTGCGTATTTGATTAATTAAGATTAATAAGTGAGGCACGACTTATTCGTGCCTCTTTGGTTTTATTGAATTAAGCTTTTAGTTAAATAAAACGAAAGAGAAAGGAAAAATGTAATGATAGAGGTTAAGAATTTATGCAAGAACTTCGGGAATCTGGAAGTTATTAAAGATGTATCATTTAAGATTGAAGAAGGCGATATCTTTGGGATTATTGGGCAGTCAGGTGCTGGTAAATCAACACTGCTTAGATGTTTTAATGGACTTGAAGATTATCAAAGTGGCAGTATCATCGCCCTTGGTAAAGAAGTAAAGGATTTAAATAAAAAAGAACTGCAGCTGATGCAGAAAGATATGGGTATGATATTCCAGAATTTTAATCTTTTAAATCGTCTTACTGTCTATGAAAATATCGCATTACCTTTAAAGTTCTGGAAGATGAATCCTAAAGACGAAGAAAATGATCGTCATATTCACGAACTGTTAAAACTGGTTGGATTAGAAGATAAGATTAATGCCAAACCAAGAGAATTATCTGGTGGTCAAAAACAGCGTGTCGCAATTGCGAGAGCCTTGGTTTTAAATCCTAAGGTTCTCTTATGTGATGAAGCTACTTCAGCTTTAGACCCTAAGATTACTCAGGATATATTGACTTTACTTGAAAAGATTAACCGTGAACTCAATCTGACAATTATTGTCGTAACTCATCAGATGGAAGTCGTTAAGAAGATCTGTAATAAGATGGTCTTCTTAAAACAGGGTAAGATTGTCGCATCAGGTAAACCAGAAGATCTCTTTGTCTCTAGTAATGAAGACATTCTTGATTTTACTGGACAGGATATTGATATTCTTCCTGATACCGGTATCAACATTAAACTCTTCTTTGTCAATTCCAACTCTAAATCTCATACCATTACCTCTTTAGCCAGAGATCTCAATCTTGACTTTGATATCTGTCAGGGTAAACTTGAAAACTTTAGAGGAAGAATACTTGGTTCATTAATTATTAATGTCAACGTCGAAGATAAGGACCGTGTACTTGAATATCTTGATAAATGTGGCGTAGAATGGGAGGTCATCTCAAATGCTTAATACTATTTTTAATGCGACCAATCAGACTTTATATATGGTCGCTGGTTCAACTTTCTTTTCAGTAATCCTGGGCTTTATTCCAGCTATTGTCCTGGTACTTACAGCTCCAGATGGACTGAAACCTAATAAATGGGTCTATCAGATTCTTGATTTCCTGGTAAATACCTTCAGATCATTCCCATTTATCATTCTGTTAGTCCTCGTTATACCTGTCACAAGAGCGATTGTTGGAACTTCACTTGGTTCGACAGCTGCCATTGTCCCATTAACTATTTCAGCTATTCCTTTTGTAGCCCGTGTTATTGAGTCAGCATTACGTTCAGTTGATCCAGGACTTATTGAAGCAGCTAAATCTTTTGGTGCCAGTGATATGCAGATTATCACAAAAGTTTACTTCAAAGAAGCTTTCCCATCAATTGTATCAGGTATTATCCTGACAACCATTTCTATCATCGGCTATACCGCCATGGCTGGTTCTGTTGGTGCTGGAGGTCTTGGAGATGTCGCTATTCGTCGTGGATATCAGGCTTATAACCTTGAATACCTCTTTGTCACATCACTGGTACTAATTATCATCGTTCAGATTATTCAGAATATTGGTAATTATCTATATAAGAAGCTGTCATAACTATGAAAACAATCAAAAACACATTAGTCACATTAAAGATTGATAATCATCGATCAGATATTATTCATGATGGTACAGTTGTCGGCTATATCAGTTATCAGGATGAACTGGATATCTATATCGATACTCAATATCGTGGTAGGCACTTCGCAACTAATGCCTTATATCTTTTTAATCAGTATCTGCATGATACTTTAAAGATTGATGCACTTCGAGCTTATATACCAAACAATAACGATATCGCAAGACATGTCGTTGAACATTCAGGATATCATATCGATAAGAAGGATTATGATGGTACTTTATACATACATACTAAAGCTTCTACAACTAAAGATGATGCCTTAACCTTAAATGATAATGAAGAATGTCTTTATCTGGCTGGTGGGTGTTTCTGGGGAATGGAAAGAGTCTTCAAAGTTCTTGATGGAGTTATAAATACAACTACTGGCTATGCCAATGGACATCTTGATAATCCTTCATATGAAGATATTATCCGCAATGATACTGGATATAGAGAATGTGTTAGAGTTATCTATGATAAAAAGAAGGTTACTCTTGAAACAGTGCTTGAAGCCTACTTCATGTGTATAGATCCAACATTGAAAAATCAGCAGGGTGAAGATATCGGTGAACAGTATCAGACTGGTATCTATTACCGTAATCCTGATTTATATGAAAGAATCAAAAAGGTCTATGATTTAAATAGTCAGGATTATTCAGACTTCCACGTTGAACTTAAACCACTTGATGTCTTCTATGAAGCTGAAGAATACCACCAGAACTATCTTGATAAACATCCTGATGGTTACTGTCATATTACAAGAGTTGATCTTGAAAGAGTAAAAAGTCTCAATAAGTAGTAAAAAGATGGCGATTGCCATCTTTATTAATTAGTATAATTATCGAAATATCCCTGAATCCAGATAATAGGTGTACCCTTATCACCTGAACCAGATGTTAAGTCACATAATGAACCAATCAGGTCAGTTAACTGACGAGGAGTAGTTCCCTGTGAAGCCATATTACCGACAAGGTTAGCTTCTTTCTTTCTGATACTATCAGAAATAGCTTCTTTCAGAGCTTCACCACTTAAATCCTTGAAATCATTATCTGCCAGATATTTAAGTTTCAGTTCATTTGGTGTACCGATTAAACCATCAGTGAAAGCTGGTGATACAACAGGGTCTGCCAGTTCCCAGATCTTACCTTGAGGATCCTTGAAGGCACCATCACCGTAAACCATAACTTCAACATGTTTACCTGTAATATCAAGTAACTGTTTCTGAATATCAAGTACCAGACCTTTACAGTCTCTTGGGAATAACTTGATTTCATTTTCAGTTGACTTATTAGAACCCAGAAGACCATACTTTTCATTATAACCACTGCCATTTACTGGTGCAGTCAGAATATCATCAAGACCACATACAACCTTGGCACCATTTTCAAGCAGAATACGTTTAGTTCTCTTGCGTGTATGAATATCACATGTCAGGACATGGTCAGTATAATTTAAAATTGTCTTAGCCTGATTAGCGAAGATAATCTCAACTTCAGCACCCTGTTCCTTAATGAGATTACCATAGTATTCGACATAGTCAACACCTGTGAATTCATGTTTATTCTCACCAAATAGTCTGCGGTATTCTTCAAGAGTTAAGACATCACTATATGGATTGACATGAGCTTCATCAATCTTATCAAGTGATACCAGAGTATTACCTACTTCGTCACTTGGATAGCTAAGCATTAAGACTACTTTCTTGGCACCTTTGGCAATACCCTTAAGACAGATAGCGAATCTGTTTCTTGAGAGAATTGGGAAGATAACACCAATAGTTCCTCCACCAAGCTTATTCTTTACATCTTCTGCGATATCATCAATACTTGCATAATTTCCCTGACTTCTGGCAACTACTGATTCAGTTACAGCTACAACGTCACGATCTCTGAATTCCAGATTCTCACTCTTAGCTGCTTCAACAACACTTTCAACTACAATCTTCGCCAGATCATCACCCTTACGGATAATAGGTCCTCTAACTCCACGCGATACTGTACCAATTCTTCTTTCCATAATATACTCTCGTCTTTCTAATTAAGTTTTTACAATTAATTATATCAAAGATACTCTATATATCTCAATATTAATCATTACTGCTTCTTGGCATATATGGTATTAGGGCATCTGCCAGATTGTGAATGTTTCTTGTCTGAATATAGATTTTACCATTTCCATGAAATTCATTGACAAAACCTTCACCTGACACAAATCCAAAAGTCCCTGATGCGACCTTAATCTCATAATCAAGATTGGCATCCCAGGCAACCACATGTTCATTATCAACAGTCAATGGATGATACTCATCAACTTCAAGTTCCAGTAAATCTCCATAAGCTGATATCAAAACATCACCTTCACCACTGGTCTTCATGATAAAGAAACCACCAGTACCACCTAAGATTGCCTTAGATACTTTCTGTGTGATTATTTCATAGTCAGCTGTAATATCTGAAGCTACAAAAGCTCCTGAATTAAGACAGTACTGATGATTATAATCAACAGTTAAGGCACTTATCTTACCTGGAGTCTTTGGCGCAATACCAATAACACCTTCATCATTTAAACCTGTAGCTTCAGTAATAAACATGCTCTCACCACTTGCAATACTTCGACCAATCGCTCCAAGTACACCCATAAAGCCTGAACCTTTAGAGTTCATCTTACCTTCTAAAGATACGTTTGACATATAGGCCATAGAGCCTCTTTCAATCTTAACCTTTTCATTCTGATTTAATGTGATCTCAACTAACGGACAGTCAGAATCACCTTTAATTGTATAATACATAACTTTTACCTCTTAATCCTAGTATAGCACACACAAAAATCATAAACAGTTCACATTGAATTCAATTTATCTTTATACAATAAAACCAAGGAGAAAAGCTTATGAAAAAGATACTGATATTATTGTGCATGTTTATTGGTTTATATGGCTGTACAGCTGACAATACAGATACAGACAGTACCGATAACAACCTCAACAACAGTGAAAATACCATCATTAAACTCGATGGCGATAAAGCCTATCTCAATGGGGTGGAGATAACTGAAACCGATTATACATGGCATGTCGATCCAACTACAGTTCATGAAGATGTCGAAAATGCCCCAGCTGAATATTATACTGGCAGTAAATCTAATGAAGATATCTATGTTGACCATGAACTTTATTACTATCCTAATCTCGGGATTGAAAACTATAAACTTACAACCTACGATGGTGAAAGGGAATATGCCATTTATTATAGTGACGGAGTTAATAATGATATGATCTTCGCTACACTGCCAGCTTTAAGTGAAACAGTACTTAAGACAATGGTTCACAGTGAAGCAGAAGCTTCAGAGAATAAGGTATTACATATCAATAAAGGTGGTACCTATGTCATTGAAGGTAGCTGGAATGGTCAGATAAATATTGATGTCGATGATGAAGAAAAAGTAACACTGATTCTAAATGGCGTTGAGATTAACTGTAGCGTTGCTCCAGGTATTATCTTTGAGGGTGCCTATGAGTGTGAAGGTGAATATGCCGAAGATTTTAATACCGATGATGCCGGTGTGACTGTTATTTTAAATAAAGGAACAGTTAATACAGTTACTGGTCAGAATGTTTATCGCATGTTGTCGAGTAAGTTAAAAGATGATGGAGTTACCCAGAAGAAAGTCCGTAAATATGATTCAGCTTTCTATTCAAAAGTGTCCATGAATATTGAAGGTGAGGGTGAACTGATTGTCAATTCAAACTTTGAAGGTCTTGATACCGAGATGCATCTGACATTTAAAAGCGGAACTGTAACCATCAACAGTATCGATGATGGGATTAATGTCAATGAAGATGGTAAATCAGTTGTATCATTCCTTGGTGGTGATGTGATTATTAATCATTCTAATATCTCTGAAGGAGATGGGGTTGACTCTAATGGTTATATCATCGTTAATGGTGGCAATATCACAGTTAATGGTGTCGTTATGCCAGATAATGCCTTAGATAGTGATTCTGGTGTCTATTATGAAACAGGTACTATTACAATTGATGATGAAGTTATTGAAAAAGAACCTGGTGTCTATCGTGAAATAAGTTCTGATAATCAGGGCTTTGGTAAAGGTGGCATGATGCCAGGAGGCAGAGGTGACTTCGATCCTTCGATGATGAATCAGGACTTCGATATTAAAGAGTTTAAGGAAAAGGTTAATGAACTTGATGATGATGCGACATTAAATGATGTGCTTGAAATCTTAGGTATGAATATGAATAGAGAAGAAATGATGCCAAAAGAGTTTAAATGATAATTTCTCCCCTTGTATCATAGTTATCACTCTTTTGTTGATATAGATTTGTTTAAAAAACCATAACAGTTACGTTATGGTTTTATTTTGGTTACTTACCAGATAATGATACGATCTTCTTCTTTGATATACATTTCATCATTTTCAGTTACTTCAAAGGTTTCATACCATTCTTTAAAGTTTCTGACCTGTATGTTGGCACGCAGCTTATTAGGTGAATGAACATCATTCTTTAACAAGAAATCAACATATTCATCCTTAGCCTTCTGACACCAGATTTTTGCCCAGTTAGTGAAATAAGCCTTGAAATCAGGATTTTCTAAGCTATGCATTATTTCCAGGGTAACAGCCATACCACCATTATCAGCGATATTTTCTGATACTACCAGTTCACCATTAACACTGCTCTTGCCAAAAGGAATTCCATCCCATTGTTTAATCATCTTCTCAGTCATTTCCTTAAAGGCTGCATTATCTTTATCAGTCCACCAGTTATAAAGGTTACCATTCTCATCAAAATGAGCACCATTATTATCAAAGGCATGTGATATTTCATGGGCAATAACAGCGCCAATACCACCCAGATTCTCCGATTCTTTCTGTGATAGGGCATAGAATGGTTTCTGTAAGATGGCAGCAGGGAAGGTAATGTCATTACGATTTGGGTCGTAACATGCATTCACCATATGTCCTGGCATCTGCCATTCATTCTTGTCTACTGGTTTATATAATTTATTGAAATTATGACGGTTATTGATTCTATTAATCTTCAACATTGAATCAAAGTAACTGTCATTATCATCGATTGTCATTTCCTTATAAATATCATCAACCTTATCAGGATAGCCCATCTTAATATTGATAGTTGAAAGCTTTAGGATAGCCTTTTTCTTGGTTGATTCTTCAAGGAAGGTATTGTCAGCTACACGTCTTTTATATGTCTCAATGATTTTCTTAACCAGTGATACAACATCTTTCTTAGCTTCTTCACCAAAATAAGTACGTCCATAATATATACCTACCGGTTCACTGAAGGTGTTGCTGGCAATAAGATAAGCCTGTTTCTCAAGAGGTGAATCACTATTAATTCCTAAAAGACAGCGACGATAGGTTGTTGAAAGAGATGCCATCTCTTCCGACAGTTTCCCAGCATTACCTGTAAGTGTTTTAACATAAGCCCAGTGCATATACTGTTCAAAAGTCTTTTCATTAAAATAGTTTTTCATATTCTTAATGGCTTTTGGATCATATACAATCAGTTCTGCTGGTAATTTTTCATATAGACTTTCTAGAAGTTCTTTAAAGTCTAAAGGTTTAAGATATTCTAAGACCTCTTCAAGAGGCATTGGATTATGATTCTTAACATAATCGGCCCATTCCAGCTGACTTTTAACTTCCTTGGCTACAAGACTGTCAAACACAAGAGTATCTTCAATATATCTATTCATCTCATCTTTTGATAAATCAGTATATGATAATAACTTTAGTGCCATGTCTTTATAGACACCAAGAAGTTTATCACCAGTTTCAGTACCATAATATGTCGTATCAGGCAGAATAATTGATGGACCATGAATGATAAAGCAGTTTTCTGTCGCTCTTTCCATATTGGCACCAACCCCAAATTCAATTGGTAGAGGTACACCATCTTCAGTTAAAGATAAAAGATTCCTGTTAAGTTCATCTAAAGTAGTTATACTTCTAATTTTGTTTAAAAGTGGCATTAATGGTTTAATTCCATCTTCATTTCTTCTTTTGGTATCAAGAACTTTATTATAGAGTTTAATCGCATCATTCATACCTATGATATCACTGTGTTTCTGACCGGTACTTAATTCTATAAAGTCCTGCATCATGGTCTTTTCAACACCATCCACCAGTTCTGCAAAACCACCAGCCATCGGTCTATCATCGGGGATAATGGCATTCTTTATCCATTCACCATTGACATATTCATATAAATCATCCTGTATTCTAACCATATTAAGAATTTCCTTTCAAATTATATTAATCCTGATGTATCAGAGATTTTTCTCTATCAAACCCATCCGGATATCTTTTCTTAAGTTTATTAATATTCACATTCATTATTTCTTCAAGCGGAATATCTAAAGCGGTGGCTGCTTCTGCAAGATACCATGCGACATCACCCAATTCCATAATAAGCTGTTCCTTATCAAGTTCATGACCATGGTAAAGCCATTTCTTAACTATATCAATCACTTCTCCAGATTCTCCACACAATCCCATTACACTGTTAATCAGAATCTCTTTCTTTGTAAGATCTGGATTTAATGTGGTCATCGCCAGCTTTTGATATTCATTTATATCCATACTGTTTAAAACCTAAAGAGATTAAGACCAGTTTCTTCATCAAAGTAACGGTCCACTGTACCATCAATGATATTTATAACCATTTCACAAGTTACACTGACCACAGCACGATTGAGATGTCCACCAAAGACTTCACCTTTATCATTACCAGCGCTCATATGCAGATGAGTATAGAATTCACCATCTTTAGTATTAATAGTACCTGTTAAAGATACTATTTCATAATTTCCATGGAAATTATTTGACACATACTGTTTATTCTCGACATTTAATACACCAACAGTAAAATCGTTAGTAGCTCCCAAAGCGTTAAGATTAGCCAGTTTAATATTTTCTTTTAAAGCTATCTCTTTTACTTTTTCCAGTATTTCTTCACCTTTATCAATTCTCGCAACAATTGTATTATTAAATCTTCTGTAATCCATAAATTCTCCTCTGTTATTTATTCTATTATACTACAAAACAATCTGAGCACCTTATTCTGACACCGACAACACAAACTAGCACAATGTTTACTGATATTCAAAAGAATTACAAAATATGATATTTTATAAGTAGGAGATACATAGATGTCAATTAAAAAGTTATTTCGTTCATCTGGTATATTAATAAAAATCTTATTGGTATTATTTTTGGTTGTTGGTTGTATAGCGATTAAGTTTTTATTCTTTTCACACCATAACACCAAGTATGATGTCCCTGTTATTTTGTCAATGAAAGATTTAGGGTATAATGAATCAATTGTTAAAGAGAAATGGCTTAAGTCCTATAAAAACTGTGAATTTTATAATTTAAGAATCGGTAATACAGAAGATTTGTCCTTAGATGATTACGAATTTCTTCATGTCGGGATTTTTAACGTCTATGACAGTACTGAAACCTATGATCTATTAGTTCACGAAATGAAGACTATTAAGAAAAATGAGAAAGAATGGCTTTTAAATTCTAATAACTATAAAAACGAAATAGATATTGAAAAAGAGTTCTTCAAACTTGATGAGAAAGAGTGGGGTGTTGATAAAGCTTATTCCCTATATGACTATAACAATTATCCAGATAACAAATATTATCGCAACTATATATTTCTTATGAAGGACAGTAAGGCTGTGATTATTGAATTTCGTATATCTTTCAAAATCAATCAGTCAAGAATAAATGTATTAAAAACAGTAATTGATGCAGATGTATTTAACAAATAATTAGTACCTTGAAATTTTAATAATTTCAATAAATTTTTCATAAATAGGAGATACACCGATGTCAATTAAAAAACTATTACGCACACCTAGTTATGCTTTTAGGTATGGTCTATTATTAACGTTTTTCATCGTTGGTGGAATAGTTGTTAATATGTTTTTTCTTTCGCACAATATTATCCTGGATAATGTGCCAGTTATCTTATCGATGGAAGATTTGGGATATAGCGAGTCACACATCAAAGATATTAGTTTAAAATCCTTTAAAGATTATGATTTATATAAACTGGTATTATCCAGTTCAAATGATGATTCTTTAGATGAAAATGAATATATAAGAATTGAGATATTCAATACCGATAATAAATCTAATGCAGACACTTTATTAGTTGATGAGATGAAATCTTATAAGAAAGCTGAGATGGAATGGCGATTAAATACCAATAACTATAAAAATGAGATCAATATCGAGACTGATTTCTTCAGACTTGATGAGAATGAATGGAAAGTTGAAAAGGCTTATGCATTATATGACTATAATAATTATCCTGAAGACAGATATTATGATAACTATATATTCTTAAAGAAGGGTAGCAGGGTTATGGTTATTGAATTTGATCCTGAATTTGAAATGAGTCCATCAAGAATAGATGTATTGAAGGCATTAATCGATACTGATGTATTTAAGAATTAAAAGGAGCTTCCATCATTACTAGATGCGAAGCTCTTCTTTTAGATAATAATTATTTAACTGGTAATTCAATTTCTGTCAGATAATCATCTTCATTATCTTTATTCCATGGTCCATCGATATACATCTCTCTTGTGTTACCACATGCCTCAAATCCATTATTCTTAGCGTAATCCAGGATATAGGCATAGGCTTCACCTAAAAGTTTATAGGAACCTTTATGATATATGCTGATAACTTTAACTGGTTCAAGCTTTCTGAACTTAATACGTTCATTTTCTTTTCCAGCTTTAGTTACAGCCTGTGAATATCTGGTTATGATATCTTTTTCCTTATACTGATTATCAAGATATTCACTGAAACAGTAATCTGGTTTAACACATTCAATGTCAGGATTTAATCTATGGCATTCTAGAGCACTTTCTAAAACCAGATTAGACAGTTCATCATAAGTCTTAAGGGTTCTTTCTTCACTGTAGACGATCATTTCTGGAATATACTTAATTACTGCCTGATACTTCATGTTTTCTCCTCCTTTGAGATGCTCAATCACTGAAAGCATAGACATATACGCTGCAATTCTTTCTCTGATATCGTTTTCTTTGAGGTTTAGCGCATCACTCAAATCATTACTGTTAAGATACTTTTTAATTTCTTCGATACTGAAATCCAACTGTCTTAACATCTTGATCAGAGATGCTTCTTTCAGTTGTGATGTCGTATAGTATCGATATCCACTTAATTCATCTTTATATGACGGGAGTAAGAGTCCTTCCTTTTCATAAAATCTTAAAGCTTTAACAGTTATCATCGATAATTTAGAGAATTCACCAATTTTCAGCATATTTTCTTTCCTTTCGTTATGAGATTAAGCTATCCCGTAAAAGGAGAGTCAAGCGTTAAATATTATTTATAATAGAATTTACAACTTTTTCGATATTTTCTTTAGATGTCGCAAGATTTAATCTTACCCAAGATGCATAGTCTTCACCGAAAGTATCACCAAAGTTAGGCAGGAACTTACATGTCTTGATCGCAAAATCATGGACATCACGACCCTTAAGGACGTTTTCCAGATTTACAAAGACAAGATAAGTACCTTCAAGATCAGTAACTTCAATATTATATGGTGTCAGTTTTTCCTTAACATAGAGATAGTTTTCATATACAACACCTAATACTCCTTCAAGCCATTTAGCACCACCCTTATAGGCAAAGTAGCTGCCCATGGCATTTAAGTATTTGGCACTGCCAATATGATGGTAACCAGTATATTCATCATAAATGGCTCTTAGTTTTTCATCAGCGATTAAGACATGTGAATGTGATAATTGAGCTAGGTTGAAAGTCTTGGCGCAGGCATTGAGTTCAATCAAATGAGAATGATATTTTTCATCCATTGATAGGATAGGCGAATGTTTAAATCCAGGCATCAGTAAATCCTGATGAACTTCATCAGATAATACCAGGACATCATATTTCATAGCGATATCCAGAAGTCTTGTCAGTTCTTCCTTAGTCCATACACGTCCAATTGGATTGTGTGGACTACATAGAACGATCATCTTAACATTCTCTTTTGCGACCTTGTTTTCAATATCTTCAAAATCCATTTCAAAGTGACCGTTATGATCTATAAGACTTGTCTCAACCAGTTTACGGTTAGTCTTTAAAACTGAACCTTTGAAAGGTGGGTATGATGGCAACATAATCATTACTGCATCACCTTCTTTAGTAAAGGCATTAATTGTATGATAAATACCACTGACAGCTCCTAAAGAGAATCTGACCCATTCCTTCTTATATTCAACATTATGATGATCTTTATTCCACTTTATCCATTCATTATAATATTCATCACCAATATGGGCATATCCAAAAACACCAAAATCAACCAGTGATCTCAATCCTTCGACAACACTTTCAGGACATCTGAAATCCATATCTGCCACAAAGACAGGAACTATTTCATCATCATGGTATTCAGCAAGTCCTTCATCCCACTTAAGACAGTTAGAATTCTTTCTGTTAACATAATATTTTTCTGTAAATTCTTTATTATTCATAGTTCATTACCTCTTATATACATTATAAAAAACCTGTGGTTTTTATGCCACAGGTTAATTTTAGATAACACAAATATTTTAAATTATAGATAGTATTCCATTGGATATGTCAGATATTCAACTGGTTCAAGCTGATCACATGTTACATATCCTGCTGGAGCTTTAAGTAGAGAAGGGATACGATTTACAACAGTTGCGCATGTATGTTCAACTGTTGCAGGTTTAACCACATGGAATTCAGCATTTGGTTCACCTTCAAACCACCAGTCACACATATCACCATCTTCTGGTCCATATACCTTACCGATTGTTTCTTCTTCAACTGTAATACCCTGCATAGTTTCAACAGTTACAACAGCTGACATACCAATACAATTACCAGCCTTGATAGTATCTTTTAAAGTATCAGAATATAAGTCATGATCTACTGTATAAGGTACATGTTTCTGAGTAATAGACTTAATAGTTAAGCCCAGTTTATTACATAATGCTTCACAAGAGTTCCATGCATATGAAGGTTCAAATTCTGCTGGATGAGCAATCTTAGCTTCAAATTCTTCAGGAGTTAAATTGCATCCATGAGCTTCTGCCAGTGCCAGACCATATTCATCAACATTATAGCTGTATGCTCCACGAATCTTAGTCAGTTTATGGCATCCTGCAGCTACTAAAGCTACTGAATTAATCCAGAAGATATCCTGCATACCAGAACCAGTTACTGTACAACCGTGTTCCTTAGCCAGTTTATCAATCTTATTGATGCTTGCAGCAGCAGTAGTCCAAGGATAAATAGCTTCTTCACATGTAGTAATTACATTGATACCACGTTTAACACATTTTTCAACGTGATCATAGATATCTGTAATGAAACTGAATAATGTAACGATAGCTACATCAGCGTCACATTCATCAAGAACCTTATCAGCGTCATTAGAAATAATTACACCAGTCTTAACACCAAGTTCAGCGAAATCACCAACATCCATACCTACAACAGCAGGGTTAACGTCGATAGCTCCTACAATCTGAGCACCATGTTCATGAAGATAACGTAAAGTGTATTTAGACATCTTACCGCATCCATACTGAACAACTTTAATCTTTTCCATATAAAATAGTCTCCTTTTATCCCTTATGGGATTTCCTTGGTTTTAGTTTAAACTCTAATCCAAGGTGAGAGTCAATACTATTTGTGAATTTTTTAATTAAATTTTAATGGTACCTGAAGACGCATAAACATACTACGTCTTTCAGTATCAAAGACATTGAATTCAGTCAGAATTTCACAGATATAATCACCACTTACGGCATATCCTTTTTCTTTACAGTATTTCTTTAATGATTCAGCATATGCAATTTCATCATCATAATTATCAAGGTAGATACAGGCATACATACCACTGTCAATAACTTTAATATCAGGGTGTTCATCGTTATGTGAGGTGAAGACAAAAATCTCTTCTGGAATATATTTACCTTCAAGATAGTTTTCTTTTTTAATTGATGTCC
>JAQXNC010000128.1 GCA_029097145.1 Bacillota bacterium
CTATCATGTGGGCGATACAGTCACAAAGATAACATCTCTAAATGAAGAAGTTTTAAAGGATAAATATGTAGCTAAACCTGAAAGACTGTCTTTTGAGAATATTGATGAGATCAGAGGTTTTGTCTTAAAACCTATTAACTATGATGAAAATAAGAAATATCCAATGATTCTGGATATTCATGGTGGTCCAAAGACCGCCTATGGTGAAGTATTCTATCATGAAATGCAGTTATGGGCTTCAATGGGTTACTTTGTAGCTTTTTCTAATCCACACTGTTCAGATGGTCGAGGCGATGATTTTACTGATTATCTTAAACATTATGGGGCCACTGATTATGATGATATCATGATGTTTGTCGATGAAGTTTTAAAGAAGTATCCAGCTATTGATGAAGAAAGACTATGTGTTACAGGTGGCTCATATGGTGGATATATGACTAACTGGATTATTACTCATACCGATAGATTCAAGGCGGCTGCATCACAACGTTCAATCTCTAACCGTGTAGCTGATTTCTATTATTCAGATTATTCATATGATGTGACTTATGAGAATGGCATTCCAAATGATGCAGAAGCGATTAAACTGTTCTGGGATCGCTCACCAATCAAATATGTCGATAATGCCGTAACTCCAACATTATTTATCCAGTCAACTGAAGATTACCGCTGTCCATTCCCTGAAGCTCTTCAGTTATTCTCGGCTTTAAAGTGGAAGGGTGTTGAAACCCGAATCTGTGGTTTTAAGGGTGAAAACCACGAACTGTCAAGAAGTGGTAAACCTTCACATCGTCTAAGAAGACTTGAAGAGATTACAAACTGGATGGAAAAACACGTTCGTTAATTGAGCAGACTATTGTCTGCCCTTTTTTATAGGTGTATGCTTGTGATATGAGTATTAATGCGATATGTGAATGATATTTGATTTTCTTTTTATAATAGAAAGGATAATATCATGAAAAAGAATATTTATATAATGTATGCCATAAGTTTATTACAGGGCATCATCTTTTATGCATCCATCGCAATGACATATCGTTTAAGTCGTGGTCTCTCACTTTTTGAATTTGGTGTAATTGAGGGTATCTTCATGTTTATGATGGCAGTACTTGAAGTACCTTGGGGATATGTATGCGATCGTATTGGTTATAAGAAAACACTTATCATTTGTAATTTTATCTATTTCATCAGTCGAATAGTCTTTTATAAAGCCTATGGTTTTTGGATGTTTCTTCTTGAAAGAGTTCTATTTGCGATTAGTGCTTCTGGCATATCGGGTTGTGATACTGGTTATCTATATGAGATGTGTAAAGGTGAAGAATCAACAAAAGTATTCAGTTATTATAGTGCAGCAGGGACATTTGGTTTACTCTTTGCATCATTTGTCTTCACATTCTTTATAAAGGGCAATATTGATTTAAGTGGTTTTCTGACAATTATTCCTTATGGAATAGCTTTTGTGTTAACACTCTTTATTGATGAGATTAAAAGAGAATCTAATGAACATATATCGATGTTTAGTTTCATTAAGACATTTATAAAGGATAAGAAACTTATACTGTTTCTTGTGGTAAGTGTCCTATTAACCGAAAGCAGTCATGAGATTAATACCTTTATGTCACAGTTAATATATGAAAGAGCTGGTATCAGTATTGAATGGTATGGTGTCTTATATGCGATCTTAAATATTGTTGGTTTATCAAGTGTTTTCCTTGGGATTATATCTAAAAAATACAGTATTCATCGTATTTTATATGTCTTAATGGTAATTGGAATCATATCGATGTCTTCTTTGCTTATGAATTATGGAGTAGTTGTATCGGTGCTCTCAATCCTGGCTTTAGAGGTTGTGGAAGTTAATTACTATCCACTTATGAATACAAGGTTAAATGAAACAGTATCACTTGAAGATCGCGCCAGTATACTATCTGTTTATTCTCTGATTATGAAAATGATGTCAGTAGTTACCAATGTATTATTTGGAATAACTTCTGAAATATCACTTAATACTGTCATTATGACATGTCTTGTGATGATGATAATGTCTTTAGCAGGTTATATATTAAGTAACAGTTTAGAGACAAGGCAATAAAAAAGACTTCGAATTGAAGTCTCTACCAGCCGTATTTCTCGTAATGAGGATATACTTCTGCATTATTATAATCTTTACCGCCTGGGTAATTGGCACTCTTTAGAAGTAATGGTGTCTTACCGCGTTTCTGCATTTCTTCTAAGACAACTGCAGTAACTGACCAGAGGATATATGAACTTGCAATACCACTGGCAGCAGCGAAATGAGCTTCAATGCCTTCAACTTCCAGCATGGCTTCAGCGCTTGGAGCACAGTTATCAAGCGTTAAATCAACAATCTCATAGAGTTTCTTACCTGATGAATGAATTGGGTCAACATCTTTGGCATAACTC
>JAQXNC010000129.1 GCA_029097145.1 Bacillota bacterium
CGCAATGACGGCATTTTATAATGAAATCAGACTTGGGGGTGCCATTTGTGAATGTTGTTGAAGTCAGCGATGGCGTATACTTTGGAAATATGGATACAACGCTTGTAAAGGTGACAGTGGAAGTCAGTATATCGGATCATAGAATTACTGATATCAGACTTCTAAGACATATTAATGGTCAGGGTCAAAATGCTGAAAAGATTATCGATGATATGCTTATAATGAATACAACTGATGTTGAAATAGTATCTGGGGCAACCATGTCTTCTAAAGTTATCATTGCTGCTGTAAAAGATGCACTGATAAAAGGTGTAAAATAGGGTATAAGAAAACCTTCCATTTTGTGGAAGGTTAGTTTTTTATTCTTTTTCAAGTGCTAAAGTCTTTGTAGTGATGTCACATACTTCTGCAGGTCCATAGTACTGAATAGCACCTGGATATACATAACATGTTTCAACAGCCCACTTTTCTCTATGAGCAGCGAAGAATTTGAATGGTTTACCATCAAGTTCGACTAATGCTTTCTTGATAACTGGTTTATCTTCACCATGTCTTCTTTCGATGTTCATCATCTTAGTGATTGGCATACCACCAGCAACCCATTCGCTAGCTGGTTTAGAAAGATTAGAAATCTTAGACAGGTAACCATTATAACCATACTGGATCAGCATGAAGGCATTGTAACCTAATGAGTAGCAGTAATCTGAGTCAAAGTTAGATGGGAATGCACATCTTCCTTCATAACCTAAGAAGTGGTGTAATGGATTGAACTTACCATTATATGTACCATCTTTCTTTCTTTGAGATAGTTTATCCTTAACTAATGCAGAGAACAGTTTTTCAGATTCAATTAATGATACCTGAACATTACCATGAGGATCTCTTTCAAGGAATAACTGCTGCTGAATGCTTTCAGGAAGGATAGCGAATACAGCCATAGATTCTTTAGTTAATCCGTTTTCAATGAAGGCATATTTATCTTTCCATGTAGGTAAAGCATTGAATGCATCTGCTTTAGCGCCAGCCAGAAGTTCATTAATTTCATGAATTAATACTGAGAATTCAGGAACAAATTCAACAACACCTTCGGGGATAATAGCGACACCAAAGTTCATGCCCTTGGCAGCTCTATTAGCTACTGAATCAGCGATATAGTCAGCAATTTCAGATAAAGACATCTTCTTAGCTGCAACTTCTTCTGAAATCAGACATACGTTTGGCTGAGTTTCTAATGCACATTCAAGTGCGACATGAGAAGCTGAACGTCCCATAACCTTAATGAAGTGCCAGTATTTCTTGGCAGAATTAGCGTCTCTTTCAATATTACCGATGATTTCACTGTAAGTCTTAGTTGCAGTATCGAAACCAAATGAACATTCGATATCTTCGTTCTTTAAGTCACCATCAATTGTCTTAGGACAGCCAATAACCTGTACACCAGTA
This sequence comes from Bacillota bacterium, assembly GCA_029097145.1. Lineage (GTDB taxonomy): Bacteria > Bacillota_I > Bacilli_A > Erysipelotrichales > Erysipelotrichaceae > JAHHTG01. The sequence continues at coordinate 1,444 of JAQXNC010000129.1, forward strand.
TTGTTTTCAGCGAAGTATTCTGCTAATACAGCAGCATTTGTATTTGAATCGTCACCACCAATGATAACGATGGCAGTGATACCATGTTTCTTACATACTTCAGCAGCTACTGCGAACTGTTCTTTAGTTTCAAGTTTAGTTCTACCTGAACCGATGATATCAAAACCGCCAGTATTTCTGAACTGATCAATATATTCGTCATCGAAGATTAAATAATCATCTTCTAAAAGTCCACTTGGACCTTTTTTGAATCCATAAAGAACGTTTTCTTTATTTGTAGCTTTTAGAGCGTCGTATAAACCACATACAACGTTGTGTCCACCAGGTGCTTGACCACCTGAAAGAATAACACCTACAACCTGTTTCTTAGCTGGAGCAGTGTTTTCACCTTTTTCAAAAGTGATTTCATGTTTTCCATAAGTATTTGGGAAAAGTGCCTTAATCTTTTCCTGGTCAGCTACACTTTGAGTTTCTTCTCCTTCCTTAACACAGATGTTGGCAATACCATTTCTCAACATTGCAGGAAGCTTAGGATTATAAGCATATCTGGCTTTTTGTAGTGATGAAATTTCCATAATATCTCCTTTTCGTATATACATACATAGTAATTTTAATTGATTTCAGATAAAAGTAAAACCCTAAAAACCATATATTGCACCATAAAGTTAAAAATAATAGAATATATCATTCTACTATAATAAACTATATGTATGGATACTGTATTATTAGAAACAAAAAGACTTTATATAGGTGAATTTAAACCTGACATGGCTTTAAAAGTCAGTCAGGGATCATTAGATGAAGATACCAGAAAGTTTTTACCTGATGAGGTTTTTGAAACTGAAGAAGAAGCTAAAGAGACACTTGAATTCCTTATAAGTCAGTACCATGATGGTAATCCTCTGATATACCCTTTAATATTAAAGACAGATGATTCATATATTGGTTATGTTGAAGCTGTATATCTTAAAGATGGCAGTTATGAAATAGGCTATCACATCAATGAAGAATATCGAAGAAAGGGCTATATAAAAGAGGCTTTAAGTGTATTTATTCCTTATATCTTAAGAATAAAGAAGATTGATGAAATATATGGTGTAGTCGATGCCAATAATATTGCATCAATCAGAGTATTAGAAAATACAGGCTTTAAAAAGGTATATGAAGGTATCGCAAGATATCATCATCAAGATAAACAGATAGTAAAATATATCTATAAAGAGGAGAAATAATTATGAAGGCAGTTATGGTTATGTTTGATACGTTGACAAGAAAGTATCTTTCAACCTATGGCAACGACTGGTGCATTACACCTAATTTCAAAAGACTTGAAGAACACTGTTTTGTGATGGAAAACTTCTATGGTGGCAGTATGCCATGTATGCCAGCCAGAAGAGAACTTCATACTGGTAAATATAATTTCCTGCATCGTTCATGGGGACCACTTGAACCATTTGATTATTCAGTCTTTGAAGATATGAATAAACATGGAATCTATACACATTTATGTACTGACCATTCACATTACTTCGAAGATGGTGGAGCTACATATCATAATCGTTATTCTTCATGGGAAGGATTCAGAGGCCAGGAAGGCGACAGATGGGTTCCAAGAATAGGTTTTAATTATGAACATGTCAATAAGTATCATAAGAATACTATTTCATGTACTCAAAATATAGCCAATAAGACACGCCAAACCAAAGAAGAAGATATGTCCAGTGTTAAAACTATTAATGCTGGTATCGATTTTATCAATAAGTATCATGATACAGATAACTGGTTTTTACAGATTGAATGTTTTGATCCGCATGAACCATTTAACGTCCCTGATAAATATCGTGAAATGTATAATTTGAAAGAAGTGGAATTGAACTGGCCAGGATATATGATGTGTGAAGATGATATTGACCTTGATAAACTGCATAAGGAATATGCATCTTTGATAACTATGTGTGATTATCATCTGGGTAGAATACTTGATAAATTTGATGAGTATCACATGTGGGATGATGTAATGTTGATAGTTAATACCGATCATGGATTCCTACTTGGAGAGAATCACTATCTTGGTAAAAATGTATGGCCAATGCATCAGGAAATTATTCATACACCATTCTATATTCACATACCACACGAAAAACCTAGACATATTAAAGAATTGTGTCAGACCATTGATATCGCCGCAACACTGATTGATTACTTTAATCTTCCAAAAAAAGAGAATATGGAAGGTCAATCATTGCTTGATGTTATACGCAATAATAAGAAGATACATGACTATGTACTGTTTGGAGTACATGGAGGACATGTGAATATTACTGATGGAGATTACGTATATATGCATGCCAATATTAAACCTGACAATAAACCGCTGGTTGAATGTACCCTGATGCCTACTAAAATGCGTGGATTCTTCTCTTTGAATCAGCTTTTAAACCCTGAACTTGTAAATGGTGATAAGTATTCATCAGGAATCCCGTATCTTAAATATCCATCACATGCTGAGTTTAAGGCATATGAACAGGGAAATCGTCTTTATGATGTCAGAAATGGCGAAATACTGATTGAAGATGAAAAGATTACTGATAGAATGATTAAAAATATGCAAAGAATTATGCATGAAATCGATGCACCTTTAGAAGAATTTTCAAGACTTGGATTGAAGTAATATACAAAGGATTTCAATATGCGTAAATGCCCAAGATGTAACACAATAAAGATAACTTTGATATCAAGGTTGAAGATGGGACTTATGGATTAAAGATTACCAAACAGGGAATCTTTAAAGATAATCTTGGCAAGGTTAAAGCTGCAGTCTGCCCAAACTGTGGACATATTGAGCTTTATCTTGATGACCCATCTTAAATCTGATAAAACTCATAATATAGTGATTTATAAAAACTCGGAAATATTTGCCTATTCTTTGAGAGGTGTTTTTAAAAAAAGTTCTTTTCTTATTTTTAGTGCCATTTCAGTAATATATCAACCTTCTTAAGTTTATCTTTTGATTCATCATCATTAATACAAATAGTCTGAGATAATCTTGTAGTTCATATATTTTCGATACATACAGTTACATAAATTCAATTACTTATTAAAGTAAATAGCTTTCATATAATTTACAATATTAAAACAACCACAGCATATGATACTGTGGTTATTAAATGTGTAGATAGTATATTAGATAGCGAAATCGCCGTTAATAAAGATAGGTATTTCCTTGCCATTGACATCAGTTCCGGTAATTTTCATATCAGGTGTACCAATCATGAAGTCTACATGAATTGATGAGAAATTAAATGTATATCCTGAACCTGGATCAATACCTGGCCCAAGAGCTCGACCTAAAGCGAGATGGCATGAAGCATTTTCATCAATTAAAGTCGTATAGTAGACGATATTACTCATTGAGATTGGTGAATGATATTCAACAAGAGCACATTCACCCAGATATCCAGAGTTTTCATCAGTATTTACCAGGTTTTCAAGCATCTCTTTGCCTTCGCCTGCCAGTATTTCAATAACCTTACCATCTTTGAATCTGAAACCAAAGTTTTCAACAGTCTTGCCACCTAATACCAGTGGTTTAGAAGCGTAGACAACACCATTGGTTCCATATTTTTCAGGCGATGTGGCAATCTCTTCAGTAGGGATATTGGCTACAAATTCAATACCATCACTCTTTTCATGTGCAAATTTAGAATAAGGAGTGAGCTCAACAGTTAAATCAGTACCATTAGAAGCCTCATAGTGTAATTTTCTAAGATTCAGACTGTCAAGTTTCAAACCGTATTCCTGTTTAACCTGACGTTTTTCTTTCCAAAACTTGACAATATCGTTATCTTCGTCGATATAACATAATTTAAACAAGAGTTTCCAGAGATCTTCCAGTTTATTATCACTTTCCGGCATGATGTAATCTGCCCATTCCTTTGTTGGAATCATGGCAATCAGCCATTGACATTTATAATCTCTTGAAGCTTTACGCATGATGTTTCTGATAGCGTCGATACGATTAAATATCAGATTGCTTTCCTTTTCACTGACATCTTCCATCAGTTTAGGGTTAACGCCTTCAAGTCTGATATAGCAGGCACCATTGCTTAAGTAATATTCATAATAGGCTCTTTCAACATCATCGACCTTATCCATATCAGGTATGTATTTAGCCTTTACTTTGAGATTTAAATCATCCAGATAATTAACAATGACATTTGCTGCCCCAAGCTTATAACATTCTTCAGCAAATATAGAGGTGAATT
>JAQXNC010000130.1 GCA_029097145.1 Bacillota bacterium
AATACAATATTGAATAATCCATCTCGTTTTCTGCGTAAAACAATTCTTCAACTCTATTCAAGAACCCTTCTCTATTAAGCCCGCCTGTAATCGTATCGACATAACTTAATTCATGAGTAGAAGTATTATCAAACATCATTCCAATGTCATCTTCTTTTTTGAATAGTATCCATTTAAATTCTTTATTCTTGGAAATGACTTTAAGTTCAAACTCATCCTCTTTAAACTCAGTTTCAAACGAACTGTGAACGACAACATCATTGATTTTTATATCATCATATCCAAGATATTTAGCCAGCACCCTTTCACCTTCAACTGCGTCTTTTTCCATCTGCCAATATCCAATAAAGTTTGATGCAGTTTCAGACGACTCTTCTATAACGCCACATATCTCATTATCGAAAGTCTTAACACGAATTTTTAAACAAACATTACCGGCATATATTTTAGTTTCATCACTAATTCCGGCTTTGATGTTTTTAAGAAAGATGGTATTATCATTCATCAATAAAAATCGTTCAAAGTCATTACTGCTGATTATTTTTCTGGTTGCATCGTCAATTAAAAAGCCATTGATGTATTTGAAGAACCCTATATTATTCATTTTCGTCCAACTCCTTCTTACATCTAATAGCATCCATAAGACTGCTGATTAACATAATCAGTAAAGGCACAGCAATACATCCGAAGAAAATAATCGGATTAGACATTAATGTCATAACCTCACCAATGAAGTATGATTGGAAAATAACTTTACCGATAACATTATCTTTACTTACAGGATAAATATCATTAAAGTCGTTAGCATCGCCTTTTGTAGTAATTCGGTCGCCATCAATACTGACAACACGATGAGTGTTTACCATTCCGCTAATTGAAGGGTCTGATGAAAAGAAGGAAATAATATCTCCTTCGGTAAATTCTTCTTCATGAACTACAATCAATGAATTTGTTTTAATGGCTGGTTCCATTGAGCCTGTTAGGACACGATATGTATGATAACCATAATTAGCACTTCCGACAAAATTTAAAATTAACACCAATGTAGCAAGACCAATGAGGACTGCTGATACTATGTCTAATATTACTGAAATAACTTTTTTCATGAAGTGCTCCTTTTGAATAAACTGAAACGTTCCTGTTTTTTAATTTGTGAACGTAATTCTTCGTTTTCTTTGTTAAGTCGTTTAATCTCCTCTTGGTAGGAAATAATATTATTGCCCGCACTCTCCAGTTCGGATTTTATCTTGTCATATCCATCTAGTTTTGGCTGTACAACCTGTAATAGTTTTCCTATGGCATTTAATTTAGTGGTACGGGTATTAAGCATATTAGCCAATTCAATATTTTTATTTGTAGTGTTTTCGAGTTTGCGTTTTACTCTAGCAAGTTCGTCAATATAACCTGCATTTTCTTGTTCAAGCAAACTTATCTGGCCACTGTATTCAGATGATAACTTTTCTCTGATATTTTCAATTTCTCTGTTTGTTAAATCCATCTGTTGATCAAGTTGTCTTGTCAGATAATCAAGTTTAGTGCTGATGGTATTCTTTTCATCTGTTAATTCTTTGATGATTTCTTTTAATACTTCAATCTGCTTTTTGGCTTCAAGTTCACCTTCTGTTACTTCTTCAACAATGACCTGCCTGATTTCAACATTTGGTATATTATAGTCATCGACAACTTCATCCTGAATTGTCTTAACAAACTTCGGCTTAAAATTCTTATGCTTCTTTTGTTTAATCTTATCTAAATTTCTTCCATCTTTAGAAAGAATTGATTTAAATGTTGTATATGTATTAATCAAGTTAGAATACATCTGCAATAAAAATTCTTGGTCAAAATCAACCAATGATTTCTTAATGTCGATACTGTATCCAACGTCATCATATCGCTCCAAAAACTGCCATAACTGATAACACTTTTTATAGTCAGGGTCTTTGATTAATAAGTTGGTTCTTTGAATCGGACTTCGTACCCTAGCACAACCATTCATCGTCGAATAAAATGTTGTATCTCTTAACGACAGAACCTGTTTCCTAACTTTATCAATACGCATAAACAAATCCATATTATCAGGCCCACTCTCGGCGAAGGTTTTATGGTTATTAACGATAATCTCGAGTTTGTATTCAACATCTTCCGTTTTCCCTTTTATCTTGGAATTCATATTAATTACATCTCTAATTTCATCGCCTTCAGTCCAGAAAATAATATCAGTACGCTGATCGATAAAAGAAATCAGTTTCTGTATTAAACAATAAACGAATCGATTTTCGTATAAATCGTAGGTTTCTTCATTTGATACTGTTAGAATTCTTGTTGGTTGAATTTCTTCATCTGTTGCTGAGGCGATAAATTGAGTATTCTGCGATAAGTGTCTGATTGAATCGGCACTAATTTTTTTAGCGTGTGAAGTTGGCACAACCTCCTCGACTGTTTTGATGAAACGCCTCGGTTTGTTGATTACTTTATTTAACGACTCTAATGAATCCTCGATAGTTGTTAGCCACTTTTCATCGAGTTCTTTGTGCAGAGTCTGTTGTGAGTATTGAATTTCATTGTTTCCGCCTGATAACGTGTTGAATAAATATTGATAAAACTCATCTTCTTCTAATGAGCGTAATTTTCTTGATAATTTTCCGTATAAGCCTTCTATTGTTTTCGCCATAACCTACCCCCATTTATAAATGCAAACATGAGTGTTGCTATTAAGATTGATACCAATAAATTAATGTACTTATTATTTATGTCCAGAAGTCTTGATAGATAACCAATCACTACCGGCTGATACAGATAGATTTCTAAAGTACCGGTGAGTTTAGGAAATTTCTTAATAGTAAAAGCAAAATCAAATATTCCTAATGCACTAATCATTATTAGTAAGTTGTCGTAGCAACTAATAAAACGAGTAAAGTTAGATGGACGCTGACCAAAATTATATGCAACACACGTCAGTAATATCGTTATAGCCAGCCAAACAAAAATACTATTTCGATGACCTAATTTATCTCTTATTAAGTAAAGTTGATGTCCTAATAACAAATAAGCCATGTATCTAAATAGCGGATATAATAAATCAGCATACACACCAAAACCCAATAAGTATATTGCATTGATTCCAAATAACACTAGCAAAAAGTCAAGGGCATGTTTATTTCTTGCTAACACTTTAATCCATGGCATAAATAGATAAACAAATATCATAAACTTAGATACATACCAAAGATGACCGCTGAATGGAGCATTGTTAATTTTTAATATTAGAATGTTCTTGATAATACTTGGTAGGGAAACTACATACTGATTGAATGATTTACAGTTTAATCCGTATGCAAATAAATATGCTACGACTGCCAATACATATAATTTAATTGCCTTTTTGATAAGTCCCTTATTTGACTCCTTATGTAGTTCAAGAAAACCAGTCAGCATAACAAAAATAGGAACACCAATCATACTTGCCATTGACAGCAAAATCATAAAAAGGTCGGAGTTCCCGCCCGAAAACATAAAAGATGAAGTACTGTGTAAAATAACGACCATTGCACAAGCAACCAGTCGTAAAAAGTCAATTCCTGAATATCTCATATTAGATAATACGCCGGCAATATGACAAACCTAATATTTTTGTTCGCTTTGAGCCTCTAAATGATAAATATGGCAATAGTTCGTATCATTTTGTAGAGAGGTACTAAAAGATGAAAAAGAGAAATCCTGGTCTAGCATTACTCCTGTCTTTACTGACTTGTGGGTTATATGCAATATATTGGGAAATCGTTTTAGTCGATGATGTCAACTTCGTTACAGAAAGGAGAACAACTTCAGGTGTAATGGTATTCCTACTAAGTATTTTAACTTGTGGAATTTACTGGTTATTCTGGGTTTATCAGGCTGGAGTAGCGATTGATGATGCAAGAGCAAAGGCTGGATTACCTGCAACAAACAAGGGTATCCTATGTCTCATACTAAGCATTTTCGGACTAGGCATTATCGCTATGATGATTATTCAAAACGACGTAAATGAATTGGCATAAATCAAAAATGGGCAGGATTTGTTTAGCATTTCTTGCCCTCGTCTTATTGACACAAGCCATCCCTGTCCCATGTGCATTTAGAACTATCACTGGTATTAAGTGTCCTGGGTGTGGAATAACCAGATCCTTCCTCTCTTTAATGCGATTAGATTTTGTGAATGCTTTTTATTATAATGCTTTTGTGATAACACTAATTCCATTAACAATAATCTACCTCTTGATAAGAAAGAAACTTTCCGAAAGAACAGAAAACACAATCATCATGGTAGTTATTATCCTGGCTTTTATGTTCATGGGAGTCAGAAATCTAAATATTTTGCCAATATATTAGGACAATTACGGAATATTGTGGTTGTCCAAAACCCTATAAATAAAGGATATTAGTTGATAATATCCTTTTTTACTGCCTTATGAGACTGGATCCATGTCTAAATTTTTAGATAATTTCGTTTTGAGGCCATTTTAATACTAAAAGTTCATGTCATCTATAATCTAGCAACGGGGAATTTATATGGCAAAGAATTATTTAACCGAGCGAGAAGGACAAATTGCGTTTTTCAACAATTTCAGAATTGATTATGAGAATAATCCTGTCCTAATAGACAACACCGATGGTGTCTGGAAAGGAAATATATTAGAGTTCAAATTAAATATAACGAATCTAAATAAAGTCGTTTTCCAGACAATCAAGTATCTTTCAAAAATGAGAATTAAGGGAGAGGCTGTTCCTGCTAATATTCTTATTGTTGATTTAAATCAAGAGATTTGTTATGTGTATCATTCTCAAGATTACTTTGAGGATATTCATAAAGTTTATATAGGTGGTGCTTCTACAAATAACGAAAATTTCACCGCTGGTAACTACAGAGAAAAAATTGATTACAGCACACAAGAAGGTTCATTAAGAGTTCTTCAGTTATTACAAGAAAATAACTACATGAAAATTAAAATTGATGAGAACTGTATTGTTGGATGGGCGGAAAGATATTATAAAGAGCATCCACATGCGAATAAAGGTGATTTTCTCGGTGATGAAACTGGAAAAATAAAAGTTAAAGGTGAAATTAGAGAACCTAAATATTTCAAGGAATACATTCTACCATTTGAAGATACTACAAATGAAAGATTTAAGTATTTGATGGGTGTTTTAAATGATAGACTGAATAAAAAAGAATTAGGTGCTTTCTATACACCAATGTTATATGCTGAAAAGGCTTGTGAATTAGTTAAGATGGCTATTGATAGAGTTCCGGAAGGTAATGATTATATTATTCTTGATAGATGTTCTGGAACCGGAAATCTTGAACAGGCAATTATAAATAAATTAGGTGATGATGTTGCTTCACATATTATCTGCTCAACCTTTGAATATTATGAATATAAAGTTCTTCTTGAAAGAATTGGAGATAAAGTTAAAGCCATAATTCCGCCAACAGAAGAAAATGTAATATATAGCAATGGTTGTGTATTAAACGCTGATGCTTTAAGTAAAGACTATATTAATAATCCAATTATTAAAAGTTATGTAGATAACCCAGAGTGCTCAATTATTCTGTTTGAAAATCCACCCTATCATGATGAAAGTTCAAACTCACAAGGAAACCAAGCCAGAACAAGAAACATTTCTTATGTAAAAGAAGAAATGAAAAAGGAGATAAAAGGAAACGCTTCAAATGATTTGGCGAATAGATTTATATGGTCAGCATTTAAATATTATTTAAGACAAGATACTGACAGTTATATATTATTCTCACCTCTCAAATACTGGAAATCTCAATCTTTGGTAAATAAGAAATTTGTTAAAGGATATTTATTCAACAGAAAACACTTTAATGCCACTGAATCAGGTGTAGGCTGTGTTTTCTGGAAGAATGAAGAAGATAAAACAAATGAGATTTCCTTAGAGGCATTCAACATCTGTGATGACGAACTAAAGTTAGATAAAAATATAACTGTTAAAAAAGTCTTTAATACACCTGCTAAATTGTTTGATAAAAGAAAAGAAGATAACTATATTGCCTATATGAACTGTTCTGGCTTTAATTTAAGCAACGACAGCAGAAGTTTATATAGAACAAACACGGTGAAAGGGCATGGAAGTTGTTTTTATGTATATCCAGATGTATATTTAGAAAAACTTCCTTTGTTTGTAGCAAAATTATATCCTCAGGATAATTGGTTTGAAAAAGATGTTATTTATACCACAACTGATAAGGGTGATGCCTACAAAGAAGATGAAGATTTCTTAATGAAGTGCTTAATTTATGCTTGTCTCACAAATCAAAATAAATGTCTTTCATTCACGGATAATAATGGCAAGTATTACAATAATGAATTATGCTTTGATAAAGATACCCTTGCTTCAAAAGAATTAGAAAAGTATGAATTAAACGATGATGAGAATGAAGTTATAAATCTCTGGAATAGTATATTGACTGAAATAAAAACTCACCCTGAATATAACGCCAATTTAAGATATGGAACATATCAGATAAATGAAGAAATAAATATATATACCGAAATAAATGATGGTAGAAGAAAAGAAAGAAGATATAAATATCCAGATTTAAACGGCAATTTAGACTCATTAGGAACTAAACTTAAAGACTATTATAAGAAATATATTGCTCCTAAAATGTTTGAATATGAATTGTTAAAGTAAAGAAGACGAAACTAATTAAGGTTTCGCCTTTTTCTTTCTTGTTGATCTTAAGTTGCCTCAATAAAATTATACCAATTTTTGAGGTTAAAACCAGCCTTATAACACCAAAAATAAAGAGGTTATCTAAAATAACCCCTTATAAATCATATTTTAAATGGACACATGAATCCGTAATAGTCCATATATTAGAGCGATGTTATCGCTCTTTTTTATATGACCAGATAAATGACCAGATAAATGTCCGGATAAACGTTCTAAATATAAGAAAACTGGGATTTCCCCAGTTAAAATGTATTTTGAATTCTTATTAAATAGTTTTTAGAATCAGTCATTCCTGTTTTGCCAAATAGTTTTTCAATATAAGAGATAAGACCTTTTATTTCATCTCGAACAAAACCGATGTTCAATGACTCGAACTTCTTCAGTACTTTTCTTGATAAGATATAGTCAACAGCATCCAATTCTGAACCTCCTGTCGCAACATAAACAGGAATAAAATCGTTCAGTTGTTTAAAGATACGATTACCAATAGACAACTTAAATCTTGTCTGAAGATATCCATCTAACTTATATATTTTATCCATCATTTCATCTGATACCTTATACAATTCTTTTGCCTTATCAAACATTTCTACAAGATGAGCATTTGTAATAGAGATCTGCCCCTGATCTTGGGCTTCAAATGGTTCAGCCCTTTCGTTAAGTTCAATAGGCATTGCTCTATCATATACCTTATCTGTAATAGTAAATGTTGAATCATCATTATTTGCAGTACCAACAAAATACAGATTAGGTGTCATACGAACCTTACCATCGGTCATCAGTTTTGGATCGTTTGTCCAAGCAGTTGGAACTAAATCCAGTACCCATTCGTCGAAACTTGGCATTTCGAGAATTGATAAAGGTTCAGCAAAATAATATTCAATACGAGCAAGGTTCATTTCATCAAGAACAATAAAGCATGGATCTTTACGATAGTTTGCTTCATATACTGCTCTTAAAAATTCTGTCTCATTAAAACGTTTTGAAAACTCGTTAAAGTATCCTAAAATTTCTGTTCTGTCTCTAAAGTTAGGTTGCACAGATACAATTGTTGCTGGATTGTTCAGAAATCTTGATAAGGAATAAGGTAAACTTGTTTTACCTGTACCAGAAATACCTTCAAGAATCATAATATGTGATGAAGCCATACCAGCTACAAAACGTCTGATAGTTTCGATACTATAATACAGTTTCATACGATTGCCAGCAAACTGGCGGAACTTTTCACAAAACTGTTCAAGCGTAATTTCATTATCCCATTCTGGCTCAACGTATTCAGCGTATCGTTCATCAACGTTATATAGTTTAGGAAATCTTATGACGGAATCTTTTTCCCTCTGATCTGCAAGCATTTTAGCATTAACAGTTGCAGTTGCCATTGACTCGGCTGATTTCTCATCAAAATTTAAACCACTTGCAACGATATTGCCGTTAACAGTACCACCGATAGTATCGGTTGCTAAGGCACTTTCGCCAATATAGTTATTTGCTCCGGTAGCCTTAACCTGCAACGCAAGAATTCTATTTTTCTCATCTATTAAGTCTAATACCTGCTTATTCAATTTACCAATTTCTTTATAAAGTTCTGCATTATCTTCAGTAGTAGCACGCAACTTAATATTTAGTATAATGCGTCTTACTATGATAACGACAATCAGGATTGGAATAGCAATTAAAACAATTGCCAGCAAGATTGCAAGTATCTTGGAGAACAAATTAAGTTCAGGAAAATACGACATAAATATTGATGAGTATGCTCCAAAAAAGAGTAGACTGAAAAGCCCGTTGAAAAAGTTAACTATCCAATCGGTTAAGTTGTAGATAATTTGGGATATGAGTTCAAACGCAAGGTTTAGAAATTCACTCATACTTTATTCCCTCTTTTGTGCCTCTTCTCGAATCTTCTTTGCTTCTTCTAAAATTCTGTTTGCTTCTTCAAGTTTAGCATTCGCTTCGTTTGTCTGACCTTCTTCTTTTTCAGCGTTCTTGAGTTCAAGAATAGTCATGATCAATCTGTATACCTGATAGATGAAGAATATTAATAACGGAATAATAATTACCAGTAAGAAACCAATTGAACTAGATAAGAACTTCATCAGTAATCCAAGACCAGCGATTTTTAGAACATACTTACCTACAATATCGCCACTGCTGACAATCTTCTTATCTTCTACTGGGTTATTATCACCTTTTGTGTTGAAAACCTTTAATCCATTCTCATCTGTAATTTTAGTAATTCTATGTGTATTTAAAGAATACTGATTTTCTATTAGAGCGTGGAATGTAATGATGTCGCCCTCTTTTAAAGTTTCAGGATCACATTCTTTAATAATGATCAGATCGCTGGTTGTAAAAGTTGGACTCATTGATTCGGATGATACAGTTAGAGGTGTATATCCAAAAATGTTTGATACCGAATTAGTATCTTTAGTGGCAAGCGTTGTAAACACAAATAATGCTGACATAAATATGATTATCCATAATACAACACTTAAAACGGTTGACAGAACTTTCTTCATAAAAATCTCCTTTATAATCACGAAATTTTACATACAAATTAGCGTTTATATTATTTTTATCTTGCCTAAAGCAAAAATAAAACAACCTTACAAGGTTGCTATGCCAGTCTTACCTGACATCGATTTTGCAAATCTTCAGTTTCCTGTACCCAAGCCCCCAATAGCTATCAAAAGCCTTAAGAGCATATTCTTTTTTGGGGAAAGTACCAAGATACTCCAACTGTCCCAGAAAACTGGTACCGAATAGTTCGTACATCTATATTTCCTCCATACCGAACATTATACCTTTCTATTTTTAAAATATAAAAATGCTTATCAAAAGATGGAACATGTGTGCGTTAACTTCTTTTGAAGTTAGAAATTAATAATTATTGTAGAGTTCTTATTAAAAAAACAAAAAGCAGATTATATTCTGCTTTTATAGTATGCCTCTTCATCTTCTACAAGAACCGGGTGTCCTAATGCATAAATCCATTCTGCTTCCGCCACTTTGAGTTCATCATAGTATGATGGATCGGTTATGGCTTTTGCTCTTGCATCAGACATTCTCTTTGCGATTTCACTGAAGCGACTTTCATCAATATGACCGATTTTGCCATCTAATAAAACATAAACCCAATCATTTTCGAAATAGTAGTCAGGATTATCGACCATTATTTCAATGCTAGGTTCATTACCTTCTAAGATATCTTCGAAAGCGTAACACTCGAATTCTAGTATTAGATTTTTGTTAACAATTTCTCTAACTCTATATGTTTTCATTCTTACAGTCCTTTCTCTTCTTCATAGTAATTATACGCTCCGAATCATCATTGTTTCCTTATTTGAATTCACATGTTGATTGCTGATAAAAATCATCAATTCTGTCATTATACTCATCGAGCAGAGCTTCGCCATAGGCTGCATTTTCATATTTTTTAGGATTGTTAATTAAGAAGTCCTTGTTGAATATCTTGTTTTTTATGTTTATTCCTAGCGTCAGAGTTTTTAGCACAACATCTTCACACAGATTATTCAATTCGTTGAAATCATTTGGAAGAAGATTTGCAATCAGCCTGCGGTTTCGTAAATCCCCTTCTCTTCTTTTTTGTGATACAATTTCTTCTTTTAGATCTCTCTTGGACTGTTCTTGTATTTTTTTAGTTCTCACATACACTTCATCATCTTTCACCGTTAAGTGAATGTCATCTAAAAAGTAAGTTGATAATACTCTAAAATTGCATCGAGATTTCACATTTGAGTCATCTCCATGTTCTCTGCCGATCGAACTGATACCAATGCGAACATTTTTAGCATGCGATAAAGCATAGTGCCCTGTAGCACTGTCTAGTCCGTGATGAGCCATAATCTGAACCACTGCTTCTTCCATCATATTTTTAAAATCTAATGCTTTCCCTTTCTTGAAGATTTGCTCCATAGCATTTTCTAGCACGGTTTCCGAGTCTCCGGGGAAAAAGAATTTAGTATTTTTAACCTTCAGGCACATTAAAATGGAATTATTATTGGTAGTGTCTATTTTATTAAGTTTTTTATCACCCTTGTTGTATAATTCGGGGTTAACTCTTAATATCTCAATAACTACATCATCCGATATGCGAATTGTTTTTCGAATGTATTCTTTAGGTTTGTCTATAAAAGTTACTCTTGTTGAAATCAATTCCCTAGGCAAACCTTTTATATTTCTTTTTGAGTACTCTCTTCTTAAATCTCTTTCGAAGTCCAACATCTGAGCTTCTTTGAACAATCGTTTATCTTTATCAGCTGAATCGACCGTTGGATTCACATACTCATTAATAACCAAGCTCTTAACATCTAAACTGTCTGTTCTGCTGAAAATATCAAGTTGAGCCTCTCGATAAAGTTCAAAACCGTTACCCGACTTATTGAAACGGTCAACTGTTTCCCTAACGAATGCCTGACCTTCTTTACTAAGCTTCCCAAAACGACTATCAAAACTCTTATTTCTATCATGTAAACCGTTAGCCGTTTCTAAATATCTGTATAAACATTCATTAATGACTTTCACTTCGTCTACACTAAAATTTATAGGGTTCTCTATCTTTAATTCTGGGTATTTTTTGAGAATCATTTTAGTCATGACTTCGTTTAACCCTTTTTGAATTGCATAATTGTTTGGAGGTGTTGGTAAGACAAGTTCTTTAATATGAATATCACAGTCAACACAATAGCTGATCGCTGAAAACAAATTGCCATAATGATCCTTATCCCAATGTGATAAGAAAAACGAAACACTCTTTGGTTTTGCTTTTTCAATAGTGTTTTTTATTCCCTTCCAGCTATAATTTGTCGCCGTGTCAACGAAGACTAAATTTTTTCCATCATATATTGATATGGATAAAGCGTCAGCAACATCAATAACGTTTACATCAACCATGTTACTCATCTTTTTACCTCTTCTATATTATATCGAATATAGTGAGGTTTTACTTAAAAATATGTTAGTTTTTAGTTCTGTTTAGAGCTTGGGAGTTGGTGTACTTCATGTTAAGAACTACGCATAAATAAAAGAGTTTTGAGACTCCAAAACGGACTCAAAACTCCCAAAAATCTAAGCACAACTTATTATCGTACTTTCTCGTCTTCGTTGATTTTCTTATACACATCTATAATATTTGTTAGTTCGTCTTTATGTTGAAGCATCCAATCAGTTTCGTAAGATACTTCTCGAGGCTGCTTACCATCTTTGATGCGTTCCATATCTTTACGCAATTCTTTTAAGTGCAGATAATAGTCAAATTTCATCTTGCACATAAAGTTTCCTGACTCAATGACAATCCCTTCTAGGTTATCAATATACTTAGTACCACGAGTTTTTGTTTCATCGTACCACTTTCTAAATTCATCGAAGTTCTTCCATCTTGCGTATTCTTGTTTGACCTCGGCGTGAATTTGATCGGATAGTTTCTGAAGGTCTTGGTAAGGAAGTCTTTCAAATTCCAGTTGATTTTTTATTACATCAAGTAAGACAATTTTTGAATGGTCGTATTCGATGATATGAGGATCGCGTTCCTGATCAATAACTTCAAAGACAGCCGAACAATTATTGTCTTTTAGATATTGCTTTAATTTATCGGCGTCAATTCCACTCTTATAGAACAGGTCTTTAAAATATCCTGCAAAGTCGCTCTTATCAGTTGATTTAGAACAGAACTTTAATTGATCGTCAACACAAGACATAATTCCTAAAAAACCGTTTTCCTTTTTATAGGCTATGATTTCGCCAGTTAATCCTTGATTAAGGTTTTCTATTCTTGTTTCTGGTGTTTCATTAATGTTCATAAACTTATCATATGATCTTAATACTACTCGACTGTTTTCTGGTGTGATATTAGATGGATCACTTGTCGCTACAAATAAACCTCTTGCCTTAGTAGTTAAATCATTCCACTCTTTATGCTGGAATGCATCTCTTGTAAAATTGCACGAGCACAGTGTTGAACCATCCTTTAATTTGCCGAGATTTTTGATCTCAACTAGATCGCTTTTAAAGAAGTCTTTGATTTTGACCTGTGATTCATTTTGAATTTTTATCACATCTAAATCTCGTAAAACAGATAAGCATCCGCCTTTTTCAACACCACTTTCAAGATTGACAGCGTTTTTATATACACATCTATTAAACAGATTACGATGGCCGTGAATTTGAACTATGCTTTTCTCATTAACTGACCATTCTTCATCTACATCATATTCATATCTACCGATACCTTTAATAAGTTGAATAGTAGGAACCATAATCAGATTATCAGGCATTTTGTCAAGCCCACCGTGATTAACAAAATAGGTTGTACCGTCTTTTTCATACATGACACACTGTCTTAGATTTCTACAGAATAGTCTCAGATCTTTTTTAGAGAAATCTTTAATATCCTGCATTGTGTGAAGTTTAAATTCTTTTGATTTAATCTGATCTATCTCATCGTTAGCATAATGTCTTAGCCATTTTTCATGATTACCTTCGATAAATATGAAGTTTGGTTTTTTATAATGGCTTAGTAAGAAATCCATTATCTCTTTATTCTCTCTGCCTCGATCGAGATAATCACCACAGAAGATATACATTTCATTTTCAGACTCAGGATACTTATCGAAAAATTCCTTTAATGGAGTATAGCATCCATGAATATCACCAAAGACATTAACGTGTTCGTAGTTATTAAAATCTTCGGTACGCCACTTAATTTTGTCATTAAATTCACTGCTGTCAATCATATTTTTAATTTGACTATCAGTTGATTTAATACGGTTATACATCTTATCAATTGTTTTGTCAGGAACTCTGTTAAGTTCAGGTCTTAAAGCATTTCTTCTTTTTGCTTCTTCAAGCGAAATGTCAAAATTAACAACAGTAGTTCTATATCCGTATTTACTTGTTAATTTGTCGTATTGCTTTATATCTTCAATTTTGGCATGAGTTGCATCAACGATAACAAATTCTCCGCCTTCCATTCTATTTTCCAAAAATTGATATAACGTTTTCCATACTAAGTCAGTAGACTGTTGCGTAATTCCAGATTGCCCCATGTGAGGTCCATTCGCTAATAATCTAAATTCATCAGCGTTTAACGTATATCTTTCTAAATTATTTTCCTTTATAAAAGTCGATTTGCCAGATGCTGGCACACCTCTTAGTAATACAAGTTGTTTCATATAAACACCTCCACAGAGATAATACATATAACCATTCCATATATAGCCGACCGACAAATGTTCCGGTCAAAGCTGAGAAAGAATTTTATGAGAACAGATAGCAATATCTGCTTTTTTATTATCACTCTTCCCCTAACTTTCATAGACAACCCCAGACAATCTGGAGGTTTATTTATATTGATGTCGTTTCCGAACAGTCATTTTCTTTCTCGAAATAGTAATACTGGAATTATTTTTTTATGCTAATGGTGAAGTCACAAAATGTGATTTCATGGAATGTTCAGATGGCAGACAGGGCATCATGATACAAAAATCATTTCAGCCAAGGCCAAAAGAAAAACGTCACTAAGGACGTTAATTAACAAATAAGACGCACTTTTGTGAGCCTTTCCCTGATACAAGGAAGCGACAAGTTCGGACGATATGTTCAGCATGAACTATAATTTTATATTTACTGCACGAACAATGCGTCTTTTATATTTTTGTCAAAGCGATTTTAGTCTATGTTTAATCTCAAAAAGTGATTTATAGAATATTTTTTTGCAGTAATCGCTTTTCTCTTAAATTATACTATCTTCTGTTGATATTCGTCAAGCAACTTATTTAGGAATTGCTTGCCATCAAAACCTGCTTCAAGATATTTTAATAACATAGGACTGTATCCCGACAAGAAGATATTACCATAGTCATCAGTTTCAGGAGACGTAGCATTTCTAACATCAAAGTTCCACCATACAATTTTGGTAGTATATCCTTTTTGTTTCCAGAGCTTCATTAATTTATCTTTACTATCAGAAGAACCATTATTGAACTCCATATCGCTTAATACGACTAGATATTCAGGAACTTCTTTTAGATCTTTGAATAAATCCATGACAGCACCTAAATTAGTATCTGTGCAATCACCTGTGTATAAAGATTCGATCTCTTCACAGTAATTGTTCCCTTTTATCTTCATTAAGTGAGGGCGAGAAGAGAACGGTACTACATATCCGTTACAGAAAGTAGAGCATTTAGCTAGATAGTGTCCGATACTCAATGCTTTACCTACTGCATCTGTGTCGCCCCAATACATAGAACCAGATGTATCTACTATTGGTATACAAGAAATAGAAATCTTTTCTATCTTATCGAAGAATAAATCAGCATCGATCTTCTCTCGATTTCTATAAATGTCATAAACTGTAGAAGTAGCAACGTTTAATTTGTTTTTACCACTTTTAACACCTTCAATATACTCTTCAAATCTTTCTTTAGTATCTTCACGAGTTTTGAAAGCATCATAATACTTCATCATTGCTAGTGAAGGAACGTGTTCGAAATCAATAGTGTCAACAAGTGGATGACTAAAACCACCCTTGCTAAATACTTCTTCTAAAGGGTTCTGAGATGTTACCTCAGAATAAGACAGTTTGTATTCAACAGTATCTGGAGTCTTAATAAAAGCACGATATTCTTTTTCTGTCATGTCCCAGTGCTTAGCAAGCAGCTTTGCTTCCTTGGCATTCTTACCAGTTAATCTTGGTGCCCATTTCTTTGCTAATGCATTTCCTGCTTCAATTTCATGTTTCCAGAAATCTAAGGCTTCATCACTTGCGATTGCTAATAAATCATCATATCTACCAGCCTTAACAACATTCTCAGGGCTAACCTTTGATTGATACATAAGTTCACGTCCAAGATCACGTCTACCTAATCCAAGTCGAGGGTCTCTGATAAACATACTAAAAAGTTTTTCTTTATCTGAATTCCCAATTTTAACTTCAGACATGTTTTTCTCTAAATAACTTGTCATGAACAAAATGTCAAGCAAATCATCTCCGGTAGATGAATAGGCTTCATCACCATTTTCAGTAAGTTTCTTTAATTTTTCTTTCTCTAATAAATTCATTTTTAACCTCCAAAACACCTGTATGGCTTTTTCAATAAAAGTGAAAGATATATATGCTGTAAGTGTTTTTCTATTAGATATTATTAATACGTTAACATTATTATAACCTATTTTTGTAGATTATTTAATATAATCGTGATTGTTACAATCATATTAAAATTGACCAACTTCAATAGTTGTTCCTGTTGAATCTTACCTTTAAATATTGTAACGTTATTGTCAAAACTTCTACCAATGGCTGGAGTTAGTTTTGATAGTTTGTATATTTCCATTATTGTACCTTCTTTCTGTATTACAAGATTGCACAGTGATATTATCTGAAACTTGCGATTAATGCATATCAATCAAAAAAACAGAACCTACCACGATAGGGTTGCAACCGAGTTTAATGTGTTGTTCGCCCACAAATCATTAGGCTATCCCTTCGATAGGTTTCAGACATCCTTGTCGCCTAAACTTGTCCCTATGCTATTCTCTTCTTATGGTAAGTTCTATTCTTCTTAGTTTAATGTATGCTTATTGGCGATACTTGCTACTTGTACGTAAGACAAACTAAGTGAAGCCCGTTTAGTACAAATATTCTCTTAGTAGAGAAACATTAGATGTTAGTCTTGAAAATTTGTTTTTATCACACGGATTTTCAGTCCCATAAATCCCAGAAATATCTTTTGAATAAATCTAATGCTTCGTTCTTGCAATTATCTCGATAATGCCAAATTTCATTTTCTCTTTCGATGAATTTTTGTCGTATATCATCAGGACAGCGATTAACATACTTTCCATTCTCGATATCTACATTGGCAGATACCTGATCTGCATATTCATTAACCATTGAACACTTATCTTCGTTGGCTTCGTCTAGTAAGTGCGATATATATAATAACTTATCTTTCCAATCTTTAAATGTTTTTATTTCTTCATATCTTCCTTCTGGCCATGAATGACAATTTTCGGCGTGTCGTTTTAGTAATTCTGAACCCTTATTAATAAACCAGGAAAAGATATCCCATGCATCATTTGATGCCTCATTAAACTGTTTAGTTGTTATCTTCTTACTCATATTTCACCTCAAAGCATTAGATTCTACTAAGAAACAAAAACACCAAAACCCGAAAAACAAAAAAAGTTGAGTATTGCGAACACGCTCTCAACTATGGTGCCGATTCTTAAACAGAACCAAAACTATATTTATGCAAGACACTATTATAACCTTTTAAATAAAATATTTACCGGAAGAAAGTTTTGCTGTTAGTGTCTTTTCTTATACAGGAACAAGGCTTATAAGTTGTAACGGTTTTTCTTCATTTATGCCCCCGTTTACCATAGCATGAGCATATGAGTTGCGTCCCCTGAGCGGGACGTGGTCAATTTAAAATAAATAGACAATAAACTTTAATTAAAATTTGTTTGCAGATATAAAATAAGCCTTTCTTTCCTTCTCGTCTAAGTCTTGTTTTTAATTCTGGAGCAAGAATTGTACTACCCATAGTATATAATAAAATAACTGAGATATCAACGGTCAATAGATGGGTCTTAAATGTTTTTGAGCCATGTGGGAGTACGTCAATATGACAATAGATTTACGGTGAGGCAGTTGTGCCAACTGGATTGCAACCGAGTTTAATGTGTTGTTCGCCCACAAATCATTAGGCTATCCCTTCGATAGGTTTCAGACATCCTTGCCACCTAACTTGTTCCAGTGAAGATTATACTTCTTTCTATTTTCTTTTGGTTAACTGCCAACAGACCGTAGCTGGGAAATACATATTTTTGTATTTCACTTCTTCCAGATTATATCTGGTATTAATAGTGTACTTAATAGCGAACACGAAAATATCTATAGGAAAATTTAACAGAAATGAATTTTCTGCTTGTGTTAAAACAAAATTAACAAGGCACCAAAATTACCATCATATCTTAAAAGGATACCGGAAAACGTTTGCTGAGTGTGCCTTTCGTTTTATTAAAGCTAACAAATACATATTTCTTGTTAGAAACGTTAGCTTAAATATTAACATGGTGGTTCCGGCCAGAGTTGAACTGGCGACACACGGATTTTCAGTCCGATGCTCTACCTGCTGAGCTACAGAACCATTTGGGGTAAGCAATGGGAATCGCACCCATATCACCAGAGCCACAATCTGGTATTCTAACTATTGAACTATACTTACCAATTTGGTGGAGCATAGCGGGATCGAACCGCTGACCTCCTGCGTGCAAAGCAGGCGCTCTCCCAGCTGAGCTAATGCCCCATTTGGTTGCGAGGGAAGGATTTGAACCAACGACCTCCGGGTTATGAGCCCGACGAGCTACCAGACTGCTCTACCTCGCGATAATAATGGCGGAGGAACTGGGATTCGAACCCAGGCGCCGGTTTCCCGACCTACCGGTTTTCAAGACCGGACCCTTCAGCCACTTGGGTATTCCTCCATATATTTAATTTTTGATTTTTGGTGGACCCTGTAGGACTCGAACCTACGACCAACCGGTTATGAGCCGGTAGCTCTGACCAACTGAGCTAAGGGTCCAAAACTGGTAGCGAGGGTGGGACTCGAACCCACGACCTCCCGGGTATGAACCGAGCGCTCTAGCCAACTAAGCTACCTCGCCATGTTTTTTGCACGTTCCAATCAAATGGTCGGGATGACAGGATTTGAACCTGCGACCCCTTGATCCCAAATCAAGTGCACTACCAAGCTGTGCTACATCCCGAAGATTGAATAAATAATGGCGCGCCCAGTAGGAATCGAACCCGCAACCTTTTGATCCGTAGTCAAACGCTCTATCCAGTTGAGCTATGGGCGCATTAAATAAAAAGTGGTGGGGGCAGAGGGACTTGAACCCTCACGGTATTGCTACCGCCGGATTTTAAGTCCGACGCGTCTACCATTCCGCCATGCCCCCACTTCTGGAGGTTCCTGCCAGATTCGAACTGGCGATCACAGAGTTGCAGTCTATTGCCTTACCACTTGGCTAAGGAACCGCTCTATCTTCCGTGCTTTATAATATTACCAAAAAGATAACTGTTATGCAAGCATTTTTTTATCTTTTTAATAAACTTTTACCAAGCATCTTTGGATGGCTTTCATATTATAACATATCTCTAACCAATATTAATAATAATTTATAAAAAAGAAGAGAATTATCTCTTCTGCTTAATCATGGTGATTGCCATGATGATTTGAACTGTTATGACTCTCTTGAGAATGATGACTTTCTATTTCACTATGAATTTCAGTTATTGACATTTCCCTGCATCTATCGACAGTAGTCGTTTTGTCATATTCTTTTAATACCAGATATTGACTGTATTTACCAATACTCATCTCAGCATTATTTGCTTCTTCAATTATATGACTATCACAGCTTTGAACTTTAGCGTTTATATAATAGTCATCAATCATTGACTGAAGCTCTTTAATATAAATATCAGTATCGTCACTTTGATTACTGATTGAAATCAAAAGAAATGAATCATTCTTTATATATTCATCAAATTTTACTGAGATAATCTCCTTACATACATCAAGATAATTATGCCCTTCGTATTCAATATCCTCAGAAATTTTTATTCCTTCATCATTATAGGCATTTATTCCCGTTACATATCCGTCTTTGTTGACTGTCAATTGAATTGAAGGATTAATATCGAGACTGATATATGTCTCTGCCTTAACAGCGAAGTTTTTCGGAATAATCATAACCATCATGATAAAACAGGCACATAATGCCACTGCATAGTATAACTTAGGCTGATGTTTTTTATTTATTTTTTCATGTTCAATTCTTGAATATGTCTTATTGATCAAATCATCATTAACCTTAATTTTATCAAGCGTCTTCCTGTATCGACTCATCACTTTCTCCTTTCAGCAGTTCTTTTAGTTTTTCTCGACCTCTTTTAAGCAAAGAGTAAACCGTATTGGTTTTCATATGAAGAATTGCAGCTATTTCGTCAGCTTTATACTCCTCATAATAAAACATGTATATAACACTGCGGTATTTATTAGGTAAAGACAAGATTGCTTCCATCACTCCATAGTCATCATTATCTATCTCTTGTGTACCATAAATATCTTCGAGTTCTATTTTGTTTTTCCAGAAATGTCTTCGATGGTAATCGTTTGCGATATTGATACTGATTCTGATAAGGTAAGCCTTTAGATGCTCGTCAGAAATAAACTCTTCATTTGAACGATACAATCTTACAAATACATCCTGGAACGCATCATCACTATCAGCTTTATTCCCGATATGACAGATAAGTATACGATATACCATATCGGCATAATTACTGATTGCCCTGTTTATTAAACTGTCAGACTGCATGATTATTAATGATGATTATTGCTGTGATGACTATTTTCATGATGATAGTATTCATGATATCCATTATCATAATAATTATCATTGTGCTCATGATGTTTATATACTACTTCTTCTTTAGTTGTTGCCTTTGATTCTATGCCGATGTTATGACAATTGATACCGGCAGTACAGCTCATTGCTAGACATAATAGTGTTTTTGTTAATCTGTATTTCATATTCTACCTTCTTTCACTAATAATACGTTATAAATACATATATCCTTGCACAAATTTTAAAAAAGTTTAAATTATATTCGAATAGAGGTTTATATGTTATATCAGGAAGAAAAAATCAATTATAAAAATCATACTATCACTTTTAGATCGGCTGTTGACGAAGATGCACCAGTACTTGTTGATTATCTTAAGAAAGTCAGCGGTGAAACACCATATCTTTTATCAGAACCTGAAGAAATCAACCTGACCCTTGAAGATGAGTACAGATTTATTCATAAGTATAACTCAAGCGATTCAAGTTTATTATTATTGGCTTTTGTTGATGATGAATATGCCGGGAACTGTTCGTTTTGCGGTTATTCACGTATACGTGAAAGACACCGTGCTGATATTGGAGTTGCGTTATATCAGAAATATACCGGATTTGGTCTTGGCAGACTGATACTTGAAAGACTGATTTCCATCATCAGGGAAGCGGGATTCAAACAGGCTGAGTTGACCGTTGTCAGCACCAACGGAAGAGCCAGAAACTTATATGAAAAACTTGGATTTGTTGAATGTGGTCGCATACCTAATGCCAATAAATATAAAGATGGTACTTATAGTGATAATATACTGATGGTACTGCATATAAAATAAAAACTACAATGCAGTAGTTTTTATTTTTAGGCTATATCAGCTTTTTCTTTTTGCGTTCTGATATCATTGGAATAACATTAACAAGAATCAGAACAATAGTTATCGCAAAGACAATGAGTGAAGATAAAGCATTTACACTCGGATTAATACGCTTAACGCTGGAATAAACATATGTTGAGATGTTGTTGATACCAGGACCTGTTACAAAATATGATATTACAAAATCATCAAAAGACATTGTAAATGCAATCAAAGCACCAGATACAATACCAGGTGTTATCTGAGGGATTATAACCTTATATAGAGCCTGAAATGGTGTACAGCCTAAGTCCAGTGCTGCTTCAGCAATATTGTCGTCCAGCTGCCTTAATTTTGGCATAATAGACAAGATAACATAAGGAATACAGAAGATGATATGTGCCAAAAGTAATGTCACAAAACCAAACTCCATATTAATCGATGTAAAAAACAGCATCAATCCAATTGCAGTAACAATTTCTGGATTCAGCATTGGCAGATTATTTACCTGATTGACTGATTCTTTAATCAGTCTTTTTGATTTACTAAGACCGATTGCAGTTATTGTACCCACAATAGTAGACACAACAGTCGCAATTATCGCAATAATCACGGTATAGTATATCGATTCCATCATGGTACGATTTTCAAACATTTTTTCATACCATTTTAAAGAGAAACCGGTAAAATTAGTCAGTGATTTAGATTCATTAAATGAGAATACTACAACATAAATAATTGGCAAATAAAAGAATAGAATAATGAGTGCCAGATATATCTTTGAGAATATTTTCTTGTTTTTCATCAGTTATTCTCCTTCTCATAATCAAACTTTCTTGTAAAGTACATTGATATCAGAATTACAATAGTCATAATCAGACTGACAGCTGAACCAAAGTTCCAATCACCTGTTGTGACGAAATAATTCTCAACAAGATTACCAACCAATACATAGCTACCACCACCAAGCAGTTTAGGAATAAAGAAACTAGATACCGCTGGCAGGAATACAAGTGTAATACCCGAAATAATACCAGGAACCGATAATGGTAATGTGACTTTCAGAAAAGCCATACGATTATCACATCCTAAATCATTAGCTGCTGCAATCAGACTTTTATCCATTTTTGATAATGATGTATAAATCTGCAGAATCATAAATGGTAAAAAGTTATATACCATACCGATATATACCTTGATTTCAGGAGATAAACCTGTTTCAAGCAGAATACCGCGCCATGCATAAGTACGTACCAGCATGTTAATCCACATTGGAATAGTTATTAAAAGAATCATCAGCCCTTGTGAATTAGGTTTAAGTTTAGCAATAAAGTATGCACAAGGATATCCAATAATAATGCATATAACAGTAGTAATAACAGCCAGTTTTAAAGATCTAAGCAAAACATCGATAAAAATCTTATCCTGGAAAAAACGTATAAAATTATCAAAAGTAAACTTTACTGTTAACACTGAATTCCCCTGCTTTGTAAAAGCATAGAATACTATCATCAGCATTGGTATAACAATAAAGATAAATGCCCATACTATATAAGGGTAAACCAGTCTTCTAAAGCTTTTCATTACATATTCACCATCTTTGACATAACATGAATATCTTCAGGTCCAAAAGCGATAGAAACTCTCGCACCTTCCTTAAATTCTTTGGTTGTATGAATCTTATATTCACGTCCTTCAGTAGAGAATGTAATCTTATAGTCACCCTCTTCAATTTCATTAGGATCAAAATCAAAACGGACATTGGTAATAGCGACTTCTTCATCATCGTCCAAATACCATGCATAAGCATCTGCCCATGTCTTTAAGTCAACACTGATCGCCATAGATTCCTTGATTTCATCAACAGTCTTATAAAAGTCAAAGGCTGTAATACCAACATTCGAACTCTTATCTTCAACATATTTAGGTTCAACTACATTGACATGCACTGTAATTAATGTACCATTATGAGTCTTAAAGGTAACAGGATACTTACCAGCCTTCATTTCAATATTGTATTCAACACTGGCAATTGAAATATCTTCTTCACTTTCAGCATCCCACGCTTGTGCATTAGCACGGGCAATAATCTCCTGATCAGTAATTTCACTGACATCATCAAGGTCCATAGTGAAGTCAGAAGCGTGCATCTTTTCTTTCTTCTCCTGATTGAAGACATCGCGATCATCAAGCACATGCATCGTTACTGTTTTTGATGTACCAACCATGGTTTCAACAATAACTTCATAATGAACACCTTTAAATAAAACTGATTTTACTTCACCATTAAGCTGTCCTTTACCACGTTCCCTGATTTCAATATCTTCAGGACGAATTACAATATCAACCGGTTCATCTTTCTTGAAACCAAAATCAACACATTTGTAGTCTTTTTCATCAAAAGATACAAGGTAATCTTCTTTCATGATACCATCTAAAATATTTGACTCACCAATGAAATTGGCAACATATTCATTAACAGGTTCATTATAAATTTCAGTTGGTGTACCAATCTGCTGAATATTTCCATCCTTCATGACAACTATTTTATCCGACATTGTCAAAGCTTCTTCCTGGTCATGCGTTACAAATATAAACGTAATACCAACTTCCTGCTGAATACGTTTTAATTCATGTTGCATTTCCTTACGCAGTTTCAGATCAAGCGCTCCTAAAGGTTCATCAAGCAGCAGTACATCTGGTTCATTAACAAGAGCTCTTGCGATAGCTACACGCTGCTGCTGTCCACCTGACAGGAGTGTTACATCTCTTTTCTGAAAACCATCCAGACCAACAAGCTGAATCATACGATTGACCTTAGATTCAATAATATCTTTTGGTGTTTTCTTTATCTTTAATCCAAAAGCCACATTTTCAAATACATTCAGATGCGGAAAGAGAGCATACTTCTGGAATACAGTATTAATTGGTCTTTTATATGCTGGAACACTTGAAATATCTTCCCCATCAAATATAACACTACCCTGGTCCTGTTCGAGGAATCCACCAAGTATTCTAAGTAAAGTTGTTTTACCACATCCAGAAGGACCTAATAAAGTTACAAACTCATTTTCATATATATCAAGATTAATACCTTTAAGAACAATATTCCCATCAAATTCCTTAACAATATTCTTAAATTCTATCAGTTTTTTCATTTCCTTTTCTCCCTATTAAAATACTGGCGGTGTACATATCCAAAGCAGCTTTGCAATCTTCTCAGTACGATTAACTATATAGTGTTCATCGTTACCTTTAAGATAAAATGTCTCGCCTTTTTTCAGATGATATTCCTCATCCCTTGTAACATTGATGATCACCACACTGCCTCTTAAAACATAGCCAAATTCTTCTCCTTCATGAGGCTTCACAACAAACGATTCAGCCTTAGGTTCAAGCTCATACAGCACTGGTTCCATTTCATTTTTCTGTGCATCAGGCACAAGCCATGTAATGGTAGAATCTTCCTTCTCATCAACATAATAGTCATCATCACCAAAGGTATAACGAACATCTTTCTCTTCCTTAAAGAAATTAGACATCGAGACCCCTAATACTTCAGCAATATCTTCAAGAGTATTGATACTCGGAGACGTCAGATTTCTTTCAAGTTGTGAGAGGAAACCTTTAGACAATTCACATCTAGATGCCAGTTCCTCAAGCGTCAAACTCTTTTTCATCCTAAGCTGTCTTATACGATTTCCTATATCCATAAGCAATCCTCCTTAGTTTAGCCATACTAAACTAAATGTTTATTATAAACAAATATAATTATATTTATTATCTTAAAAAATGCAATACATAATAAAAAGAACCTTAGGATTATAAGAACCCCAAGGTTTTATTTAACTATTTCTTGTAGTTATTTATAAAAGCTCTCAATGAATCGATAGGCTGCATACCACCAGTTTTACCAACAACCTCTCCATCTTTTAAAAGAAACAGTGCCGGGATTGACATGATGCCATACTTCATAGCCAGTTCCTCTTCTTCATCGACATCAACTTTTACAAATTTGACATCTGTATATTCTTTTGATAATTCTTCAACAACAGGTGATAACATCTTGCATGGACCACACCATGTCGCAAAGAAATCAACAAATGTATAACCTTCTTTGATTAAACTATCAAATTCATTCTTGTTTACTTTCTGCATACGAATACTCCTTTAACTAACTAGATTATATATTGATTCTCAGAATCTTCCAATCAATATGCACTAAATAAGTTCAATTGAGTATGCACTCAAAAATGATCGACCAGATTCAAGAGAAATGATTCCTTCTCTTTCTTCAAAAGGTATATTGTTTTCAGCGAAATCACCATGTGAATGCCATGGTTCAATACATACAAATGGAGCGTTGGCTGGTGACCATATTGCAAGAATTGGATATCCAGCGCAAGTTACCTTTACGCCATGTCTGCCGTTTGTCAGTGTTACAAAAGCTGAATTGAGATTATAATAAACAACAGTCTTGTATTTATCGAATAATTCACGATTAAGTGACAATTTATGATCCTTAATCAGTTTTAATTCATCAGTATCTTCACCTTCTTTTGAAGAAAACTCAATATAATAATCTTCAAACGCACCATTATCAGCTGGACAATTAAAAGCTGGATGCAGACCAAAGCCAAAAGGCATAGTTTCTTCATCATTATTGGTAATGGTGTAGTTAATTTCAAGTCGCTTACCGATCAATTGATATCTAACCTGTAATTCAAAATCGTAAGGATATAAAGACATGGTGTTTTCATCAGCCTTAAGACTTAATGTGAGGCTATCTTCACAAGAAGAAACGAAACTGAATTCAGCATTTCTGGCAAGACCGTGGTTACCCATGTGATATTCCTTGCCCTTAAAAACCTGAGTTTTATTATATGTATTGCCTACCTGTGGAAACAGAATTGGGTTTCTTCCTGCCCAATACTCTGGATTACCATTCCACATCATTTCGATACCATTGTCTTTGGCAACAAAACTGTGAATTTCAGCAGCTTTTGTGCTTATGACAACTCTGGCTTCACTGTTTTCTAAAATATACTCCATATATTATTTAACTAATTCACCCATTGCTGAACCTTTGATTCCAGCAGCATTTGCTTCATCTGTATCAATATGCATAGCTAAAGCGAACTTATCTGATACTCTGACTACTGTATCACCGAAAGTCAGACTACGTTCTTCAGTTTCAATCTTCACACTAACGATGTCACCATTAGCTACACCATAAGTTTCAGCATCTTTTGTAGTCATATGGATATGACGTTTAGCAGCGATAACACCTTCGTTTAATTCAACTGTTCCACATGGTCCAACAAGAGTAACTCCAGCTGTTCCTTCAATATTACCAGATTCACGAATTAATGCAGTAACACCTAGTGTTCTGGCATCAGTTAATGATACTTCGACCTGGCTTGCGTTTCTTACTGGTCCTAATACAGACATTTTAAGTTCGCCCTTAGGTCCTTTTACAGTAACCTTTTCTTCACAGGCAAACTGTCCTGGCTGAGATAATTCCTTCTTGCATGTTAATTCATGGTTTTCACCAAACAGAATGTCAACATGTTCCTTTGATAAATGAATGTGACGTGCAGATACTTCTACTAAAAACTTTTCCACAATAAAATCTCCTTTAATATTAGCTAATTAATTATATTACATATAAATATCTTATTCAATTGAGATGGTTATTAAAAAAGTCTATCTTTTACAATAGACTTTCATCGATTTCACCATTTTTCTTCTTAACTTTTAAACGATAATTAATAAAATCAGTAAAAAATGTATAGATACAGGCTGTAAATGGCACCGCAATCAACATACCAACAGCTCCAAACAATCCGCCAAAGAACAGCACCGACACAAGTATCCATAATGCCGGTAAACCAAGTGACTTACCAATGATCTTTGGATAAATCAGGTTTCCATCAAGATTCTGCACAATCTGATATATCACAAAGAAACCAAGAGCGTAAAAGATATTATCCGAAGCTAGAAGCAAACAGGCAATGATTGTCGCAATCAGAGAACCAACAACCGGAATAATCGTCATAATTGCACATAGACATGAAATCAGTAAAGCGAAAGGCAGTTTAAATATAATCATGGAAACATAAACCATAAGACCTACAATAATAACCTCAATCAGTTTACCACCAACAAAATCCTTAAAGATATCATTTGACACTCTGCATATACGTAATATATAGCTGGCAATATCATGACTGAAGATAGCCACTATAACCTTCTTAAACTGTCTAATCAAGTTTTCTTTTGAACCCAGAAGATACATTGAAACAACAAACCCCATAAAGATATCAAACAGAAGATTGCCAACATAACCAATCTGCTTACTCAATATATCTCCAGTTCCTCCAATAAGCGCTGAAGATGCATTCTGAATAATAGAGGCATAATCTAAACCAAGGCTGTTTAAAAGGTTCTCAAGTTTGACGTTGTTGAGGTTTTCGGTATCGACATGCAGATAATCAAGAAACTGATTGATATTACCGATCAGAGAATTAAAATAATTGGCGAGGTTGTTGATTAGTCTGATTATTGATTCAGATAATTCAGGTAAAATAAACATTATCAGCATCGTAATTACTGCTATAAATAGAATTGCTGATAAAGTAATCGAGATACCTCTTTTGAACTTTCTTATGATGGATTCATCACTGGTATTATTAAGAATAGCGTTTTCAATTTTAACCATCGGAATATTCATGACAAAAGCCATTACCAGTCCATAAAACAAGACATTGAGATTACTGAAAACAATGCCCAAAATATTAATGATTGCCCCAAAATTAATAACGATAAAAACCATCAGTGCTGCAAAACTGATAACTATCAACCACGGTTTAACCTTTAAAAGTTCATCTTTAATATTCTTCATACCACTATTCTAAAGCTTTTTTGTAATATTGTCTTGCATAATTATCTTAAATGTTGTATTATTTTAAAGCAAGTAAATTTTGATGTGCGGGTGTGGTGAAATTGGCAGACACGATAGACTTAGGATCTATTGCTTCGGCATGGGGGTTCGAGTCCCTTCACCCGCACCACTTTTTTTATTTTATGGCCTGTAACTTAAATAGTTACAGGTTTTTATTATTAAAAATACCCATAACAGAATAAATGTCTGTTATGGGTATTTTATAGAATACTATTATAGATAACTTTTGAGTCTTTCTACCTTATCAAGGCTTTCAAATCTGACATTAAGTTCATCACGACCCATATGACCATAGCTGGCTAAAGGTCGATATTTTGTATTGGTTAAATCCAGTTCATCAATCAGATTCCTAACTCTTAAATCAAAACAGTTGTTGATCGCATCATATATATTATCCATAGTTGTATGGTTTGAGCCATAGCAGTCAACATATAAAGATACTGGTTTCGCCACACCAATGGCATATGATACCTGAACCATGGCTTTATCACAAAGTCCAGCAGCCACCAGATTCTTGGCGATATATCTTGTATAATAAGCACCACTTCTATCAACTTTTGAAGGATCTTTACCACTGAAAGCACCACCGCCATGAGGTGCATAACCTCCATATGTATCAACAATGATTTTTCTTCCGGTTAATCCTGCATCACCAATCGGACCACCGATTACGAAACGTCCAGTTGGATTAATGTATATCTTGGTATTTTCATCAAGTAAATCTTCAGGAATACTCTTAACAATTACGTTATTGTAGATGAATTCTCTGAGCTCATCTAGCGAAATATCGTCGCTGTGCTGATTAGAAACTACTACAGTATCAACTCTAGATATAACACCATCATTATATTCAACACTAATCTGTGCTTTACCATCAGGTCCTAAAAAATCAGTTGTCTTTTTAACTTCATCAAGTTTCTTGCAGAGTTTTGATGCCAGATCAAATGATAAAGGCATATAGTTCGAAGTCTCTTTGCAAGCAAAACCAAACATCATACCCTGATCGCCAGCTCCTGTCTCATCTTTCGAAAGACATACACCCTGATTGATATCAGATGACTGATTGCTCATAGCTACCTTAACTTCAATCTCATCATATTTAAATCCCCATTTAGGATCATCGTAACCAATCTCTTTAATTACTTCTCTAGCGATCTTTTCATAATCAACTACTACATTAGATCCTACTTCACCTGTTATAAGCAATAAATTTTTTGAGGCTACTGTTTCGCATGCAACGTGGGCATTCTTATCTTCACTTAAAATCGCATCCAGGATTGCGTCTGAAATCTGATCGCAAACCTTATCTGGATGTCCACTACAAACACATTCAGATGTAAAAATTGTCTTCATATTTCTCCTCTTTCTTTATAAAATAAAACCTCTTCTATCAAGAAGAGGAAAATATACTATATATTTCCTCATCTTCCAGACTATAGTCTGCAGGATTTAGCACCTTGAAATCAGGTTGCCGGGTATCTAAGGGCCTGTCCCTCCACCACTCTTGATAAGGTTTTACAGTAGGCAATTATAGCATAATCTATTGATTACGCAATAGGTTTTATGTTATTTTTTATTTTTTATTGATTGATTCTGTCACCAGTAAATAAACACCATAAAAAAATCCTCCCATTATCAGTAACGAGAGGATAGTATAAAACATCAATCAAAACTATTCAGGTTTTTCAAATCTGATAGTCCAGGGACTACCTACACCTATGGCATAAGCTTTCGCAAAAGAACCCTGATTAATAGCTAAAGCCATATGATATACAGAATTCATATAGATAATAGGCATACCAAGTGATACATCAGCGAATGATTTACCATATGTGACACGATTGGAATAGACCATAGTTTTATTATTAAATATCTGTACTTCAATACGATCTCCATAGCTGAAGCCAAGATTATTAAATGTTTCAAATGGAATGGATGTCCATAAAGAACCAAATCTGACATCCAGAATATCTATCTGTCCAACTACCGAATTATCATCGACAGTGTTCTCAAACAATTCAAGTTCAACAATTTCATCAAGTTTCATTAAAGGTCCAACCTCTTCAAAACCGATTGTACCAGAAGCCAGTCGTGCTCCAGTATATGCATATACATCACGGCCATGGAAAGTATATGAATGTTCAGTATTCGAACGACGATTTACACTTTCTTCAATTTCGCGGATTTCATCAATCCCAACAAAACGGTTGATATGAGTAAGGGTTCCGTTGTTTGGAGTAACGATATACTGATTCTTTGAAGTCTTTACAACGACACTCTTACGACTGGTACCAACACCTGGATCAACTACTGAGACAAATACTGTGCCTTCAGGCCAGTATTCTACCGTTTGAAACAGACGATAAGATCCTTCGAAGATATTATATTGGGTAATATCATGAGTAATATGAGCAATCTTTAATTCACTGCAGACATTGTAGGCCACGCCCTCCATAGCACTTACTGCACCATCGACCAGTCCAAAATCACTCTGAAAAACCAAAAATTTATTCATTATTTCTTATAGAATACAACTCTGTAATCAGGGCCAAAATCCAGGTTATATTCTTTACATAGATTACCAATCACAACAGCCATAGCAATCTTGTTTATTTCATTGTTGTAAATCATAACTGTATGGTTTGCAGCTGTTGAGAATGACTGATAATAATATAATTCATCATCAAAAACCTTTTCATCTTTATGATAAATCTCTGTATGTATCTTATCTCCGAACTTAAAGCCAGCTTCCTTGAAACTCTTTAAAGTAATATTAGACCATAAATTACCAAAATTAGGATCATTTATCTCAAATATACCTTCAATACGATCATCATAGATATGTGGCTCTAAGATTTCATGAGTCTTAATCTTTTCAACACTGTAGGCTGGACCAACTTCTTCATATGTAATAATTCCGCTTGCAAGTCTTGCAGCACAATATCCAAATAAGTCACGTCCATGGAAAATAGCGACTTCAGTATTGTCATCACGTTTTAAACGGTTAACTGTTTCATCTATTTCACGAACCTCATCAATACCCATATATTTTTTTATATGTGTCAGAGTACCATTATCTGGAGTTACAACATAATATCCATTAGATGTTTTAGCTACACAAGCTTTGCGGCTTGTACCAACACCTGGGTCAACAACTGATACAAAGATTGTACCTTTAGGCCAGAATGACATTGACTGATATAAACGATATGATGCTGACCATGTATCATACTGAGGTAATTCATGAGTACCATCAATAATTTCAAGCGAACGGTCTACTGATTTAACAACTCCATACATTGCACAGACTGCACCTTCCTTATAGGTAAAATCAGTCTGAAACACTAACATTGGTTTTTCCATTTCAATTCCTCCCTCTTAAATAAATGGATTAAAGAATAAATTCTTTGTAACTGCAAAACGCATAAATAAAGTAAATACTAATACCATTAAACATACAAATAAACTTAAGTAATCATTTCTATCAAGTTTTTTATACGAATACCATGTACGCTTTTTATTTTTGCCATAACCTCTTAAATCCATGGCATTAGTAATCAGTTCAACACGATCTAGTGTTGAAAAGATCAATGGTATCAGAATATTAGTCATATTTTTAAGTCGTTTTATAACCTTTTCTTTTTTACTCATCTCGATTCCTCGAGCCTGCTGTGCCAAAGAAATTGTATGATAATCTCTTTGAACATCAGGAAAGTATCTAAGTGTCAGTGATACAGCTGAGCATGCTCTGTAATTAATCCCAACACTGTTTAAACTGCTGGCAAACTCGCTTGGATTGGTTGTAAAAAAGAATATTAGTCCCAGCGGTATCACTGAGAGATACTTTGAAAACTTGGTTATCTGATAAAACAGCTGTTCTAAAGTAACAATATAATGCGAATTAAATCTGAAAACTTCATGACATGTACCATATATCTCAACGCCATACATTGGTGAGAAAAGATAGGTCAAAAAGAAATTGGTCACAAGAAAGATAAAGACATAAATAAACATCAGTCTGACCTTTTTAAATTCAATCTTAGCAACTTTAAACAGTATCAGTGATAATACCATTATTCCAAGAATAATACGTATATCAAACGTCAACATAACACTTGTTGTCAGAAATAGGAAACAGATCAGTTTTGTTAAACCTGATAAACGATGAATAAAAGTATCAAGCTGACTGTATGAGAATAATTTAGTTTTCATGAATTCTCAGCTCCTTTTCTTCTGCTATGAAGGTCTTAATAAAACCTAATGCGTCATCAATTCCTGCTTTCTTAGCCAAAGTATAAAGACTTGTTTTATTGAGATTAGCTTCTTTTATCCATTCATCGTTAATTAAGACTTCGCTAGCTAAAGTATCAGCGACTTTCAAGCCATTAGAAAGTACTACTGCTCGCTTCGTATATTCAAGCATCAGATGCATATCGTGAGTAATCAATATGATTGTTTGTCCTTCATCATTTAATGACTTTAAGAATTCCATTATTTCACTGTAATGATGATAATCCTGCCCGGCAGTAGGTTCATCAAGAATAATGATTTTTGGTTCTAAAGCCAGAATCGAAGCAATTGTAACTCTCTTTTTTTGACCATAGCTTAAAGCGGATATAGGCCAGTCAATAAAAGGTGCTAAACCACATATCTTAAGTGTCTTTTCAACACGTTTTCTGATTTCTGTTTCATCGAGGCCCTGATTACGCAAACCAAGCGCCACTTCATCATAAATCATCGTTTTACATATCATCTGATTTGGATTCTGCAAGACATAACCGATTACTTCACCACGTTCCTTAATAGACATGGTACTTATTTCATGATTCTTAAGCATCATTTCACCACTGTCAGGATTCTCAAATCCGACAATAATCTTGGATAACGTTGATTTACCAGCGCCATTTTTACCAACTATCGCCATCATTTCATGTTCATATACTTCAAAATTTATGTCGTTCAATACTTTTTTTACACCGTCATAACTGAAATTTAAATGATTTATTTTTAAGATAACATCCTCTTTTTTGTCATCTTCCCTGATAGCTGCATTACGATACCAGTTTCTGAGTTTTTCTTCATTGCCTTTTAAGTCAAAACGTTCAATATTTTCTGGGTGCATATCTGCGGTAATCTTAATATCTGCATACTTACATGCCGTAACATATAAAGGCTCTCTTATGCCATGCTTTATCAGTATATCACTGGCTAATACTTCACTGCTTGATGCATCCATCAGAATATGCCCATCATCCATGACAATAATTCTATCAACATCATGATGTAATACATCTTCAATACGATGTTCGATAATAATGATGGTCTTATTGGTCTTCTTATGAATATCATCGATCAGTTCAATTGCTGTCTTACCGGTGGCTGGGTCCAGATTCGCTAATGGTTCATCGAAAAGTAAAATATCGACATCATCAACCATTACCCCGGCTAAAGATACTCTTTGTTTTTGACCTCCAGATAACTCCTGACATGAACGATCAAGAAAATTATCCATATCAACAATCTTTGCGATTTCCTGAACTTTATCTTTCATCACTTCCTGATTAACCATATCATTCTCAAGCGAGAAAGCAATATCTTCACCGACATTCAACCCAACAAACTGTCCATCGGCATCCTGAAGAACAGTACCGATATTCTTTGACAGTTTAAAAATATTAGCATCCTTTGTTTCTATACCATTTACCTTTAAAGAGCCACTGATCTTACCTTTATAAGCGAAAGGTATCAGGCCATTTAAGCAATGTCCAAGTGTAGATTTACCACACCCTGATGGGCCAACAATCAGCACCTTTTCCCCAGGATAAATATTTAGATTGATATTGTACAATGTAGGTTCAGACTGAGCAAAATATTGAAACGTAAAATCTTCAAATTTAATAATTGCTTCTTTTTCCATATAAATCCTCTCCTATATATTATAAGTAAAAAATGTTTGATGCAGAAGAAACATCAAACATTTTGACACTTAGAATTGTATTTATTTATTATTTCTTGCTTAAAGAACCTTCTTTGGTCTTTGTCTTAGCATAAGCGAAAGCTAAAGCTCCACCAACTACTACAACAACAATAGCGTCCATAATAAAAGCTACAGCACCCTGAGTAAATACCAGACTTACTGGTTCAGCATACATCACGATATCAAGTACAGGCGCAACAACTACCCATGCAACCGCATTTGCAATCACATTCCAGATAACAAATGTCTTAACATCAAATTCGCCCTGTTCAATATCAGTTTTAGATTTAAGATATGCAACACCACCAATTGCACCAGCAACACCAGATGCAACAACCCAGCTCCACCAAGGTGAACCATATGATAAGAAGTCTGATAATGCATGTCCAATGAATGCAATTAATCCACCTGCTACAGGACCAAATAATAATCCAAAGAAGCCTGAAATTGCATATGCAAGCTGTAAATTAGTTTCAGGTACAGGTGAAGGAACTTTAACAAACATGAACAATACCATGAATAGTGCTCCACCTAAACCAGTTGCGACAATTGTCTTTGTTGAAAAGATACTCTTTTTCATAATATAACCCCCCTAATCAACGCAAAAATTATAACTCAATTAAACTAATAATCATAGTCCTTTATTTAGATTATTTAAGCGAAAATAGATAATTACTGTATTCATCAAGAATACTTCTTAAATCTTCATATGTTTCTAGATCATTACACATTCTTTTATATTTTGCGCACATAGGTAACCCCGTCAGATAATGTGAAGCTATCCCTCTCATCTGATGCATTGCGTTTTTTTCGCCCATAATCGCTATCAGTTTTTCAGTATGTTTAAGGCACATATCAAATCTTTCCTGGTATGTAACCTCGTAATTCTCAAGACCATTTTGATAATTGATAATTTCTTTAATCAAAAATGGATTACCGACCAGAGCTCTACCAATCATAATCGCATCAGCACCAGTTACTCTTTGACATTCAATTGCATCTTCAACTGTCTTGATATCACCATTGGCGATTACCGGAATACTAACCTGTTCTTTCAGTTTTCTGATCAATTCCCAGTCTGCATGACCTTCATACATATCACTGCGGCATCTGGCATGAAGAGCGATTGCACTGACACCAACTTCTTGTAGACCTTTAGACAATTCTATGTAATTCATGGTACTTCTGGTAAAACCAAGACGCATTTTGACCGTCACAGGCTTAGATACATTTTTTATTATTTCCCTAACGATATTAACAGCTTTTTCAGGTTCCTTCATTAAGGCGCTGCCCGCACCTGTCTTAATAACTTTATTGACCGGACAACCCATATTGATATCAATAATATCAGCGTTGGTATGTCTATCAAGATAAATAGCTGCCTGTACCATTGATTCAACATCGCTGCCAAACAGCTGAACACTGACTGGATGAAAGGAGTCATCAATTAATGACATATTTTTGGTCTTCTCATTTTCATATACAATAGCCTTATCACTTAACATTTCTGTATATACAAGCCCAGCTCCCTCCTTAAAACAGAGTTCGCGAAAAGCACCATTACTGATGCCAGCCATTGGTGCTACAACGATATTATTTTTAATTTCAATATCTCTAATTTTCCACATGTTCCTCAATAAATTTCAGCAGTTCATCTTTGCTGATATGATAGAAGGTATTGCAGTATTCACACTTCAGCTCAATCATATCATCCTTCATAACTTCTTCAAGATCATTCTTATTCAGCGTTAATAACGCTTCCATAAAACGTTCCTTTGAGCAGTCACAATGAAATCTCACTTCACGTCTTTCAAGAATTTCAGCATCTTCAAAAAGCATATTCAGTATCTCATCTGGTGTATTCTCCATCATCATTTCACTGACTGGTTTAAGCTTCTTAGCAGCATTTTCGACATATTCGATATCTTCATCGGTATGTCCTGGCAGCATTTCAATAATAATAGCTCCAGCTGATTTAGTAGAATAATCAGTATCAACTAAAACACCAACCGATACAAGCGATGGAATCTGTTCAGATACCGTAAAATAATAGGCAAAATCTTCACCAATTTCACCTGTTTGCAGTTCAATCTGTGAAGTAAATATATTTTTTAGACCCATGTTTTTTGCTACTTTAATATAACCATCAGTACCTACTGCCAGACCGACTGCCAGTTTATTATTGCTGTTATATTTCATATAGATTGTGTTATCGCCAACAAAACCCTTAAGATTACCATCACCTCTGGCCTCTACCAGAATTGTACCAATAGGACCACCACCATTGATTTCTATCGTAACTTTTTCATCTGCGCGCTTAAGCATGGCGCCCATCAGGGCTGCAATTGATAATACACGACCCATGGCAGCATTTGATGTTGGGTACAAATCATGAGTCAGACGAGCATCTTCACATAGTTTTGTTGTTTCAGCCATCAGAATACGCACACGTCTGTTTCTGGCAACTGCCATTAAAATATTTGATTCTTTCATAGTCACCTCTTAAAAAGAAACTGAGTTTACTCAGCTTCTTTTATTTCACTTTCTTTATTTACAAGCTTACCATCTACGATAACAAGTTTATCATTGATTACTTCATCGATTTCTTCAGCTGTCAGAGTTTCATTAACAATCAGTGCCTCTGCAATCTTTACGAGGTCTTCCTTATGCGTATTAATGATATCTGTAGCCTTATCGTGACAGTAATCTACAATCTTACGAACTTCCTGATCAATTTCAAACGCAACCTGACTTGAAACATTTGATGGAGAATTATAATCTCTACCAAGGAATACATTCTTTGATCCATGGTCATACTGTACAGGACCAAGTCCACTCATACCATATAAGGTAACCATATCCTTGGCAATCTTAGTAGCCTGCTCAATATCACCGCTGGCACCAGTTGAAATATCATCAAAGAAAATTTCTTCTGCACATCTTCCACCCATATATGATGTAATTGTATCTACAAGTTCCTTACGGGTATTAAGAATACGTTCCTTACGTGGAGTAATGAGGTTATAACCTCCGGCACTACCACGAGGGATAATTGTAACTTTCTGAACGATTGCACCATCAGGAAGATTTAAACCAACAATGGCATGTCCTGCTTCATGATAGGCAACCAGTTTCTTTGAATAGTCATCATATTTACGAGACTTCTTGGCTGGACCCATCATAACTCTATCAATGGCTTCGTCGATATTATTCATTGTGATAGTATCGCTATTTTCTCTTACTGCCAGAATAGCTGCTTCGTTTAAAACATTTTCAAGATCGGCACCAGAGAATCCAGGTGTACGATTTGCCAACGCCTCAAGATTGATATCAGCGCTCAGGTGTTTATTACGAGCATGAACCTTGAGGATGGCTTCACGTCCCTTTTTATCAGGTAATGAAACTGTAATCTGACGGTCAAAACGTCCTGGTCTTAAAAGTGCAGGGTCCAAGACATCTGGTCGGTTAGTTGCTGCAATTACAACAATACCACTGTTGTCAGACATACCATCCATCTCAACCAGCAACTGATTGAGTGTCTGTTCTCTTTCGTCATGGCCACCACCCATACCAGCACCACGTTGACGTCCAACAGCATCAATTTCATCAATAAATATCATACAAGGCGCAGTCTGTTTAGCTTTTTTAAACATATCTCTAACACGGCTGGCACCAACACCAACAAACATTTCAACGAAATCAGAACCAGAAATTGAATAGAATGGTACATTAGCTTCACCAGCTACAGCCTTAGCGAGCAAGGTCTTACCAGTACCTGGAGAACCAACCATCAGAATACCTTTAGGTATACGGGCACCCATTTTAGCAAACTTTCTAGGTGTTTTCAGATATTCAATAATTTCAGCCATTTCTTCTTTTTCTTCGTCACATCCTGCAACATCGTGGAAACGAACCTTGATATCACTTTCAAGACGTGCTCTAGATTTAGAGAAATCGAAAGCCTGTTTATTGGCTCCTCCGCCACTGTTAAGTGTCCTAAGCATGAAGATACCAAAACCTAAGAATAGAAGAATTGGGATAATTGAACCCAGCAATTCTAAAAATACTGAAGATTCATTTGCATCTGTAATACTGATGTTACTATTCTTCTTTAATGCATCCATCACCTCAGTAAATTCTGATTCTGAGTTAGGAATTGTTGCGGTAAAGTTATGACTTTCGCCATTTACTTCATACATACCACTAACAGTAGTAGTATTGTAATCAACAGAAACATTGGCTTTAGTGATTTCGCCGCTCTTTAATACCTTTGTAAATTCAGAATAAGTAAGTGTCTCTGCTTTGCTGCCAAGTGGATTCATAAATGTGATAGATAAAATAAATAACATCACAATCAGATATGGCAGACTGTATAATAATCTGTTTTTGTTATTTGGCATTTAATTACTCCTTATAGCAATCTTCTTTCAAAATACCTACATATGGTAAATTACGGTATTTCTGATTAAAATCAAGCCCAAACCCAACGACAAAGGCATCAGGGATAGTAAATCCAATATAATCAGCCTTTAGATCGACAATACGACGTTCGGGTTTATCTAATAATGATACAATTCTAACACTATTAGCTCCTTTAGAATATAATAAACCAACGACTTTTTGAAGTGTTTTGCCTGTATCAACAATATCTTCTACCACTATTACATCATCACCAACGATAGAATTAGATAAATCCTTATCAATTCTGACATCACCAGTCGATTCAGTTCCTGAATAACTTGATACATCCATAAAATCAATTTCCATGTTGATTTCAATACGTTTCATCAGTTCAGCCAGAAAAGGCACTGATCCTTTTAATAAACCAATCAGAATAGGTGTTTTTCCCTGATAATCTTTGGTTATCTCTTTACCAAGTTCCTTGCACCTGTTGATAATTTCATCTTCAGTAATAAGTATTTCCTTAATGTCGTTGTTCATATACTTCCTCCGTATTTTATAATTCTATCATAAATATATTGTGTTTTATAGAATAATGTGTTTTATTACAACCTATTTGTGGTACCAGTATTATTTCATTTTTCCTGTTAAGCATTACTGGCCATGTCAGTCTTTTATTGACTGGTATCTTTTTATCAATAAAGAAACGTGAAATCTTCTTGGTTCCATAACACATTTCGATTGCGTCTCCATCTTGATAATTCCTGATAGTTATTGGAAAATCATCGTCTTTTAATGTCACTCCATGAAAACTGTCACCATTTGATGATAGTTTAAAGTAATGATGATTTAAATACTTAATTGAATCAAGTGTAATGCAGTAACTGTAATCGCTGTTCATAAAGTATATATAGTCATTCTGTTTCAATAAAAGACGTTCTCTGATGTTAAGTTTCATCTTTTGTGAACATAAAATCTGACGGTTGATTTCCATAAGATAATCATCA
This sequence comes from Bacillota bacterium, assembly GCA_029097145.1. Taxonomy (GTDB): domain Bacteria; phylum Bacillota_I; class Bacilli_A; order Erysipelotrichales; family Erysipelotrichaceae; genus JAHHTG01. The sequence goes on from JAQXNC010000130.1 coordinate 39,373, forward strand.
CCCAGATCTTCATAAAGTTTAACTCTTAAAAAAGTTCGAATATCCTTGATTTCTTGATATTCCTCAAGACTGTAATCTTCTTTTGTGTATTGTTGACGATAATTATCAAGATATGTATCTCTTTTGTGATTTATTGTTTCAATCTTATCGTAAATCAGTCTTTTAGTCTTACGATCAAGCTTTTCAATTATCTTATGTCTAATGATATTCCTGGTATAGTGGTCTTCAAGATTTGATTCATCTATTCCATATTCAACACCATTATCATGGCAATAATTAACGAGATCCTGTTTTGTATATTTGAGTAATGGCCTGATAACTCTTAAACCTTTTTCATTCATGATTGCTCTGATACCAAAATAGAAAGGTGTTGATCCTCTTTGTGATTGCATAATCGCTGTCTCAAGATAATCATCGAGCTGATGAGCCATTAAAATGTTATTTGTTCCATATATCTTAGCTACATGATTAAAAAAATCATAGCGATAATCTCTAGCCCACATCTGGAAATTACCAGTCGCATCGTATGCATCTTTTTTAATAAAAGGAATCTGATACTTTTGACAGTATCGAGCGACAATCATTTCATCACGATAGGCTGTATCTCTTTTATGATAGTTCACATGCAGACATACAAGAGATATACCATATCTTCTTGCCATATCGAAAAGAGCCATTGAATCTGGCCCTCCACTTACCGCTATCAGCATTTTAAGTTTTTCTCTATTCATTGCGTATCAACCAGTATTCACATTTTTCTGATTCTTCCAGGCCAAGTTTTCTCTGTAGAGCCATTGAAGATTCATTATCAACCATCACATCACAAACAATTTCCATTGCATTATCTAACATATGATTAATCATTAAACCTTCAAGCTGATATGCATATCCCCTGTTTCTGTATTCATCAAAAATTCTAAGCATCCCCAATGTTCCTTCACGATGAATACCGATAAAACCAGCCAGATTATTTTCAACAAACAATCCAAAAATATTACCTGTCTTAATTCTCTCAGTTATTTCAACAGTATCGAGATAAGGATATTCTCTATCAACAGTATCAACATACTTTAGATCCAACTGTCTGAAATCACCTTCTAAACCATCAAACTTTTCTTTACTGTTATATTTAAAAACCTTAAATTTCAGAATTTCATTAAATCCAATATTCTTTGATTTAATATATTCAGCGATATCTTCTTCATAACAGATTACTGAATAATAATCATCGAATATAACTTCTGCATTTGATTTCTTAACTGTATCAAGATTATCCGCAACTATATAAAGATACCCTTCAATGTCATCTCCAATTATCTTGATATCATTTTTATCAAGAATCATTCGAGCACCATCGTTGATAGCTCTATTTAATACTGTGTAACGTATATCACTAGACATTAAATCTGAAATGCATGATGTCTCCGTCTTTTGCGACATAGTCCTTACCCTCTAATCTCAACTTACCAACTTCTTTAAGCTTAGCCTCAGTTTTATATTCCATAATATCTTCATATGTATAAACTTCAGCCTTAATAAAACCTTTCTGGAAATCTGAATGAATGACACCGGCACATTCCGGAGCAGTCATTCCATCCTTGAATGTCCAGCCACGACATTCATCTTTACCTACTGTAAAGAATGTTTTTAAGCCTAAAGTCTTATAAGCTTTCAAAATAAGTTCATCAAGTCCTGAATGATGAATACCTAGATCTTCAAGAAAAGCCAGTTTCTCTTCCTTGTCAAGATCACTTAAATCTTCTTCAATCTTGGCACTGATCGCAACGACTTCACTGTTTTCTTCTTTCGCCAGTTTTACTACCTCGCGATAGTGTTCATTAATATCAGGATCATTAATCTCATCTTCTTTGATGTTAGCGATATAAATTATTGGTTTAGATGTCAAAAAATTCATCGTCTTGACATATAACTTCTCTTCTTTATCAAATTCCAACGTATTAATTAGCTTGCCGCTATTTAGACATTCATTGATACGTGTCAGAATATTATACTCATATACGGCATCCTTATCTTTAGTCTGGGCTTTTTTTACAATCTTTGACATACGGTTTTCAACAGTTACCATATCAGCCATAATCAATTCATAATTAATGATTTCGATATCTCTTTTTGGATCAACCGTATTATAGACATGCGTAATATCATTATCCTCAAAGCATCTGACTACATGACATATCGCATCAACTTCACGGATATTGGCCAAAAACTTGTTTCCCAGACCTTCACCTTTAGATGCACCCTTGACAAGACCGGCAATGTCAGTGAATTCAAATGTTGTATAAATAGTCTTTAATGGTTCAAATAGTTCTGATAATTTAACCAGTCTTTCATCCTTAACTTCAACAACCCCAACATTAGGTTCTATAGTCGCAAAAGGATAATTGGCTGCTTCTATTTTACTGTTTGTAATCGCATTGAATAATGTTGATTTACCAACATTTGGTAAACCGACGATACCTGCTGTTAAACTCATTTTCTACGTTCCCCTTTGTTAATTAATCTAATTTATTCTATCACAAATCATATTCAATAATTCCAAATATCAATGAAATCATCATTAAAAAGATAATTTCCATTAATCCATTTACACATAAACTGTATGTATAAATCCCAAATATACCAGTCATACTCAAAACATATATCAACATCAGCAATCTGAATTTCTTTAGACTGTATATGCGATAGCTGTAAACTGTTTTTAAAAGACAGTAGTTTAGAAGCCCAAATCCCAGATAGCATGATATGATATGCAGATTCATCAAGATACTATTGTCTTCGATATATGGAAGATATACAGCGAGAATAATTGACAAGATAAAAAGATAAAAATCTTTATTTGTAAGTATAGTTTTAATCACATGGCCATATGTCACAATCATGATTAAACCCATGATTAACTCAAATATATAATACTGCCTTGAGATACCTGAAAGATTGCTCAAAAAAAGATCAGCCCGACTGATAAGGCCGATCGTATAAACATTGAGTAACAGATATAATAAGAACTTAAATTTCCTTTTCATCTTTAATCAATATTCTAATTGCCTCGATAGCTGTTTTGATGGCAGAATCAGTATCGTGACACTGTCTGTTTTCAAGTCCCAGTTTCGCTCTTTCCTGATTAGCTACAGCCAGTAATACACTGCCGCATCTCACCCCAAGATATGACGCTACCACAAATAGTGCAGCCGATTCCATTTCACTGGCCTTGGTTCCCAGTTTAACCCATGCATCCCACTTATTTATTAGTTCAAAAGAATTAGGTAAAGTTTCAGGACGATGTTGACCATAAAATGAATCCTTACACTGAACTACACCAACATGATAATTAAACTGCAATTTTTTTGAAGCCTTTATAAGCGCATTAACAATCTCAATATCAGCAACTGCCGGAAATTCAATTGGTGCATATTCCTTGGAAGTACCTTCAAAACGGATGGCTCCACTTGCAATCACAAGATCTCCACCCTTGACATTAATATCCATACCACCACATGTACCTACTCTAATAAAAGTTCTGGCACCACATTTAACCAGCTCTTCCATAGCGATTGAAGCACTCGGACCACCAATACCGGTTGAAGTAACCGATACCTTGACACCATCAAGATATCCAGTGTATGTCACAAATTCCCTTGAATCCCCAACAAGTACTGGTTCATCGAAGTACTTGGCAATAAGCGCACAACGTTTTGGATCACCAGGCAGAATAACATATTCACCAACATCTCCCTTACCAACACCGATATGATATTCTTTATTAGAACCTTCAGTATAATCAATCATTTCTTTCACCTAAATCAATATCTGATTAACCTTTCTAGCTTATTATTTTTAATCTATATTAGATAAATCAATTATACATAAAAGATTTTCTTATTGCAAAAAGTGACATTATATAGTATTATTAGTAAGCACTTAAGACTGGCTTGTTGGTGAAGCGGCTTAACACACCGCCCTTTCACGGCGGCATTCACGGGTTCGAATCCCGTACAAGTCACCAGTAGGGGTGTAGTACAATGGTAGTATAACGGTCTCCAAAACCGCTGATACGGGTTCGATCCCTGTCACCCCTGCCATTAGAGTGTATGCCTTCTGAAGGCTCAAGTGAAAAGTTAAATTCAACTTCAAAAGGTGTTTGAAAAATAGTTGAATTTACTCTTTCAAAATGATTAATTCAGGCAGTTATTGTAATGATAACTGTCTTTTTTATTGTAGATATAACTTTTACTGTTAGAATATAGATATAGATTAAGACAAAAAAGGCAATATTAAAACCTCATGGAATTTAATACTTTAAATCGCTTGAAAGAGTAAATTCCACTTGATATCAGGTAATGATGGCCTCTTGTGTCTTACTATAATTATCTTTATTTATTCCTTAATATGTAGGGCTTAAGGGTGACGCTGTCTTTGGCTATATGAGATAAACCATATTCATAAAACTTATTAGCCAAATCCATATTGAGGAACTCAAGAAGTTCAAAGGAGTTTCTGCCTTTGAGCTTTTCTTTTGGATATGAATTGATGTGTGATGATATAATATTAGCCTTATCCTGAGATGTTAATCCAATATTATAAAGATCAGTATTCTTAGGACATATTTCTCTTAGAAGGATATGAATATTCTCTAAAGAACCTTTTTGACATGCAGCCATTGGATCACAATAATAAACCCTGGTTCTCCTTGAACCATCATCTCTTATTTCAATATTATCAGCCAGTACAAACTCACTTCCTCTGTCTGTCTTTATAACTGATACTGTTTCATTGAATAAATCTTCACCAAGAATCTTTTCAAGTAGTAATATACCATTAAGCATAGATTTCGAATCTTTACTTGTGTGGTATACACAGAATAAAAGATCATAATCAAGAAACTTAAAAGTCTGAATAAAAGGACCATTTGTAATATCGTTATATACAGTATCCATCTCAACGATACTGGCATTTGGATTATTACTTATATATTCAGTATATTCTTTTTGAGTACGACCTTTTAAATATGTTCTGTCTTGTCTTTTGGCATATTTAACCTTTTTATTACTGACTTTCCTTCTAACCTGTCTTTTTAAATCAAGAAGAGTAATTGAAACACCTGCATCCTGAAATACATTGTCTTTGATATATGTATATATGGTCTTTTCTGAATATGTAATCTCTGGATGATTATTAAGAATTGCATATATTGACTGTCCTTTATCCATTAGTGGTTTAAGTATTAAGCCAAGCTCTTTTATTTCATTTAAAGTAGCGTTAACACCACTTCTGGTTTCAACTAATGATAATCGATATTCATGTTCAGCATCAGAAGATATATATCGATACTTGTCATATCTGCAATGATTATACTTTTCACATCCATTACAGGCACCAGGTGATCTATCTCTTCTAACACATCTATATTTCTGATATTCAGGACATTCATTATTACAGTTATCTGTATGTCTTCTTTTACAGACAGAATATTTACTACAGTCGATATCATAAGTAGATTTATATGATAAAGTTCTATGAAGCTTTATCTCTTTACATATAGTACTTTTATCCTTACCGAGAACGTTGGCTATAGCAGTTTTGGTTGAACCATTATTAATACCATTTTCAATTATCTGTCTGTCACTTAAAGTGAGATGTGTATTCTTATTGTCTTTCATATAATTCTTACCTCCTTTAGTGTTTGTAAGACAACAAGAGACCTTAATATTATTACTGCATAATGTAAAAGTAACTTCAACTGGAACTTACTGAAAGAGTAATTTCATCTTCTGTACTTTTGAAGTTGAATTTAACTTTTCACTTGAGAATGCCTTCTGAAGAAGGTTTTTTTATTGAAATAAGTCATGTTTTATATTAAAATAAATAGGAATATCCCCATATGGCGGAATTGGTAGACGCGAACGACTCAAAATCGTTTGGTGAACAACCATGCCGGTTCGAGTCCGGCTTTGGGGACCATTTAGGTAGTATAAACTATCGTGTGGGTTGACATAACCCATCTATAAATTATCGTGTGGGTACTACATACGATAAAAGTATTAAATGAGGCATGAATATAGCTTGATTATGAGTTATATCCATGCCTTTTTATGTGGTCGAATATATGATTAATTATTATTGTTTTATCTTATTGTAAGGACCTCTTTTTGGTCTTGTATACTTATCACTCCTTAGCTTATCACTAATAGAGAAATAGGCTGATGAATTAAGTGCGTATAATACTCTTTTCCTGAATCTTTTAAAATTAGTAAGTCCTTTGGAGATAATTACGTATTGGTTTAATTTACCATTTATATTCTCTGTGAGTGCATTTGACAGCTTATGTTTATCATAAGGCTTTAAAAATGAATTCAGTATCTCATCTTTCCATTTACCAAGTATTTGTACAAAATCGTCATATTCTCTGATACCTGAATTCTTAAACTTCATGTATAGATCATCATACTTAGCTTTGGCTTCATGATAGCTGCAGGTTTTAACCATATCTCTAAACTCTTCTTTAAGCAGATATGCCTCATATAATAAAGGGAAGTTATCTGCCATGATATTGAATATATCTCTTCTGTTTAATTCTTCATTAAATACACGGTTATATGTTTTTCCATTATCTAAGTCAATATCGTCCTTAGTAAAAAGATAGTTCCACTTTTTTAAAAGATAATAGGCTGGACTACCATATTCACACTGATTCATAAGATTGATTCTTAATCTTTCAAAGCCATCACACAGATGTTTTATATAGTGAAATGGATCAATAGCTACAATACAGTTTGGAAAGTATCTGATAGCCAAATCCTTATATGTTTCCCACATATCAATAGTTACATATCTCACATTTAATCTTTCTTCCTTATCAATCTTAGAGAAATAGTTACTTAGTGTATCCTTTGACCTTGAACCCAATATGTCAAATAATCTTCTTTTTTCACCATCCACCATTACACATAGATAAGAAGCATTTTTATAAGTTAGTGAATCAGAGTGAATCTCATCTATTCCAAGCCATTCAGGAAGTCTTAATTTAGGAACTACTATATATGAATCAATATAATTATTTATGTGTGTTGATGATATATTGAGCTCCTTAGATATCATATCAAGCGTGTAATTGAGATTCTTAAGATATTTCATTACTTCTTTAATCTTGGAGTATGAATTATTAAATCTGTTAAATGTAAATGGGTTATTTTCAAGTTTAGTCTTATGGCAATATTTACATATATATCTGTTGGCAATATGGTAAATAGTACCATCATATCCTCTGATATTGGGATGAGATATCTTTCTTTTTTTGACACCATGCCCAATCATTTTTTCATGACAGTAATCACAATACATTTCTTTTCTTTTAAGCTTTATCTCGTATATTACTTCATCACCATTAATACTAGTCTTAAGATTTTCGATATCATCCTTGTCTATATTTAAAATATGTATGATAAAATCATCTATAGGAATAAATATTCCTCCCTTCATGTTAGTTTATTCGACCAAATAAATCGTATAACAGAAGGGTATTTTTTATTACTGAAAATATATACCCACACAATAATTTATAGATTACCCACACAAATAAAAAATACCATGTATTTTTACCCACATGATATTTTATAGATAACCCACACCCACACAAAAATTTAGAGGGCCTGATTAACTGCCTTTAGTCATTTTTTGCTTTGTAGTAATTGAGCTTATTTGAGAGGAACAGTGCAAAGAATATCTGCAGTACCTGGTTTGGACTTGAATAATTATATG
>JAQXNC010000131.1 GCA_029097145.1 Bacillota bacterium
CTCACTTACGTTTTGGTAAATCTCCAATTCATTCAACATATTATATTGATAATGCTGATTTCATTTCATGCTCATTGGATGCTTATGTAATGAAATATGATATGTTACGTAACTTAAAAGAAAATGGTACATTCTTATTGAATACATCATTTGACAAAGATCATATCGTTGATCACTTGCCTAATCGTTTATTGGCTCAATTAGCTAAGAAACATGCTAAATTCTATATTATTGATGCAAATGCGATTGCAGAAAGCATCGGTATGGGTAGAAGAACAAATACAATTCTTCAATCTGCATTCTTCGCATTGAACGAACAAATTATGCCTTATGATACTGCTGTTGAATTGATGAAAGCTGCTGCTAAGAAATCATACAGCAAAAAAGGTGATGATGTTGTATTAGCGAACTATAAAGCAATTGATAGTGGTAAAGATGGATTGGTAGAAATCCCTGTTGATCCAGCATGGGCTAATTTAAATACTGACTTCAGCCGTCGTATGATTGGTGATGAATACTTTGATGAACATGTAATGGCTATTAACTCATTAGAAGGTTATGATTTACCAGTTTCTAACTTCACTAAGTGGGGTCTTGAAGATGGTTCAATCAGAAACAACGTAGCATATAGAGAAAAGAGAACAATTGCAGTTCAGGTACCAACTTGGAATCCGGATAACTGTATCCAGTGTGGTTTCTGTTCATTTGTATGTCCTCATGCAACAATCAGACCATTCTTATTAACTGATGAAGAAGTTGCTAATGCACCAATGGAATTCAAGACTATTCCTGCAATGGGTAAGGGTGTTGAAGGTCTTAAGTATCGTATCCAGGTATCTCCTGCAAACTGTGTAGGTTGTGGATTATGTGTTGTTGAATGTCCAGGAAAAGCTGGTAATAAGGCTTTAACTATGGTTGATATCAACGCTAAACTTGATCAGGAACCTCTTGCAGATTATCTGTTTAAAGAAGTAGAATATAAGACTGATTACTTCCCAACAAATACTGTTAAGGGATCTCAGTTCTTAATGCCTTATTTTGAAGTATCTGGTGCATGTCCAGGTTGTGGTGAAACTCCTTACTATAAACTTGTATCACAGTTATTCGGTAGAGATATGCTGGTTGCAAATGCTACAGGATGTTCAATGATTTACTGTTCATCAACTCCATCTACACCATTTGTAAATGATAAGAATGGTGAGGGTGTTGCTTGGGCTAACTCATTATTTGAAGACAATGCTGAATACGGATTTGGTATGGCAGTTGCTCAGAACTACAAGGAATCTAGAATCTTAAAGATTATGGAAGATAATCTTGATGGCGATTGCAAGGAAGCGTTCGAAAAGTATCTGGCAGCTAATGGAAACCGTGATGCTCAAAGAGCAGTTAAGGATGAGGTAATCGCTGCTGTTAAGGCTTCTTCTAATGAAGCAGTTAAGGAATTATTAGATTACGAAAGAGATTTAGTATCTAAATCTGTTTGGATCGTTGGTGGAGATGGATGGGCTTACGATATCGGTTACGGAGGCTTAGACCACGTTCTTGCAAACGACTTAAATGTAAATGTTTTAGTTCTTGATACAGAAGTTTATTCAAATACTGGTGGTCAAGCTTCTAAGTCTTCTCAGGCTTCTTCTATCGCTAAGTTCGCAGCTGGTGGTAAAGCTACTTCTAAGAAGGATTTAGGACAGATTGCAATGGCATATGGACATGTATATGTTGCTTCAGTTGCTATGGGTGCTAATCGTCAGCAGACATTGAATGCAATCAGAGAAGCTGAAAGCTACAATGGTCCATCATTAATCATTGCATATGCTCCATGTGCTGAACACGGTATTAAGGGTGGCTTATCTAATCATCAGATCGTCCAGAAGAAGGCTGTTGAATGCGGTTATGTTACACTTTACCGTTTCGATCCACGTAACGAACATCCATTAACAGTAGATTCTAAGGAACCTAACTGGGATAACTTCGAAGCATTCCTGTTAAATGAAACAAGATATGCTCAGCTTGTTAAGTTAAAGGGTGCTGAAGTAGCAGAAGAAATGTTTGCTAAGACTAAAGCTGATGCTCAGAAGCGTTATGCTCGTTTATTAGCTCTTAAAGAAAACTGCTAATTTATATATTAATTGACATTCTAAAAAGCTTCGCTCATTTGCGAAGCTTTTTTATTACAAAAACGTAAGATATTATTAAGATTCAATTAATAGCTAATATGATATAATCAATGTATGAAAGTTTTATTATATTTTGAAGGCGAAAAGATGATTGGCATCTCTGGTATCGGACGTGCCCGTAGACATCAAATGATGGCCTTGGAATCTTGTGGCATTTCATACACTACTGATCCACTTGATTCCTATGATATTCTTCATATCAACACATATTTAGTAAATTCAAATGCCATAATTGCTAAAGCCAGAAGAGAAGGCAAGGGTATTATTTATCACGCTCATTCAACAGAGGAGGATTTCAGAAATTCATATGTTTTTTCTAATCAACTGGCTCCAGCATTTAAAAAATATCTTGTAAGCTTATATACTCAAGCTGACGAGATTATAACTCCTACTCCATATTCTAAAAAGCTTTTGGAAGGCTATGGAATTAAACAACCAATAACAGCCATTTCTAACGGAATAGATTTAAATAGATTTGCATATAATTCGGATAAAGTTAAGGCTTTTAGAAGATATTTTTCTCTGACAGAAAATGATAAGGTAGTTTTAGGTGTTGGCTTATTATTTGAAAGAAAAGGATTGATAGATTTTTTTGAAGTTGCAAGAAAACTACCTCAGTATAAATTTATTTGGTTTGGCGATACTCCTTCGATATCTATACCAAAGTTTATTAAAGATGCAATTGAGAATAGACCAAATAACGTTATTATGCCAGGATATGTAAAAGGTCCAATTATTGAAGGAGCTTATCTAGCTTCTAACTGTTTTTTCTTTCCTTCATTTGAAGAAACCGAGGGTATTGTCGTTTTAGAAGCATTAGCTTCAAAACAACAGCTGATTGTTCGTGATATTGGAGCTTTTGATCCGTGGCTGGTTGATAGAGTAAACTGTTATAAGGGCCACAGTATCGATGAATTCGTGTATTTGGTCGATGAGTATATAAAAGGAAATCTAAAATCAACTATTGATAAAGGATACGAAACAGCCAAAGAGAGATCAATAGAAAAAATTGGTTTAGAACTTAAAGAAGTATATGAAAGAGTTTATAAAAGAGTAAATTGCAATGAAAAAGATATTTAATAATTACTTCTTTAATATATTACTGATTATTTCTATTGGTTGTATTGTAATCTATTTTTCAGTTAATGCTTATGATATTGAATTATTAGATTTACTTCAAACAGTTGACATAAGATATCTGTTTATTGTGATTGCAATAGTTCTTGGCTATCAAAGTATAACTGGCATTGTACTTACTGTTTTAACAAGATTTACACATCCTGATTACAAAATTTCATCAGGTATTATCAATAGTCTTGTGGCGTCGTTATTTCATGGTATAACACCATCGTCAACAGGTGGACAGATTGCTCAGTTTTATGTATATCGGAAACAGGGTGTTGGTTCAGGAGATGCTGGCAGCATCTTATGGATGGAGTTTATTATATACCAGTCATGTCTGACACTTGTTAGTCTTTTATTCATCATATTAAAATTTCCATATTTTTATTCACAGTTTTCGAATCTTTTTGTATTTGTAATTTTGGGTTTTATTATTAACACTTCAATTATTTTTATTCTGTATGGACTTGCAAAATTTAAGAGTCTTCATGATTGGATAGCTGACAAGGGAATTGACATAGCATATAAGTTTCATTTAGTTAAGGATAAAGAAGCGACGCTGAATAATGTTGAAATGCAGTTATCTAGATTCAGATTAGAGGTTGAGAACCTCAAACTACATAAGAAAACGATTATTTTGTGTGCTTTTTTGTGTGTATTGAGATTATTGATGTATTATTCTGTTCCGTACTTTGTTTTTCTTGCGTTGGGTGGTAAACTTGATATCGTATTACTGATAAATGCGATTGCAATGGGATCTTTTGTTGCGATTGCGTCAGGAATGATTCCGATTCCAGGAGCGAGTGGAGGAACGGAAGTAATTTTTATTATGATGTTTTCAAATCTATTTGGAAAAACTCTTTCAGCAAGTTCTATGATATTGTGGCGCTTTGCAACTTTCTATTTCGTTCTTATGCTGGGGACAATAGCTTTTGGATATATTAAATTTAAGAGGTGATTAGATGCGTATAGGATTATTTAGTGATACTTATTTACCTGATATAAATGGTGTGGTGTCATCTGTTGAACTATTAAGAAAAAAACTTGAAGAGATGGGAAATGAAGTATATGTAATATGTACATATCCAGGTCTTATCAAAGTACAAAGAGAAGGGAATATCATAAGGCTGCCTGGTATCGAATTTAAGAAACTGTATGGTTATGCAGTGACAACACCATTTCATTATTTTTTAATCGATGATATCAAGGACTTAAATCTGGATATTATTCATGTGCACACAGAATTTGGAGTAGGTATATTTGCGCAAATTTGTGCTGATAAACTACATATTCCTCTTGTAAGAACGTATCATACAACTTATGAAGATTATACGCACTATGTCAATTTTTTGGGACTTGATTCAATTGATAAAGGAGCTAAGAAAATTGTTGCTAATCTTTCAAAGATGTATGGTGAAAAGTGTATGCATCTGATTTCTCCTTCAAAAAAGACCAGGGATATGTTATTGCGATATAATATCAAAACAAAAATAGATATTATACCAACAGGTACTGAACTTGAACGCTTTAATCCTGATAATACAGATAAAACCAGAAGAGATGAAATCCGCAAGGAATTCAATATTGCAGACGATGAAAAGATGCTGCTTTATGTTGGTAGAATTGCGCAAGAAAAGTCTATAGATATGCTTTTAAGAACGTTCAGAATCATTAAGGATAAACAGTTAAAAATTAGACTGGTAGTAATTGGTGGTGGTCCTGATCTCGATTCTCTTAAAGATATGGCAAAGAATATGAATATAGATGATTATGTAGTCTTTGCAGATAAAAGATCTTTCGATACAATACCTGCATACTATCATTCAGCAGATGCCTTTGTAAGTGCTTCAACAACCGAAACACAGGGCATGACATATATTGAAGCTTTGGCATCAGAATGTGTGATTTTTGCAAGAAGAGATGAATGTGTTGAAGAACTTCTTGATGAGGGAATTAATGGCTATTATTTTGATAATGAAGAAGAGCTTGCTGAAAAAATTGAGATTTTTATGTCTTTAGATGATATAAAGATTAAGGAGATGTCAAAAACAGGACGTTTAAAGGTCAATGTTTATGATGCAAATATCTTTGGTCAGAATATTTTTAAGATTTATGAAGAATCAATTGCAGAATATCGTCGATTCTATACTGTTAAATCAATCAAATTAAAGACGGATTATGTTTTACTTGAACTTGTAAGTCCTGAGAGTTCAACAGAAGAAATTATTGTTTCTCTTGATACATTTTATGAAAAGGGAATACGTAAAGATGATATCGTATCACTTGAAATGATTGATGAGCTTAAAAAAGATGAAGCAATTACTAATGTATATAAGAGTGCGATTAAAAAGCTGTCAATTAAGGACTATACTGTAAAGGAAATGTATGATTATTTGCTTAACAACTTTGAACTACCTATTGAAGAAGTAAACGGTATTATTGATCGTCTTGAAGAAAAAGGGCTGCTTGATGACTATAAGTATGCAATCAATAAATGCGATAGTCTTGAAAGAAAATTATTCTCAAGAAGACATATTATTAATACATTAAAGAAGAATGGTATATCACTAGAAATAATCGATGATGTAGTTAAACTGGATAATGATGCTGAATTTAAAAAGGCATTAAAGATTGCGACTAAGTATCAAAATTCAATTAAGGATAAATCGTTAAATGTTAAAAAACAGTACATTATTAAGAAAGTAGTTAACGAAGGCTTTGATTATCAGATAGCCCTAAAGGTATTGGAATCATTGGATTTTTCCTATGAAGTTTATAATGAAAAAACTATCTTAAGTAAAGAAACCGATAAACTATATAAACGTCTTTCAAAAAAGTACAGTGGTACTGAATTAAGAAACAGAATGTATTATTCATTAATCTCAAAAGGATTTAGTTCAGAAACTGTATATGCAATATTGAATGAAAAGGAGTGGTCTCGTGAATAAGAAAGTAATTGATTTTAAAGAAGGTGAAAGACTATGTGTCAATCTTCTTTTAACCAGCATAGTTAAGGGTACAACTAATTCTGGAGCTCCATATTTAACATTAACTATTCAGGATGATACTAAGTCTATCGAAGCAAAAATGTGGGATGTGAAGCCTGAAATTGAAAAAGAACTGGAAGTTGGAAAGGTATTCAATTTCGAATTTGAAGTAATAAACTATAGAGGGACTTTACAGTTAAAAATGATTAAAGTTCTTCCTGTTATTCAAAGTGAAATCAGAAAAGAAGACTTTATATTCAAATCACCATTTTCTAAAAATGATTTAAGAAATGGTGTACAAAACGCTATTAATCGCATATCTAATAAAAATATTGCACGTATTGTAGTTGCGGTATTGAATGAGTATGAAGCTGACTTTTATGATTATCCTGCAGCCAGTAAGATTCACCATTCATTTATGGGTGGACTGGCTACACATGTCAACGGTATGTTGAAGCTTGCTGAAGCAATTGCTGAAATATATCCTTCAGTTAACCGTGATTATCTTTTTGCCGGCGTTATTTTACATGATCTCGGGAAAATTGAAGAATTATCTTCTCCAGTAGTAACTGAATATACAAAAGAAGGCAAACTACTTGGTCATATTTCAATACTTCATTCTAAACTGTATCAGGTAGGAATAAATCTTAAACTTGATAATACTGAAGAATTTACTATTTTAAGACATATGGTTCTATCACATCATGGTCAGTTAGAATATGGTTCTCCTGTGAGACCTATGACTCTCGAAGCAGAATTACTGTATTTGATTGATAATATCGATGCTAGAATTAATACAATTGAAAAAGCCTTAGATCAAATTAATGAAGGAGAATTTACTCCAAAAATTTTCGCATTAGAAAATAGGACTTTTTATAAGCATGATTAGAGAAGCAAATATCAACGATTTTGAACGCTTGATGAAGCTTGAAAGAGATTCGTTTAATGAAGATGAAGTTGTAACTGAAAAGGGCTTTAGATATCGTTTAGCTAATTATCCTGATCATACATTAGTCATAGAAGAGAATAATGATATCTGTGCTTATATAACATATGTTTTGTCTGATGAATTGAAACTAGAAGACATCATGTTTACGGATGATGTAGTTGATATGGAAAAAGGCAATTATATCATTGTCTTAGGTTTAGCTACTGATCCGTTGCACAAGAAAAAAGGATTTGCATCAAAACTGATGAAACATCTAATAAATATCACAGACAAAACAATCCTGTTAACATGTCATGATTATTTGATAGATTTCTATAGTCACTTGGGATTTAAGGTATTAGGTATTTCAGAATCTTCATTCGCCAACAGCAAATGGTATGATATGGTATATGAAAAGTAAAAAAATTCCTCATTTTGATATGAGGAATTTTTTAACTAATTTTTAATTTCTCTTAATACCGCTTCTAGATCTGCTTTATCATTAGCGATATATTCAACTTTTAATCCATCGTTTTCATCATAGCGAGGGATGATATGAATATGTAAATGCATTACCGATTGTCCTGCTGCTTCGTTTGTATTAACGATAATATTGAATCCCTTTGCATTAAGCTTATTAATAAGATTCTTCGCAATTTCCTGGACCTTTTGGATCAAGTATGCAAGTTCGTCTCCTGGTATCTCAAGGATATTAGCATAATGTTTCTTAGGCATTACTATTGTGTGACCTTTGGTAGTCTGTGATAAATCAAGAATTGCCAGTACATTTTCATCTTCATAAACTTTTGATGAAGGAATTTCATTAGCTATAATCTTACAGAAAATACACATTATTTGATACCTTCATATGTTGATGATAATAAATCATATGTTCTTTGATCATAAACCTCAACATTATATTTAGCAAAGTAGAAATTATAGATATCTTTTGAATCAACTAATGAATTCAAAGTACTGTAGAATTGATCTTTGAAGTTGTTTGAATCTAAATCAGTCACTTCAACAACGTAGTAACGAACGTTTGTAGTAGTTGTACCATCTGTATTTGTTGTAGCAGTTTCAGATATGATTACATCGCTAAGTGTTGGCTTATCAACACTGTTGATGAACTCTTTAACTTCTAAAGGTAAAGAAGATTTATCAGTCATTACTGATTCCGATATTGAATATCCATATCCTGATTCAGCAGCTGCCATTTCATATGTTTTTCCTTCGCTGATTAGTTTTAGCATATTTTCAGCTGCTTCAACAGTATCGAAATAGACATATTTTCCAAGCATTGGTTTATATGTGCTGACTAGAGAATCGATATTTGCGTCATAATATGCAGTTGAAAGTTTTTCGCCAATATAGCTTAAACGTATATTTTGAATAATAGCAGATTCACCACCATAATACTCCATAACGGCATCGTATGATTCACCATACTGTTCTTTCATATCGTTGATGTCTTTTGTAACTAGGTTATCTATTTCAGACATATCTACTCCTTCAAGAACAGCAATCTTCCCAATCATATCGCCTAATACAACTGAAGAATAGTCATTATATTTCATTGTTTCAAAGAGCTCCTGTTTAGTCAGGTTAGTCCCACCTTCAATTACATAAGAATCAGGATCACTCACAAGTACCTTGTTGCTACTTGTACATGCGCATAATGTCATTACTAACAGGAATAAAACTGCAATCTTTTTCATTATTCAGTTACCTCCTCTGGATTAATTGCGGCCATCAGAAGTTTATTTAGTTCTTCATCAGTTACCTTGATTCCAAGTTCGTTGGCTTTTTCTACCAGTGGACGGTTATATAGATTAGTATTACTGTTAAAGATTGCATTCAAGAAATCAGTACTTGCATATAAATCTTCAAGTGATTCTGTATCGCAGTAAATAATGTGATAACCGTATTCAGAAACGAATGCTTCTGTTGTTTCGCCTTCGTGAACTGTTTTTGCAGCCTCTTTAAATGTATCAACATAAGAAGTGTTAGTATTGTCAAAATATCCTAAGTAACCGCCATTGCTAGCGCTTGTATCATCAGAATATTCAGTTGCTACCTCAGCAAAACTCTTTGTTTTTAAAGCTTCAAGAACGTTATTGAGTTTCTGTTCTTCTTCGGCTGTTGGATTAGCCTTAAGCGTAACATTTCCATCTTCGTCAGTAATCTTTTCAACATCAGCTACCTTAACCAGTATGTGCGAAATAATCTTTGGATTGTTTTCTTTTACATAAGGTGTTACATATTCTGCTTCATGTTCTTTTAGATAGTCTGTTCTCAACTGTTGTGACTTTAAAAGATAAATATAGTAGTCATAAGCGTTATCAGCGCCAGCATAGCCTAATGACTGTAACTGTTTATCGAGATTTTCCTTTCCGTAGTATGAAAGTAAATATGAAGCATTTGATGAAGCGATATTTTTCATCTCTGTAGTTGTTTCAATTGCCTTATCACATACTATACTATCAAACTTCCGATATGTTGCAGTTAAGCCATAGCTGTTCTTTAAATCGTCATATAATTCATCTGCTGTATAATTCTCTCCATTGATACTATAGATGATATATTGACCATCTACCTGTTTTGCAGTCTTTTCAACAGGTTTACTAGAAATCATATTAACTGCATATACAACAATGAATACGACAAATAAAACTGCTATTAAAGCCACAAACCAGAACTTTTTAAGAATTTCTTTTGTATCCATAAATTCCTCCTAAACTTCTAAATTATATAATATTTGGATTTGCTTGTAAAATTATATGGTTTAAAATTCAGCTACATTTCACATTGTATTATAGATAGTAACAAAAACTTTTAATTAAGATTGTGATATAATCTTTAAATAGTGGAGGAATATGTATGAGTAATACACTTGAGATTATTGATTTACACGTTAGTGTTGAAGATAAAGAAATATTAAAAGGAATTAATCTGGTTGTCAAAGAAGGTGAAGTTCATGCGATTATGGGGCCAAATGGTAATGGTAAATCGACATTACTTCAGACTATCATGGGTCATCCAAAATATACAATCACAAGGGGATCGATTCTATTCAATGGCGAAGATGTTTTGACAATGTCTGTTGATGAAAGAGCCAGAAAAGGTATTTTCTTAGCTATGCAGTATCCACAGGAAATCAGTGGAGTTACTAACTCAGATTTCTTAAGAGCTGCAATTAATTCTCGAAGAGAAGAAAATATATCGCTATTTAAATTTATCAAACAGATTGAAGCTAATATTAAAAAACTTAAGATGAAAGATGATTTGGCTCACCGTTTTGTCAATGATGGTTTTTCTGGTGGTGAAAAGAAAAGAAATGAGATTTTACAGATGATGATGCTTGAACCGTCAATCGCTATGCTTGATGAAATTGATTCAGGATTAGATGTCGATGCGATTAAGCTTGTATCAGATGCAATTAATGAACTGATAGGTAAGAATCCAATGGGTCTTTTAGTTGTATCTCATTATGAAAGATTCTTTACTTTAATAAAGCCAACACATTCACATGTCATTGTAGATGGAAAGATTGTAGTTGAAGGTGATAATGAACTAGTGATGAAAATTGATACAGATGGTTATGACTGGTTATATAAAGAATTGGATATTACCCCAGTTAAAGAAGACAAACCTCTTGTATATTCATTAGGTACATGTGCAAATAATAAGAGGAACTACAATGCTTAAGATTGTTGTTGAAAATGATAATAAATTAGTGATTGATGGTTCTAAAAGGGCATATCTGATTCTTTTAAGAAATAGAAGAATTAATATCGAATATCAGATTCTTGAATCATGTAATATAGTTTTTGTTGGTCAGATACAGGATATCGAATTATATGATAGAGGTTTTATTAAAAATGATCTTGAAGTTAATGTCACTTACATAAACCTTGAAAGAGGTACATATGTACAGGAATCTAATATTGATGTATTTAAAGGTGCGAAGCTGAATGTTACATCAAAATATCTGACTATCGATGAAAAGATAATTAACCTCAACTATATAAATAAAGATAGATACTCTGAAGTTAATATTGATAATTCGTGTGTATGTCTTGATAAATCGGTCTTGAAGCTTGATTGTACTGGTAAAATCGAAAAGGGTGCTAAAGTATCTAAAAATCATCAGTCGTCTAGATGTCTTACTATAGATAATCCAAAAAAAGCTGAGATAAAACCTATTCTATTGATTGATGAAAATGATGTCGAAGCATCACATTCTTTGAGCAGTGGTACTATTGATCAGGATGTTTTATTCTACTTATACTCAAGAGGTATTTCATATCATGATGCCATGATACTTTTTATCCATTCATATCTTTTACCACAGGAAGAAGTATTTGATGGCATAGATGACGCGGAAAAGATTATCAGTTATTTAAATGAGAAGGTGGTTAATATTTATGCTTAATGTGAATGAAATACGTAAAGATTTTCCAATGATTCAAAGTGAAGTTGAAAGAAATCATATCTATTTTGATAATGCTGCAACATCATTTAAACCGCAAACGGTTATTGATAAAGTGGTTGAGTATTATACCAAATATAATTCTAATATTCATCGTGGTGATTATGATGTATCATATCAGGTTTCTAAAGAGTATGAAGAAGTCAGAGAACTGGTTAGAGAGTTACTTAATGCCAAAAGTTCAAATGAAATAGTATTTACAAATGGTGCTTCTTCATCATTAAATCTTGTGGCTTATGGTTATGGACAAAAATTCCTGAAAAAGGGTGATATAATCCTATCTACTGAAGCTGAACATGCATCTAATATTCTGCCATGGTTTAAGGTTGCAGAAATCACTGGAGCGAAGATAGAATATATTCCTTTAAATGAAGATGGGTCTTTTGATATTGATAATCTTAAAAAAATGATGAATGAGAATGTCAAGGTTGTTACTCTGGCACATGTTTCAAATGTTCTTGGGTATGTGATGCCTATGAAAGAAATTGTTGAAATAGCACATCAATATGGTGCAGTTGTTGTATGTGATGGGGCACAATCCGTCCCTCATATCAAAACCGATGTGACTGAACTTGATATTGACTTTTTATGTTTCAGTTCTCATAAAATGCTTGGTCCAAGTGGTGTTGGCGTATTATATGCAAAATATGATCTGCTTGAGAAAATGGATCCATTTATGCTTGGTGGTGGTTCTAATGCCAGATTTGATATCTGTGGAAATATACTATTAAAGAACCCTCCTTATAAATTCGAAGCTGGTACACCATGCATAGAAGGTGTATTAGGTTTTGGTGAGGCAGTTAAATACCTTTTAAATGTTGGTATGGATAATATAGCTGAATACGATAGATATCTGCATCAATATTTTATGAGCGAAATGAAGAAGCTTGAAAACGTCGAAGTATACAACACAAATGGTGATACTTCAATTGTTACTTTTAATGTTAAAGGTATTTTTGCTCAGGATGTAGCTGGCTATCTTAATTCGAAGGGTATTTCAGTAAGAAGTGGTAATCATTGTGCTAAGATACTATTAAATGTAATTGGTGTATCCGAAACCATTCGTGCTTCACTTTATTTATATAATACAAAGGAAGAAATTGATTATTTTATCAGTGTTATTAAAGATGTTACACTTGAAAAGTGTATAGGAGCAGCTATATGATGGATGAAAGTTTAAAACGTGCAATAATTATGGATCACTATACAAAACCTCATAATAAGGGTTTAAAGGATGATGAAAGTTATAAGGTAATTCATATGGCGAGTGATTCATGTATAGATGATATTACTGTGCAAGTCAAGGTTGAAAATGATGTTGTTAAGGATGTTAGATTTGATGGCGTTGGTTGTACTATTGCTTTTAGTTCGACATCAATAATGACCGATCTTGTTAAAAATAAGAAAGTTGATGATGCGCTTCATATTATTGATGAATACTACAATATGATTGATGAAAAACCATATGATGAAGATTTGCTGGAAGAAGCAAATGCTTTTGATACTCTATATAAACAGGCTAATCGTATTAAATGTGGAACTATTGGAATAAAAGCTATTAACAGCTTATTGAGAGAGTATAAGAATGAAGAATAAAGATATTATTGAAAACCAGGATAATTATAAATATGACTTTAAAGATGAAGATGTAAGTGTATTTAAAACTGAAAAAGGATTAAATGAAGATATAGTCAGACAGATATCTTTGATGAAAAATGAACCAGAATGGATGCTTGAATTGCGTTTAAAAGCTTATCAGAAATTTGTTGAAATGCCTCTTCCATCTTTTGGCCCAGATTTAAGTGAAATTGACTGGAATGATTTTACATACTATATCAAACCATCAAATAAGGTTGAAAATGACTGGGGTGAAGTTCCAGAAACAATTAAAGAAACATTTAATAAACTGAAAATACCTGAAGCAGAACAGAAGTTCTTATCTGGTGTATCAACTCAATATGAATCTGAAGTTGTATATCACAATATGCTTAAGGAAGTTGAAGATGCTGGTGTTATTTTCTATGACACAGACACAGCACTAAAAAAGCATCCTGACCTTTTTAAAGAATACTTTGGAAAGATAGTTTCGTATGCTGATAATAAATTTGCTGCATTAAATACTGCTGTATGGTCAGGTGGTTCATTTATATATGTTCCAAAAGGTGTAAAACTAGAAAAACCACTACAGTCTTATTTCAGAATTAACTCAAAAGAAATGGGTCAGTTTGAGAGAACTCTTATTATCGTTGATGATGAAGCTGATCTTCATTATGTTGAAGGATGTACTGCGCCTAAGTATTCAAGAGATTCGCTGCATGCTGCTGTTGTAGAAATATTTGTAGGCAAAGGAGCAAAATGCCGATATTCAACGGTGCAAAACTGGTCTCAGAATATCATTAATCTAGTTACAAAACGTGCACTGGTAGATGAAAATGGTGTTATGGAGTGGATTGATGGCAATGTCGGTTCGCATCTTAATATGAAATATCCTGCTTGTATTCTTTCTGGAGATAACTCTAAAGGAATATGTATTTCGGTTGCGGTTGCTTCTAACAGTCAGTATCAGGATGCTGGAGCTAAGATGATACATCTTGGAAAGAACACATCAAGCACTATTATTTCTAAATCACTAGCACGTACAGGTGGCAAGGTCAATTATCGTGGTCTTGTATCGTTTGGTAAAGGTGCTATAAATTCAAAAGCTAAAGTTGAATGTGATACTCTGATTCTAGACGATATATCATCAAGTGATACTATTCCGACAAATATTGTTTCTAATTCAACATCAACTGTTGAACACGAAGCAACAGTTTCTAAAATATCTGAAGAACAGTTATTTTATCTAATGTCACGTGGGCTGAGTAAAGAAGAAGCTACTCAAATGATTATTCTCGGATTTATTGAACCATTTACTCGTGAATTACCAATGGAGTATGCTGTTGAATTGAATCAACTTTTGAAGATTAATATGGAGGGTTCAATAGGATAATGGAAAGTAAATTTTTAAATGAAAGAATAGATATTGCTAAAGAACTGATTGATAAACTTTCTTCAGAATATGAATATGTTTCAATTTTTGGAAGGCATGCAAGAGGCAAAAGAATATTTGTCGAAAGCAAGATTACATCTATTGGAGAAAGTACTAGTCTTAGCGATACAGAAGCAGGATTTGTAATCAAGGTCTACAACAATAATCATTACAGTGAATATTCATGTGATGATATTAAGGGATTAGATTTAAAAAGATTACACCAGGCATTAAAAGTTAATACAAAAGACATTAAAACAATTGATTTGAAGAAACTTGAAGATGAAGTTCATGTTGAAGACTTTAACCGTTATGATGAAGGTATAATGGATGATAAAACTATAGTCGATAAGCTTAAATATTATGTAGATTATTTATCGAACAAAGACAGTCGAATTGTTAATGCATTTGCAGGGTACATTAACCGTATCCAGTCTTCTTTCTTTATTACTAAAAATAAGTGTCTGAGTCAGACTTATCCTTGGAATAATGTGATGGTTCAGGTAGTCTCTGCAGATGATAAAGGCATGCGTGATACATTTAAGACAGAGAATGAAAAAGATACAGCTCTGGCTTTTGAGAAAATGGATAAACGTCTTGATGAAATAGGCGATCTCGTATTAAAGATGCTTGATTCTAAACCGGTTGAGCCAGGTGTTTATGATATTATTACTGACCCATCCATCACCGGCTTAATTGCTCATGAGGCATTTGGTCATGGGGTAGAAATGGATATGTTTGTTAAAAATCGTGCTAAAGCCAAAGATTTTATTGGCAAACAGGTTGCATCTAAATTAGTATCCATGCGTGATGGTGCTGGTGGTGTTTTGAGTGCTGCATCTTATTTTTTTGATGATGATGGTGTAATGGCACACGATACCACGATTATTAAAGATGGAATTTTACAGACTGGAATCAGTGATGTTTTAACAGCACTTGAATTAAATATGCCTGCAACTGGAAATTCAAGAAGAGAATCTACGCGTAATAAGGCTTACACCAGAATGACAAATACTTTCTTCGAAAAAGGTAAAGATAAGCTTGAAGATATGATTAAGTCAATTAAACATGGTTACTATCTATGTGACACCAACAATGGAATGGAAGATCCAAAGAACTGGCAGATACAGTGTACAGCTCAATATGGTCTTGAAATTGTTGATGGTAAATTTTCAGGAAAGATAGTGTCTCCTGTTGTTATTAGTGGTGATGTAATTGAACTGTTGAATTCAATTACTATGGTATCTGATGAATTTGTTGTAACTGGATGTGGAATGTGTGGTAAAGGACATAAAGAATGGGTTTATGTATCAGATGGTGGACCGCACCTGAAAGCGAGGGCCAAGTTAGGATGATTAACGAAATAATTGGACTTTTGAATAATAATCATGAAGTTCATG
>JAQXNC010000132.1 GCA_029097145.1 Bacillota bacterium
CAATCAAAATAAATGATGGAGCAAATGGATTAGATGGAGCACCAGGAGCTGACGGAGTTAACGGTGCTGATGGTGCTGATGGTGTAGGTATTGAAAACTTAGTTGTAAATTCAGACAATCATCTAATCGTAACGCTAACTGATGGAAGTTCTGTTGATGCCGGACTAATAAATATAACTATCGATGTTGGTGAAGATATAGATCTTACACCATATTTGAAGAAAGAAGAAGCATCTAATACATATGTAACAAAGGAAGCCGGTAAGTCATTAGTATCAGACACAGAGATTGCAAGACTTGCATCAATTGACAATTATGATGACACAGAACTTCGTACTAAGATTGAAAAGAAAGCAAACATAACAGATATTCCAACAGTACCAACTAAGGTATCAGAGTTAGAGAACGACAGCAATTATCTTACTGAACATCAGGACTTATCAGAATATGCTTTAAAAACTGAGATTCCTGATGTAAGCGGTTTCTTAACAAATGTACCAGAAGAGTATATAACTGAAACAGAGTTATCTGATAAAGGATATCTTACAGAGCACCAGGATCTATCAGAGTATGCTAAATCAGCAGATGTCATAAGTGAAATTTCAACTGAGATTTCTAAGATTGTAGCAAATGCTCCAGAAGATTTAGATACTCTTAAAGAGATGTCAGACTGGATTGCAGGTCATGAGAACGATGCTTCCGCAATGAATAGTGCTATTTCAGACAATACTTCAGCTATTACAGAATTACAGACTGGAAAAGCTGATAAGAGTGAAATTCCTTCACTTACGGGATACGCAAAGACTAGTGATCTGCACACCCATACAAACAAAACTGTACTTGATGGTATTACTTCTACTAAGGTATCTAATTGGGATTCTGCTAAAACTCACGCAGATTCAGCACACGCACCAAGTAATGCACAGGCGAATGTTATTGAAACTATAAAGGTTAATGGCACTGCTTTAACACCGAGTAGTAAGGCGGTTAATGTGACAGTTCCTACTAAAGTTAGTGAATTAACAGACGGCTCTAATTATGCAAAGAAAACTGATATTCCTACAACACTTCCTGCAAATGGTGGAAATGCTGATACAGTAAACAATCATACTGTTAAAAGTGATGTTCCTGAAAATGCTGTGTTTACAGATACTATTTATGATGATACTGAAGTGAAAGAAAGTATTGCTGAACTAAATGGGTCTTTAGTGGGCATTGAGAGTGCTTTAGATGATAAAGCAGATAAAATGGAACTTAATAATTATTCATATCTTGGAAACCGTGCAACACGAATACAAAAAAATGATGATTTAAATAATTATATCACTCCAGGCATTTATACTTGTTCATCTGTTGACATAGCAAAAACGCTATTAAATCTTCCAACAGGTATTGATAGTAGTTTTAGATTAGAAGTTATTATGAATACAGGCGATGAAATTAATCTATATGGTTCACAAGAAATGAGAACAAATTCTAATAAAAATTTTATTAGAACAATCAGAGGAACGGGTGGTTGGACTGATTGGAAAGAATTTGTTACAATGGATAAAATTGGCTCAACTGATATTTCTTCTATTGGTGACGGCACTGTTACTGGTGCTATTGATACAATAAATACATCATTAGAAAGTTATTCAATACCGCTTAATCTTTATATGGGTATTAATCACTATATAGCGATTAAAATAAATATACATAGTATGAATTATTCTTTTAATATGTCAGACCGTTCAGGAAATATATATGACGGGGCTTTCTTCTCATATAATGGTTCATTTTCAATACAAATTACAAAAGTCAATAAATCATCAACTAAAAATGGTTATATACTTGGTTTTAGACAATATAAAGTTTCAGATAATGAACTTTATTTAGTGATTAAAGTTTCAGATTACAATTATATCAATGGTGTAATAAATACTTCTAGTATTCTTAAACCTAATATTGAAATACTTGTGAATGATGATTCTACATTATGGGATAACGGAACAGATATAGTCGTAAAAGAACTTGCTACAGCGGATAAATTAGGTGGTTTAACATTCTCCGCAAGTGGAACAACTTTGTCAATCACTGACGGTACAAATACTTGGACTTTAGAAGCAAATAGTTAATATCAATCATAAACAACAAGGAGGACAAAATAATGACTAACGAAAACACAAACGTAGTAGAAGAAGTTAATGTTGAGCCAGTAGAAGTAGAAGCTAATACTGAGCCAT
>JAQXNC010000133.1 GCA_029097145.1 Bacillota bacterium
GAGACTTGAATTGATATATGGTTTAACCTTGAGATACCTGTTTTCTTTCTTTAGTTCAAGGCATTTCTTTTCAAGCATATCACCAACTTTTGGTGATACTACAAACCCAAAGACTGGTTTCTGTTTCTCGTCATGGTTATGCCAGAAACTGGTATATGTTAAAGAATCATATAAATCATGACGCTTACGATTGGCATCTTCTCTGATACAGTCAGTTAAAATACCTAAGGCACCCTTATCATAAATCCACGATACTGAATCATGCCAGTAATGAGTAAAGACCATCTTACCTTTAAAATCGACATCTTCATAATCTTCTGCCTTATCACTCTTATCAAGATAGACAAGATCAAGTGGATTATTACGATAGTCACATGGATAACTCTTCTGAATTACTGAAATAGGTTCACTGGTATAGTCACAGAGACGATGACCATCCTCAAGATCAAGTGTCGCTTCTTTGATATCCCATTCCATGAACATCTTGTTTTGAAGATACCATTTATCTGGATCAGCTTCATATTCCATTAATGTCGCATCAAGATGATAAGTCTTACATAAATCCATGACATGATTTGCAGCCTTACGATAGGTTGTCGATGCCTGAATTCGATGGAAAGCTGTCAGGTCTTTAACTGTTTTATAAAGACGCTTTGAGCTGATGCGGTCTTTGATTAATTCATAAGTATTCATCTTCCTATACCCCCTTTAATGAATCAAACTTTTCCCTCACCGATGGTGCATTCTTAGTCAGTTTCTTAATCGATAAATCCTGAGCCTTATCATTGGCAAGACGTAATTGACGATCTGATGATGTCAGGGCATCCTTAATCTTCTGCAGATGCATAATTGATTTATCAATCTCATCAATAGCTTCATTAAACTTCCTCGATGCGATTTCGTAATTCTTACCAAAAGCCATCTTAAAGGCTTCCATATTTTCTTCAAAATGTGTCACATCAAGATTATTTTCTCTTTCAACCATTAACTGCTTCTTATAACTTAAGGCATTCAAAGAAGCATTCTTTAATAATGTGATAATCGGAATAAAGAACTGTGGTCTGATGACATACATCTTTGGATATTTGTATGATACATCAACAATCCCCTCATTATATAATTCATTATCACTCTCAAGTAACGATACCAGAATGGCATACTCACAGTTTTTCTCTCTTCGATCTTTATCAAGTTCCTTAAAGAAATCTTCATTCTTGTGTTTGGTTGCGGTTGTGTCGGCTTCATTTTTCATTTCAAACATGATAGACAGTATTTCAACATTATCTTCATCAAAATCCTTAAAGATGAAATCACCTTTAGAACCGCTTCTTATATCATTATCTTTTTCAAAATATGCCCTTGGAAACATCGCCATACGATTCTTATTGAATTCATAGGCACAATGCTGTTCAAGACTTTCCCCAATCATCTTGGTCGACATCTTAGTCTTAAGATCCTTATAGTAATCGACCTGTACCTGTTTATCAGCTAGTTCGCGATCTTTACTTAAGAGCTTTTCCTCATAACGATTCTGCATAATCTCCAAACGGGCATTACTCTCGTTCTTATAGCTGTCAAAGTCATTTCTCAGGGTATTAAGTTCATTCTCTTTCTTTTCAAGAGCTTCTCTTAAACTCTTTTCCTTTTCCAGCTCCTTTTGAGCGATAACACTTTTTACTTCATTTAATCTTACATCATCAGCACTCTTCAGCTGACCTTTAAGTTCTCTGATTTCACTTTCAAGTTTAACCACAAGATTATTACTGTCAGCCTTAGATTTCTCATAATCCATTTCTTTTTTTGAAATTTCATCCTGAAGCTTCAGATTATATTCGCTCTCCAGCATCTCCTGTCGATGTTTAAGCTCATCAATCTCTTTATTCTTAATACTGATCTCAGTTTCTTTTTCTCTTGTATATTCCTTCTTTAAAAGATCAATCTCTAGATTCATCTTCTCTTCAAGTTCTCTTAACTGACGTTTAATTTCATTATTAAATTCATTATCTCTAATCTGTTTAGCGATTGAGTTATAATCAGCTTCATCAATAGTAAAAACTGTATGACATTTAGGACATTTTATTTCTGACATGGTAACCTCACATTTAATATATTAATGATATCACTATTGTGATTATTCATGATAATATTTATTTCTGATAGGAAGCTATATTATATGCAGATACTTAATAAGCTCATCCATAGTGGTGACTATAATACCGATTAATGGTTAAACCATCCTGAAATTATCAAAGAGGACATCAGATTTATGAAGGAAGCCCATATCAACTGTGTATCACTTGGGATCTTTGCCTGGTCTAAACCTGAACCATCTGATGGCGTATACGACTTTAAATGGCTTCATGAAATCATCGATGAACTATATGCCAATGGTATTAATACTATTCTCGCTACACCAAATACAGCCATACCTTTTTATATCGCCAGAAAGTATCCAGAAATCCTCATTAC
>JAQXNC010000134.1 GCA_029097145.1 Bacillota bacterium
AAATGATCTGGAACATCTCTGTGATGATATCTATATGATTGATGATGGTAAGATTATCCTTCATGAAGATACTGATGTCTTACTTGGTAAATACGCTCTTTTAAAGGTTGATGAAAAGACCTATAAGAATCTTGATAAGGAATATGTCTTAAAGACGATGAAGGAAGGGTTTGGTTATACTCTTTTGACAAATGAGAAACAGTATTATCAGGAGAACTATAAGGATATCGTTATTGAGAATGCAATGATAGATAATATCATCCTAATGATGGTGAAAGGTAAATAGTATGAAGGGACTAATAAGAAAAGATTTAGAGATAATCATGTTGCAGAAGAATTTCTTTTTGATCATGATTGGAGCAGGTTTATGTATGAGTTCCCTGGCTCTTTATACAATGATAATGTTTATGTGTTATATGTTTGGTTCACTGGTGATAGGAACTATCAGTTATGATGAACTGGATAATGGGATGCCATATATTATGTGTTTACCAATAAAGCACAGTGATTATGTTAAGGAAAAGTTTCTGATGACATTTATGATGATTTTTGGTGGATATATCTTAGGAATTATTGCCTCAGTTATCATCATGATAATTGGTGAAGAACTTGATATCCTGTTACTGCTTGAATCTATAATTCTTGTGCCATTAGCTTATGTGCTGGCAGTAATACAGATACCAGTTAGAATCAAGTATGGTCAAGAGAAATCCAGATTAATCAATATATTGACAATGATGATACTGATGATAGGTTCATCAATGCTGTTTGTGTCAATTGGTGGTGCAGATATCCAGTTATGGATGATGATAGCTATTGGTGTAGTTCTGATTATTGTGTTGATATGCGTACTATATAAACTGAGTATCAGAATTGTTGAAAATAAGGAATATTAGATAACTGTTGTCTTAATAATATAAGAGATGACAATATTAATAACTAAAAATAAATATAGTCACCAAAAAGATAGTGTGCCATAGCACAGGGGATCATAGATAAGGTGTAAAGTGAGCTTGGAATTAACTTTGATAGTTTTTCCGGGCTTTTTAGATGAATCTAGATATCAGAATATGGGAGACATACACCCCTTATTTTGAGACCCGTATTATTCATTTTTATATCTATAAATTTGGATTTCATATTGTCGAATTCTATAATCCAATGTAAAAGAAAGAAGGCGGCTAGTCTAAAGATGAAGGCGAAGGTACTGGAGTTGATTTTCGTTTTGAGAAAGTAATGCCTGATAAAAAAAGAATAACCTATATTGAAGTTATTCTTACATATATATTATCAGTCAGCCAGAATCATCTGAACCTTATAGCCTTCATAGAGATATTCAGTTTCCAGTTCTGGTAAGACTTTATTGAAGTAATTGACCATATTCTTAAGGCCACCGATTTCACAACTGGCATGATTTACAAGGATCAATGGCATATCATTATCGATGCACCATTGAACAGCGATCCAGTTGGTTACGCCATCATCACTGGCAACCACGACATCAGGATTTTCCTTCAGCATCGAAAAAATATTGGTGGCAGCTCCAGTACCAATCGCAATACGATGAACGATACGGTTTAAATCACCGTATACTACTACCCCATCTTCTTCATAGGGTTTTAGGGCGTTGGCAATTCTTTTGGCAACATCATGAAGGGTCATATGATCAAGATTGGCATATGAATTATAGGAATTGATAACTCTTGCCTCAAAGTCAAAACCAATATCATGAGCCCAGGTATCTGCGACTCCATATAGAGGCATCATATCCCAAACATCGTGACATCGATAGACGGTAATATCACCCTCATCAAGCATCTTCTTTTTCTCATCAGCACTCTCAAGCAGTTGCCTTGTAGGTGAAGTTGTAGCTTCATAGAAGAGATTCTCATGTGAAATAATGAAGTTGATACCCTTTTCTCTGGCTTTCTTTATAACACCCTTGGTCGCTACCCAGCATATACCAATCTTTGTGATTTCCTTATTGGTATCACCATATAATACAATATCTCTGGTCTTATCAAAATTGATCCAGTATCCCTCATTCTTTAAATGATTAATCACATCGATGACTTTCATATCTACTTTTCCTGAATTCTCTTTCCACTTATATGTTCAATATCAATCACATACATACCGACAGCTCTGGCTGATATTTCAATTTCTTCATCTACCATTGCCTCACTAGGATAATACTTCATCGCAAACTGTTTACATAGTCTTCTGGTTTCTTCTAGATCACTAACCATATGACATCTGCCAAAGACAACAGTACTTTCAAGATATGGTGCCCAATCGAGATCCTTAACTTTCTCATTGCCATAGACTGTAAAGCAGATTTTATCTGATCTCTTTAAGGAATCAGCCTTATGTCCTGCCTTTGAACCATGAAAGATAATCTGATTATGATCTTCAACATAGAAATAATTAACAGGAATGGCATAAGGATAACCATCATCCCCATTTAAAGCTAATACCCCTCTTCTTGAAGTTTTAAGCAGTTCTTTAGCTTCTTCAATACTGATTTCATTAGTCTTTTTTCTAACATTTCTAAACATATTTGTCTCCTATTTCTATCATTTAATATTGAAACTACCACGTAACTTTAATAAAATAATAACATAAAATACCGCCGGGTATACGTCATTATATGCTTCGTTAGGCCTTTGAAGAAGTATATAGTGACGTTTTTTGTTAAGTGGAGGATATGATGAAAAGATTTATTATTGAAGAGAGTTTCCTAGAAGTTTTCGATGATTTTAGAATTGGTGTCATTGTCTTAAAGGGCATTAACAATCATAAGAAAGGTGAAGATGATTATCGAAGTCTTCTCGATGATGCCCAAAGGGAATCAATGAAGTATTATCCAGATGAAGATTTCAGTTCTAATGAGGTTATTAAGGTCTGGAGAGAAGCCTATAGTCGTTTTAAGACTAAAAAAGGTGCCAGATCTTCAATTGAAGCTCTATTAAAAAGAGTTGCCAAAGGTAACAGTATTGGGACAATTAATCCCCTGGTTGATATCTATAATGCGATTTCCTTAAAATATGGGTTACCATGTGGTGGTGAAGATATTGATAAGTTTGTGGGTGATGTCAGACTGACTAAGGCTATGGGTAATGAGGAATTCATTACTTATGGCAGCGATCTAAGTGAACCACCATATCAGGGTGAGATTGTCTATAAAGATGATAAGGGAGCTATCTGTCGCTGTTTTAATTACCGTGAATGTGTCAGAACATGCCTCGAAGAAGATACTGTTAATGCCTTTATGGTCATTGAAACAGTTGATCAGAAGTCTATGGAAAGATTAAATGGAGCTATTGAAGAAATGGCATCATTAATCAGTAAACATCTTGGTGGGGAAGCGACTGTTTATTACCTTGATAAGAATAATCGAGAAATCATTATTGAAGAATAAAAGGCACATTTTCTGTGCCTTAATTCTGATATTCGATATGTTCTGTATCGTTGATAGTGTAACGATATAATGTATCAGTATCAAGATTGACCCGATGCATATCAACAGCCCGTATCATATGATTATTATAGGTTGTATAGTAATATATTCCCTTATCACTGTTACAACATGAGCTATATAATGTAATTTCATATTTCTCATCACCCAGATGACAGCAGCCTCTTTGTTGTTCAACTGAATGTAGAATATGGAAGAACTGTGAGACACTGCTCATTTCATCATCATTACATAAAGAATTCGCGCGGGTAAAGGCGACCTTGACAAAGCGTGAAGCTGATGAGAGATCACCTGGCATACCTAAGGATCCCATACCTCTTGAATATTCGTTTAATTCGATTTTGAAGGCATCAGTCTTATGTTCATAGCTCTTTGAGAGATGATGGTAGTTATTCAGATTGAATAACTGCATATTAAATGGTGGATTATTGGTTAAGACACCAACAGGATTATCATAGATATGCATGCCATCTTTCATACATTCAAGGACAATACATTCATCTCTATCGGCAATCAGATAGTGAAGTGAAGCTAAAGGCAGAGTATCCTTGAATGGTTCATCAGTAATGTTCAGGTTCTCAAGCAGTTTTCTGACATCCTTAACTGTCTTTGATTGAGCTAAAAGCCATGGGATCAGCTCAAACTGACAGATGTTGTCTTTGTCTTCTTCCTTTGGGAAGTAATGGGCATTGCCGACAAAGTTTAAACCAGCTACTGATAAGCCTTTTTCATTAGTTGCCTCATAGTAGAGTGGAGTGTCATCCATGACACAGGCCATTCCAATCATTGCATAATGTGATTTAATGGCTGGTTTATTTCTAAAATTAAACTGATAGTTGCGTGGTGTAATCACAACTTCATCACCGTAAGAAAATTCATAGTCCAGGTTTCTACCAAAATAGAAATCCTTCGTTTTAAGGGTTGCTGCAGTACACATATATACCACCTCCGTATATATATTGTATCATTTATAAGATTTAATGTTAAAATTACTATATGAATGAAAAAGTATTAGTAGCTTTGGCCTTGGTACCTGCCATTGCTTTATGTATAAAAATATATCGTCATGATCAGATAGAAAAAGAACCATTAGGTTTACTTGTTAAGCTGCTTATAGCTGGAGTTGTCAGTGCTATCATTGCGATAATTCTTGAGATTATCTTAGAGAATCTTTTAAATCGTCTGGTAGTTGAGGAATCGCTTTTTAAAAACTTTTTGCTGTACTTCTTTGTGGTTGGTTTCTCAGAAGAATTTGCCAAATATATTATGCTTAAATGGGCATCATATAAATCCAAAGATTTTAACTTTACCTTTGATGCGATAGTCTACAGTGTCTTTGTGGCAATGGGTTTTGCCGCTTTTGAGAATGTTGGTTATGTCTTGATTTATGGCTTTGAAACAGGAATTCTAAGAGCCATAACTGCTGTACCAATGCATGCCGTCTTTGGGGTCTTTATGGGTATATATTATGCCGGCAGTAAACTTTATCAACATAATAAAAGATATAAAGTGTTATCAGTACTGGTACCAATGCTGATTCATGGAACCTATGACTTTGTCGCTACACTTAATATGGATTACAGTATGTTAATCTTTATTGGTTTTCTAATCATCATTTATGTATCTGCCAATAGTATCATAAATAAAAGCAGTCGTAATGACCGCTATATCAGTTAATATTCATCAAAGATACGTCTGATATCTTCAATGTTATGTGTTTTATTTAAAGCCAGGGCCAGCAGTACTCTGGCTTTTTGTGCACTTAGAGTATTGGATGCGATACAGA